>JAFVUY010000258.1 GCA_017502465.1 Bacilli bacterium | reverse complement strand
TACGTTAGTTCGATTTTGCAATGGAACTAACCTAACGAAGTCATTCACTTCTTGAGATAGTCTTTCTTGATAATTAGGTTCAGCAGGCGATATTCTTTTTAATAGCTCATATCTCTTCTTAATTTCAGCATCACGTTTGGCAGCAACTTCCGTATCTGCTTCGTATATAATCCTAAGTATTTGTTCGTCTGTATCAGAGGATTTTAGAGACTTCCTTACTTTTGTTATAGCTTCTTCATCCAAATGAAACATATTTTGTAGCTGTTCAAGATTCAAAATAGCTTGGTTTCTCTTTTCTTGAAATTCTCTATACAAACTTGCAATCTTTATGTTAGTTGATGATTTGATGCTTTCCACAAGTAAGCATTCTTCCGGAAATAAGTTGCCCTCAGATTGTTTTTTGAATTCAGACTCCTTTACTAAATGGAGATTACCACGTAGATCATCATCAACATCATTAAAATAGTCTCCTCTGAGAAGAAACATATATCTGTTACCATTTATAACATCCGTTTTGGGCAAGCCATCAACCTTTTCTTCTTGCGCTAATGCACCATTACTTACAAAAAATATAGAATTCTTCTTTAATTTATCCTCTGGTTGCACGAAAGCCAATAAGGTAAACTTTTCTGTTCTATCTATTTCTTGAACCTTGTTTTTATCATCCAGTTTACTGTAATGAGCTTCTACTTCAACAGAATGTTCAGGTATAGGAATATCCTGATCGGTTATTGTTAAAGATTCTGTTTCTTTATCATTCTCGAATCTAACTAATTTAATTTTAGGCAATAACTCTCGGCTTTCACATAGCCGTGACAAGAAATGTGTTATTAACTCAGATTTCACATCGCTTAATAATAACGCATTATAGTATTTGGCATCATTCTTATAGTCTAAGATTGTATGCAACTCAACTTTCGCATATGTTTTGTTAATATCTGTTTCTTCATCAAAATCTTTACGTAAGATAGCATTTGCCTGTAAAAATGCCTCCTTCTTTGATAAAGTTAAGCATATCTTGCGGAAATTATTATCTCCAACTTTATATACGCTCTCAAAGATTGTATCATCAAAATAATGAAGATATTGTATTCTACCTGTACCTTTATTATTTTTAGATTTACTATTGTCACGTAGATTCAGTAGTCTTGTAAAACTTGCTACATTAAGTCCTATGCCATTGTCTGTTATTATTATTTTCTGAAGAGTCTTTAGGTTGTTTTCTTTATCTTCTTCAAACATACCAACATTATAATGGAACTCAATAACTATCGAACCTAAATTCAAATGTTCTGCTGTATACTTCTCAAGTATAGATTCCCAAGAATTAGTAAAGGCCTCATATACGGGCTGTAACTTTATGCCATTCTTGTGGATAGAACGAAGTTCATTGCGATAATAAATTCCTGTTGCCGTTAGAAGTTCAGCCATATGATTATATTTTTATAAATGTAAATCCTTGTGATTGAAGAAACTATTTTAAATCTCTTATCAATTATCTATTTTTGCAGTTTATCAATTAACAGTGAACGAACAATTTCATAACCATCTTGAGGATTAAAGTTTTCGTCAGGACGAAGTAATTGTTGAGTATCTCCCAAAAACTCTTCATCTTGCATCTTATCTTCCATGTTAATAATAAACTCCTTATATGTAGGAATATGATCTACCACGAAATCCATATATTGATGATAGCATTTAAGCACATTATCAATATTAAGTTCTTTGGTTGTCAAAGCTTTATATAAATCATACAAGTCTCTTCCTTTCCGTCTCTGATATAATGCTCTAAGTTTAGTGCCTACAAGTTCATCAAGTTGGTAAGTAAGAACATTACATTCTCCTTGATACCATTTGTTTGAAACGGAAAATGGCATTTCTTGCATTGGCAATACATTGAAGTGTTCCTTGCAGTTTATTTCCACCTTTAAATGAATAGGTACAACAGGAGGTATTTCAGATTCCATCCTAAATATCAAAGTGTTATTGTTTCTCTTCTGCTTCACCTTTGGTTCTCCAAGAAAAGACAATGCTTCTCTAATATGGTCGTATG
Source organism: Bacilli bacterium (assembly GCA_017502465.1). Taxonomy (GTDB): domain Bacteria; phylum Bacillota_I; class Bacilli_A; order RFN20; family CAG-826; genus RGIG5418. The sequence goes on along the minus strand of JAFVUY010000258.1, from coordinate 344 downwards.
TATCTTTAATAGGTTCCGCTTTAATCTGAACCAAGTCAATATCCTCACTATAACGAGGTTGAGGCGAAAGATATAGCTTGTGTAGAGCCGTACCACCACGAAATGCTAGATGAGAAGCCAAATACTCATCCTTATAAATTTCAGTTAGGGCTCTACAAATAAGCAGATCTTGTTCTACCTGTTCTGATTCAGTCCAGGGAACGACTTCATTCCATTCTCTAATCGCAAATTCGGGTATCATTCGTCTATTTCTATTTCTTGGTTAATAATTATTTTCCATTTTTTGTCAATCTCACAATCTTCTGTTGATTTACCAATTTTGAATGGAACATTTCTCGTTGTTA
>JAFVUY010000257.1 GCA_017502465.1 Bacilli bacterium | reverse complement strand
CGACGAAGACCCGTTCACGGGTAGCTAAGGACAAAAGCAAGCGGTGGTCCGCATTTCGCCCTTGAGGAGGGCGGCTAGTAATAGAGGGCTAATATCTGCCCGTCTATGTAAAACCACCGGATTGTCCGGTGGATAGTTATTTTGCTCGCAAAAAAATCAAATTCTACAAAGGAATCGATTTTCCAAATATGTACACAAGGAGGAAAAATATGAAAATCGCAACAAGATTATTATGGCTAGAATACTGGGCTAGCAAAGTCGATCCAAATTACAAATATGCTGTAATTCAGGAAGAAAAAGGAGATGATGGCTGTTGGCATGTAGAAGCAAATTTGCCTTATTACGATAAGGTGATCGCTCACAAATCCGGAAAACTTATAGCCGCGGTAGCATTGGTGGCTAGAGAAGCTTGCCAAGTGGTGGATAAGCTCATGGAAGAAAACCCGGATCTAAGGGTCGAAAACAAATATGTCGATGGTCATTGGGAAGTTATCATGGACGAAGACGGCGAAGGATACACAATCACCCAAAGCGAAGAATACCATAAAGAAACGCAGGAGATCATCAAGTCCTTATCAAATGCATTAAATAATCAATCTAACGCTATACTCCATTTGATTTCCCGCTGGATTGGATCCACCAAACTGGCGTATTTCCATGTATTCGACAAAAGATTATTCGGAAATGAGAACAAAGAAATCATGAAGAACATGGAAACATTGATGAAGAAACTTCACAAAGGCCAAAGTTCTGCTGTGCGAACATTCATCTCTGGTGATAGTGTTGTTTCATATGGCTTCACGATAGAGACGAAGTAAAACGTTAAGAGGGAAAATATCAACCCCCTCTTAATTTTTCAATGAGAAATAATCCTTGCTATGTGTCATAGAGAAAGGATTAATACAAAGTATTAAAAGAAAAGTGTCATTCTTAAAAATAAAATGATATTTTTCCGTATATGAAATTGCTTGACTTGCAGAAATGAAATTGTTAATATAATAGTGTCTCTAGATTTTTAGAGCAAAAGGAGGAAGAAATGATGTCAGAATTCTCAAACAAAGTAAAGGAGCTAATGATAAGGGACAATATCTCTCAAAAAGAATTAGCTAAACTTTCTGGTATTTCTGAATCATCAATTAGCAGATATCTATCTGGTGCGTTGCAACCAAGGATGGATATTCTCGCGAAAATCTCAAAAGTTTTCAATGTCACGGCATCTTATTTGCTTGGCGAAGAGGAAAACCCATTTATTCCATCTGATGCTTTTGATGAAACAATGTGCGTTGTGACAAGAAACAAATCTAAGTTGAGCGATGCTCAGAAGGCCGAGCTCATCAAGGTGTTATTTGGAGGAAAATAATGAGGCATTCTCCAAAGGACTATGAAAAAGTTGATAGCGTTGCTTTGCAATTAAGGATGGATTATGGCCATTTAGAAAAGGTTCTTGATGTATTCAAACTTGCAAAGGATCTAGACATTGTTCTCATTAAATATTCAGCGCTTACCGAAGAACAGTTAAATAAAATTAAGGAATGTGATGAGACAAAAGATGGATTCACTATCTTCAAAATGGTTGATGGAGAATTGAAATTTTATACCTTCTACAATGACTCCGCGTCACCTTATCGCATTCGTTCTACGATAGCGCATGAGATTAAACATGTTGTATTTCTAGAAAGGGATCCAACAGAAAAACAAGAAGATTTAGCAAATCATTTCGCTAGATACATTCTTGCTCCAACCTGTCTAGTGATGCCATACGTTGGCAGATATCTAGAAGATATCGTTAGTGACTTCGACATATCAATTGAAGCTGCTGGCAACGCCTTATCAGCTGCTACTAATAGGCAGCTATACGGCCATGATAAGTTAACCGACTACGAGCAGTTATTCATTTCTATGTTTATTAGTCGTTAACTATTAAAAAACGCCCATCATGAGATGGACGCCATCACGATAAGTTAATATCGCGACCTAGACAATTGTGATTATAACTTATAGTGGTGATTTTGTCAAAAAGAGGTGCGGCCTCGGAAAGGAAAGATCAACATTATGATGAAATCACAATTTAATGTTCTTCTTCATGGTGGGTTATGGTGAAGAAGAAAAACCTAAAAGAACTACTTAACCTAAATTTCGTGGATTTAACGAACAAAACATATCTTGTCGGTAAATACGACTTGCCATATGTAAATTGTCCTAACGTGCTAAGTCCAGACTACCTCGCTCTCTATTCTGAAAGGTGCAATTATTTCAAAACAGAGAATACGTGGGTTTGCTTCTACATCTTCGACAAGAAATTTGACACGATAGATGGCATTTATAATGCTATTTATTACAATGATCAAGCAAAGCTTAAGAAGATCAAAGAGAAACTAGAGGGAGTAAAATATGCCATTGCTCCAGATTATTCCCAATGTGGCGACATTCCTAGAGTTGAAAATATATATAGACTCTTCAAGGCAAGAATTGTGTCGCTTTGGATGCTATTTGAGCTAAATATTATAGTTATTCCAAATGTAACGTATGCCAACGAGAATTATTTCGATGTCATGCTTGATGGCATGCAAAACTGCGAAGTAGTCGCGTTTAGCATTAAAGGCTCTGTTAAGGAGACATCAGAAAGAGAATTGCTTAGCAAAGCAATCGAATACACTGTTGATAATCTTAAAAAGCTTAAGAAGATTATTGTATATAGCGTATTGATTAATGATGAAAAAACAAAAGGGCTTTTTGAATATGCTTCCAATCGAGGAATAGAAATTGTTGTTCCAAATAATGTATTGAAGGAAAGAAACAAGATTCTTTCTGAGGTCGATCCAAATGGGGAAGACTAGAAATACAGGACTTACCACTAATTCAAAAGGCAATCCTAACGACGAAACAAATTCCGTTGACACAAAGCTGGAAGAATTATCGGTTAAGAACACACCTTTCAATTCATCAAATTTAAGTTATGTAGATAGTGCGAACAAATATGAAAATTATTTACTAGATAAAAATCATAAAGATGGTGGATCAAAAGCCAAATTCTTGAGCGAAACACTTGGGTATAATAAAGGAGATGGCGTCAAACTTCATAATGCGATAAGCGAAGCAATTAATGGTAAAACTCCTGATACAGTGACCAAAACTATTTATGGCACTAAATGCACATTTAGCACCAAAATAAAGGGAAATGATGGAAAATACCATCACGCAAATGTTATAGTCGTTATTCAACAAGATAATGGCAAAACGACATGGCGCTTAATTACTATAATGCCCGGAAAAAAAGATAAATAACGGAGGGAAAAATATGGAATTATTTGACTGCGTAAAATTAATTAAACCATTTGAAGATTTAGAGGTTGGATTTGAAGGAACAATTCTTGAAAAATATTCGGATAGCGATTATGAAGTAGAGTTTTTTGATGGCAACAAAGAATCTGTCGGATGTTATACAATATCAGTTGAATATTTAGAATTAATATGGGTGTATAAAGACCACAAAAAGCAATCCTAATCTTGGCTTTGTGTAATGAAACCATATGAAGCTCACTTCGGTGGGCTTTTTTGTTTGTGCCATCGTGCGAACGATGAGCGAGTTAAAACCCACAGATAGTTTGGGGTGGAGGTAAAACTTGTAGTTTTGCCCAAATAATAAAATCTCCTTACAATATTCATGCGGACCAACGCTTGAATATGAAAGGAGAAATCAATGTCTCGAGACGAGTATGGTTTAGCACATACTTTTTAATTATATTAATAAAGAAATTAAACAAAATTTATTGTCTGATTTAACTGAAAAATTAATACAAAAAGGATTTTCCTGGTATAAACAAAAAACAATGAATTCGCCATGAAAAATAAATTATAATTTATCTATGAAGTTGTTTTCTGATTCTAGAGTTAAGTATATAAGTCTTGATGATTATATTAAAATCACTGATTCTTTTTCTATACAATATAGCATTAATGAAAACGCAGAGTATTACATGACTGAGAGTTTTGGAATAATTGTAAAATATAAAACCGTTTTTACTAATTTTGGAATGGATATTGATGACAGGTTTGATTATTTTGTTATAGCCTTGCGAGACGGGAAAACAGAATATGAGGCAATAAACAAAAGAATCGCAAAATATAAAAAGCAATTAGAGAATAATCCGAATGATAATAAAGTCAAAAACGCTCTCAGAAAGTATAAGAAAGCAATTCTAAAAATTCCGGAATATAAACCATATTCACCAGCAGAAAGCGGGGATTGCTTTCAAAAATCATTAATTGATGTTGAATATGAATCAAATAATGATTTCGCAAAGAACTATGTTGTTTTAGATGTCGAAACAAACGGACTAAGTAAAAAGAAAGACGATTTGCTTTCAATATCTATTTATGATCCTTATAAAAAAGTGTGTTACAACAGATTTCTACCCTTAGATATGCAACCTTCCGTTAAGACAACTCATATAAACGGGATAAGCGATTTCGTTTTAAGAAGTAGAGTACATATTAACCAAGAAGAGGCTAATAAAATAGTTGATTTTTTTGATTTAAATAATAAAACACTTTTAGTGTATGGTCCGGACGATTTTGATTCTTCATTTGTTCAAAACTATTTTCAAAGACATGGATTAACTGGTTTTGAAAATTTGAAGTTTGAGAATATTAAAAGACATATTCCATCAGGTGTGTTTGAGCTAGCAGGAAGCGCTAGCAAAGATAATATGTGCAAGCTATTTAAAATAGAAGGTGTGGAAGAGGTTCACTCTGGTATAAACGATTGTTTGCTTGAATGGAAGCTGTTTGAAAAATTTATAGAGTATAAGCCAATTAGGATTGGTAATAGCTACTTCAAATTTAATGAAAATTATGTGGTTCCGATCACCGTTTTGCTGAACAATCCTAAAATTTATCAATACACTGACATTCCTATTAGATATGTTTTGGGTGTGGTCAAACCTGTTTTCTGTCATGAAGTATCTAAAAAAACACTTAAAAAAATTAAAAGATTTGACACGAACATTACTGGCATTTCTTTAGAAAACATAATCTTTGCTAGTTTGGGCGCGGTCGAACAAAACAACTATCTCTTTCTATATAAAAATAAAATGCAATTAGAAAAAATTGCCACTATTGAAACCAATATTCAAGAAATCCCAATTGTAACAAATAAAGACGGTCTTGTTGAGGCTTTAGATGATAAAGACAAAGAATATATAAAAGAGGTAAATTATGTCGCTCTAATAATAAAAGATGAACTCAAATCAACACTCAAGTTTATTAAAAACAACATTTTTGTTAATGAAAAAATACTTAGTCAAGAGTTGGTTCTTTCCGAGAACAAAAAAGTTTTGGCATTGTGCGATTTATCTAGTGAAACCGCAGTAATGGAAATTAAAACAGTTTCTCCGGCAGTTAATAAACTCGGTTATCTTGATAGCAAGATTGCATATCAATTGTTTTACCAAGCAAAAGCAAGAGAAACCTACTATTTACACATAAACATCGGTGGAGGCTTTGGTGATTTGCCACAATATTGCAGGATCAATATTTCGAAAATAGAACTTAATGAGTATTCTAAAGAAGAATATACAAAGATGATTTGTAAATTAACTTATGAGGAAGATGCGTTTTTTCAATTCATCAAGAATAATCCAAATTGCCAATACAGAGATTTAGAACAAGCATTCAAGAATTGTTCTTTGAAAACAATAAAAAATATAATAAAGACTCTAGAAAAGAAAAAACATATTGTTAGAGTAGGAAGCAAAAGGTTCTATCACTGGGAATATTTGGATTGATTTCGAAAATAATTATTTTGAATATTAGGAGTTGTTTGCTAAGCAAACACTAATTCGCATTCATGCGGTCTCATTGGTAAAAAGATTATTGCCATAGCAGGCAAGATCATTTTGAACGAACCCAATCAAATAATGTGCTGCGGTATTGAGGGTCTCTTGCTGCTATTGTGTATGGTCTAAAGCAAATAACTTCCTTTATATTATTGACCCAATATCGTTTAATGCGATGGCGCACATTATCGTGCAAACGATCACCGTAAGTGCTATAATTTTTTTAAAGTTGGGTTTTGGATGATAGTTTATCAAGGGACAAATACTTCATTTAGAAGAGATGTTATAAATGGCTTGATCAGTTCTAAAATTGATCATCTTTTCAAAGAACTTGGTATTCCCAAAGAACACTACGCTGAATATGCATCTTGGAGAAACTCTCTTCCAAGAATGGCAAATATATTGACTGATAACAGAATTAGTGACGATGTTGAAGTGGCTATTGAATTTCAAATACCCCTAACTTCTAAACGTGTTGATTTCATGATAGCGGGTAACAACGGTATTTCAGACAATGTTGTTATCGTTGAATTGAAACAATGGGATAAATGCACTGCAACATCTAGAGAAAATGTTGTTATTGCATTCACTGGAGGGGAAGATAGAGAAGTAGCCCACCCATCTCAGCAAGCTTATGCTTATGCAAAACTAATTGAGAATTTTAATGAAGATGTCGCTATTAATAAAATTAATTTAATACCATGCGCTTATCTTCATAACTATGAGAATCAATATAGAAACGAAATACTTCATCCAAAATATAATGAAGCAATCGAATCCGCTCCTGTCTTTTTGATGGAGGATGGTGCAGCCCTTCAAAACTTCATTGCAAAATATGTAGCTCAACCATCAAACAAAAAACTTTATGACATTATCGATCACGGGAAATTAAAACCATCAAAGGCATTACAAGATGCTGTAGGAAGTATTTTAAATGGTAACAAAGAATTTGAAATGATTGACGAACAATTAGTGGCATATTCTACAATCTTGAAATTGGTTGAAAACGCCATTGGCAAAGATGAAAAGCACACCGTGATAGTTAAAGGTGGACCAGGTACTGGAAAAAGCGTTATTGCAGTCAACTTATTAGCCAAAATTATTAATAATGGATACACCGCTAACTATGTTTCAAAAAATGGCGCTCCTCGTAGAGCTTTCTCGGAATCGTTGGTCCGTGGCAAATATGATAAATCATATTTAAAAGGATTGTTTAAAGGTTCGGGTAATTTTGTAAATACACCGAGAAATACTTTTGATTGTTTGTTATGCGATGAAGCCCATCGATTAAATGAAAAATCTGGTATGTTTCATAATTTAGGTGAAAACCAAGTTAAAGAAATAATAAATGCTGCAAAAATTAGTGTTTTCTTCATCGATGAAGATCAAGTAATTGCTTCAACTGATATTGGTTCAATTGCTGAGATTAAAAAATGGGCAAGAGAATTGGGTAGCAAGGTTCATGACGGCAAATCATTAGAATTAAAGTCTCAGTTTAGATGTAATGGATCAGATGGATATCTTGCATTCTTAGATAGCGTTCTTCAAATAAGAGAAACCGCCAACTATAACTATTTTGACTTAGATTATGATATTGAAATTTTTGACGATCCTAACGATATGAAAGAGGCTCTTAGAAAAAAGAACAACAAAAATAAAGCTCGTATGATAGCGGGTTATTGTTATCCTTGGAATAGTCAAAAAGATAAAACAAAATACGATATTTATCTAGAAAATGGTTTTAAAGCTCAATGGAACTTTACAACTGATACTTTTGCCTTTGATGAAGACTCATTCGAACAAGTTGGATGCATTCATTCAACGCAAGGTCTTGAATTTGATTATGTCGGAATCATCATTGGCCAAGATTTACGTTATGAAAATGGCAAGGTTATTGCTGATAGAACAAAAAGAGCGAAATCTGACGCTACTGTTAAATGGCCTAGATATGTCGATGAAGAAACCAGGGATAAACTTGGTGACAAAATCATTAGGAATACCTATAAAACGCTTCTTTCCAGAGGCAAATACGGTTGCTATGTATATTGTGAAGATAAAGCTTTAGCAAACTATCTCAGAGAGAAGCTAAACAAGGCCAAAGAGATGAAAAAGAAATTGGAGAATAAGTAATATGAAACCAGAAACAATACAACGTATAAGAAAATTCACCGAAGATAGAGACTGGGATCAATTTCATTCCCCTGCTAATTTAGCTAAATCCATTTCTATTGAAGCAAACGAACTTTTGGAATGCTTTCAGTGGGACGAGGAACATTTTGATATTAATGAAGTGAAAGAAGAACTTGCTGACGTTCTTGTTTATTGCAGAAATATGCTGGACAAGCTTGGCCTTGATGAAGATGATATAGTGAACGCTAAGATGGAACAAAACGAAAGGAAGTATCCAGTTAGCAAAGCTAAGGGAAAAGCAAATAAATATAACAAACTATGATTCATTCATATATGTAAATAATATATTTATATTTTAAGAAATATGGCAACCAATTTATTTGATATCATTAATCCAAATTTCTTCGGGGTATTATCTGGTAGGAACAGAGTATCCAATTTTTTGTTGATTACAGAAATATCACATTTCTTTGGTTCTCAGGTTACTGTTGAACGCAAAAGATTGATAGATTATATCGCAGAACAGATAAAAGTAATGCATATTGAGGACGTGGGCGATGACATTGGCGATGAAGAAACATATGAAGTATATGGGGGAACAAACCAACACAATCAAAAGGCAAACATTTTTATCACTTACCTAGAAAAGAGAGGGTGGCTCGATAGGGATAGAAACCAAGATTTTATCGACATTGTTTCTAGGACAGACGCGTACTTAGAAATTTTTGATTCATTGATGAAACTAATTCAAGAAGAGACAGACGCTAAAGAACAGTCGACTGCTTTGCTCTCGCTTTATAGAAATATAAGAGATTTTGATTATAAGAACGCCACAACATCAGTGGAAAGCATTGAAATCGCTTCAAAGGATTTGGAAAAATCTATTCTTTCAATCAACTCAAAGATTAAACGTTTTGTTGACAAAGCAATGTCTGATTCATCATTAGACGAAAGAGAAATTCTAAAAAGGCTCACCATCGATTATCAAAAGCTTTCTGCATATATTTCCTTTCACAATTTGTATACAAAGAATAATCCAAACAAGTATTCGTTAGCTATTACAAACAAAATTTATGATTTGCAAATTGACGAAACCATGAATCAGGTAATCGACGATTACTGCAAGACTAAAGGTTTAAAAGTTGAAGACGAATCAGAAAGACTTAAAGCAAAAAGATACATCGAACAAGTCTATGAGAAAGTGTTGTTTCAAATAGAAACAATTGAGCAATCAATATCAGATATTGCAGCTAGAAACTACTCATATACGTCAAGTTCAGTAGACAGAATCAATTTCAGACTTAATAACGAAAGAGATATCAAAGGCGATATTAATAATCTTTTAAAGGTGATTAAACAATCTGCCTTAGAAGATGAGTTTGAAACTGATTTTGACTTTTATTCATTTGATCAAACAGATAATAAGTCTCTATTCACTGCAAGGGCATTGTCAAAGATTGCTCCTAAAGAAACACCATTTATCAAGCACGAGATTAATCCTGAAGCTTTAGCTAAGGCTGAAGAGTTAATAAAACAAAGGGAAATGTATTCATTTCAATCCGTTAATAAGTTCGTTCTTGAACAACTCGGTGAGAGAGATAAATTGTTAGCAAATGAATTACATGTCGATAACATTGAAGACTTCATTAAGATGATGCTCATCCCGGTATATAGCACAAACAGTAGTTCGAGCTATACGGTGAACAAACTGAAGAATCAAACATTTGATTGTTTGAAATACATTGTAGATAATTATGAGATAATTCGAAGGAAGGAGAATTAAAAATGACAAAAAGCGAAGCGTTAAAACAATTTAACGAAGAATATGGAAAACTAAAAGATTCAGAAAGGGAAATTTTCACAAAGATTTCTTTGAAGCTTTTAGATGAAACATTTATTGTTCGAGAAAAAGAAAACGAACGCAAAGATTACTCCAATGCAAAAGATTTAATTCCTTCCCTTAGACCATATTTTGCAATTATGGACTTTGCCCTTAATCACGATGCTGAAAAAGGCATTATATTCATCAAAACCGAATTAGACAGTAATAGAGTTAAACTTAATAAGCTTGAAACAGTTACAACTTTAGTACTTAGATCTATCGCTTATGATGAAAGTAGAAAAGCATCAATCAATTCACAAATCTCAACCACAGTGAATCATATAGCGTCAGAAATTACTAAAACCGATATTTATAATTCTTTTGATGGAAGAAGTGTTGAATTTAGAAACGTATTAAAAGCACTGAGAAGATATAAACTCATTGATTTCAATGGTGATATTACTGTTGGAACTACACCAATAGTGATCTATAAAACGATTAGTTTGGTAGTGGATTCCACTAGTCTAGATGAACTCAATGAAAGAATAACTAAATATAAAGGAGTGTCAACAAATGAAGAAGATAAAGAAACTGAGATTGATTAATTGGCATTTCTTTGAAGATCAGGAAATTGACTTCTCTGATATAAATGTCATTACTGGTGAAAACGGTACAGGTAAATCGACCATACTTGATGCCATTCATTATTTACAAAGCGGTGGTACATGCAAATTTAATATGGCTGCTAATACGCTTTCTCATGGCAGAACTGTTGAGAACTATCTAAAGGCCAGAATCGGCGTTGAAAACAAAGAATTTTTAAGAGAACAAACCGATATCATAGGTCATGTTGCTATAGAATATTTTGATACACTTTTAGGGAAGGCATACATTTTAGGATGTGTTATCCAATTAGTTAGCAATCAATTATCATCTGTAGACTTTTATGAAATTAAAGGTGATAAATGGAACGACGCATTATTCTTTACTGAAAGCGGTAATGTTAGAAGCTTTGACAGTCTTTATAGAGAAGGTCAAGCACAGAGATTAAATATCGCTAGGGTTGGGCAACCAAGATCAAGCAATGTGGCTAGAGCAAAAGCTGTTAGAGATGCTTTAGGTGTTCCAAAAAAGTATGACACACTATTTACTAAAGCGATGTCTTTTGAACCTCTTAATGATATCAATAGATTTGCTATTGATTTTTTACTTCCAGAACAATCTATTGATTTAACAACTATCAAAGGTTCAATGGATGATTATAGAGAACTACAAGTCATTCTCCAAAATGAATTAAGAAGAAAAGAACTTCTTGAGCCGATTTTCAATTATAAAGATAAATATGAATTGGCTCTCAAAGAAAAAGATGCGTTTGATTTACTTATGATTAAATCAACCATACAAATGGAAAATGAATCAATCAAAACTAACAATCGTGAAATTGAAATGGCAGAAACCGTTATTAAATCAAACGGAAAACTTATTGAAAAACATAATACCGATAAACTCAATTATGAAGTAGAGGCAAAACGTCTAGAAGAAGATGAAGCATACAATGCTCTTAAAGAAACAAAGAAACTTCAAAAAGAATGCTTAGAGGAAATTACTAAAGTACAAAAGGAAATTGAGTCTTGGATATCTTCGATCAACGAAGAGTCCATTTTGGCAAAAAAACTTGGCACATCTTTAGACCTATCTAATGTTATTAATAAGAAAAACTACCAAGAGTATTTAAATGTTTTATCTAAATATAAAGAAAGACTTGAAGACATATCCAATAAAAACGAGGATGATTGGAAAGTTGCGAGTATCGAATCGAAGAAACTCGAAGATGTTCTTCGCGAACTAGATAAGGAAATTAAGAGTCTAGATGCTGGATCATATGATTATCCAGTTTATGTAAACCATTTAATCGAGAGTATCAAACAAGAAATTCTTAATAAGAAAGGTATATCAAATCCACAGATATTACCGTTCTGCAACCTATTAGAAATTAAGGATGAACAATGGAGATATGCTGTTGAAGGATATTTAGACAGAAGCAGATTTGATTTGTTTATTGGTAAGAAGGATTTTATTAACATCGCTAAAGAATGCTTTGAAAGAAATCCAAAATTAAAAGATTACTTTGGTGTGGGTGTTATTACATCATTACCTTTAAGCCAAGATTTGAATCCAAATTCACTAGCCAGCAAAGTCCAAGCTGTTAGATTCGATGAATCAAAACAAACATATGTCGAATTAACTGAACCAACAAATTATCTAAGATTCCTTTTGAATGACATAATTTGTGTTGAATCTGTTGATGATTTTATCGAAGGTCAACGTGCTATTACTAAAGAAGGCGTCTACTTTGATGGTCACACAGTAAAGCATGTCAACAAAGAGGCTGGACTGAAATCTTATATTGGGCAGGAATCAATCAAAATTCGTTTAGTGAAAGCAAAAGAAGAGAGAAATAAAGTTGCTGGCGACAAAACTACGTTTGATAAGACTGTTTCTACATGTAATATTTTAAGACAAAGGATCGAAGAGTCTTCTATCAAGGAATTGCTTAAATATGACAATTTTTGGGAAGTAGAAGTGTCGTTGTTCAAAAAAGAAAAAGGACTTGAAGATAGAATCAAAGAGCTTGTAGATGGTAATGGTGATCTTCTTAACAGAAGTGAGACGATTGCTCATTATAAGAAAATGGCGTTCAAAGAAAAAGTTGAAGCCGATAAGTTAACCGAAGAGAACAAGAAACTTGAAAGGAATATCGGCGCGAGAAGCAATGCTAATAAGACGTCTGTAGAAAAAATTAAAGACAAAACAGATGAATTCAATAGCAAATTTTCGTTATGCCTTAGAAAGAATGCTGATATCGAAGACATGATCAATTCACTATCCGAGAATTTAGAAGGTAAAAAATTATATGAGATGGCTTTCCAGCGTTCAGGAACCGCGTCTGCTCAAATTAAGAATTATGAACAAATTATTTCTAAAGCTATGTTGGATTATTGTCATTCTTATCCAAATGAATTAAAACCAGATGTCGATAATTATCTATCATTTGTTAAGAGATATAACAAAATCGTTAATGATGAATTAGCAAAACTTGAACCTGATGTAGAAAAAGCTAAGGAAAGGTCAGTTCAAGAATTACGCGAACACTTTATTTCAAAAATTAGAAACGCCATTACTAATGCCAAAATGGATATTAACGAACTCAATCGAGTTCTAAAAAAACACCCATTTGGTACTGATAATGAAGTCTTTGAATTTTACACACAGAGAAGCAAAGATTTGCTGCTTTCCGGAGTATATCGCATTGCTATGGAAACGAATCAAGATACTGTTGAGAACAATATCTTAACTGAAGATTTAGATGCTGAAAGTCAAGAGATAATGAAGAAGGTCTTTGAAGTTTTATCAACAAATGAAGATGATAATGATTTTAAGAAACTTAGAAAAGAATTATTAGATTATCGTAATTATTTAAACTACGACATTAAAATCAATATCAATAACAACGTTGGTACATTGTTCTATAGTAAAAACCAAGATTCAAAATCTGGCGGCGAAACACAAACTCCTTTCTATGCTCTTATTGCTGGCGCATTCCAGAGTGTTGTTAGTCAACCGGAAAAGAATAAATATTCTCCATGCTCATTGGTTGTATTTGATGAAGCATTCAACAACATGGATGGCGAAAGAATTAAACAGATGTTGGAATTCTATAAAGAATTAAATATCCAATTAATTATTTCTGTTCCTTCATCCAGATTTGGTTATATTTCTCCGTATGCAGACAATATTATTTCGCTCGCTAAGGTAGATAATAGTGTAGCTGTTTTTGAAACAATTTCTAAAGAGGTCAAATAATGAATTTAGAATCAGAAATCTTAACAGCTCTTATAAATGCCTATGAAAGAAGCAAAGTATCTAAAGGGCAGAACAAAGTTCATAAAGATATTAAGTTAGACATCACTCATAGTGTTTTTGACAAACACAGAAACAACGATAATGGCGAGCTTGATGTTGCTATTCAAAGAATTGAAAGAGCAGGATTTGCTAAAGCCTTTTATACTAGAAACGGACAACTACAGTCTTTAGTCTTGAATTTAGATGACGAATCAATCGAAAAACTATATAAATATCTCAAAAGAGCCAATCCTAAGGATTTGATTGCCCGTTATAAGGATTTATTCCAAACTAAACTAAACAGCTGCCAGATAGTCCGAGATTTCTCCAAGAGAATGTTAGAACTTTTGGATGAAAAGAAATTAACAACCGTTCAACAATATGTTCCTACTGAAAATGATTTATCTGATATATGCAAAGCCATCGAAGCTATGTCTTCGTTGGAAGAAGACGTCCAGGAGAGAATCTTCTGCGCTAAGTTGTTTTCTGATTCAAAAAGATTTAATGACTTAAGAGGAAAAATCTCAAAGATTATTAGAGAATTTTCTGATGAACCGTTTGATGATGAAGAAGATGTAATTGCGAGTATGGGCGTTATCAAAAACACTGCTTATACATTTATAAAAGGAGATCTAACCATAAAGTTGAATAATCAAATAATTAATCTCAATGATTATGGACAACCGCTTGCTTTATCGGATACGGCTATCAAATCAATTGAAGTTCTTGAAGTATCTGCAAAAGCCTTGTATACGATAGAAAATTTTACATCATTTGATGTATTTAATAAAAAAGACTCAATTGTAATCTATTTAGGAGGTTTCCATAACGCCGTCAAAAGAGAATTGATTCTAAAAATACATAATGTCGCTCCACATATTGAATATTTCCATTATGGAGATATCGATGCCGGTGGTTTTTATATTCTTAACCATTTGCGAAAGAAAACAGGCATTAAATTTAAATCTTTTATGATGGGTATTGATGAACTAGAAAAATATCACGATAACTGTAAAAAACTAACTTTAAACGACAAAAAACGATTGAATTTAATGCTTGAAAATACTGATTTCAATGAGTTCAAAGAAACAATAACTTATATGTTGAATAATAATATTAAGCTTGAACAAGAGGCAGAAAACTAAGAGAGAATTTATGGGAAACATATTTAGAAAAACACCAGGAAGAACATATTACGAATCTTCAATTGAAGAATTTGCATGTCACAAATATCCAGGAGACATTATTGAATTTTTAACTGAGAGTGATGAAAGTAGCGATGAATACGAACTTCACTTGCAAAAGAATGCTTGGGCCAATCAAATTAAGATATTGCAAAATTATCTAAAAGATAAAAAAGGTTACATTATTTTTGAGTATGTTCTCTCCAGAGTTAATATGCGTATTGACGTTGTTTTATTAATGGATGACGTTGTTTATTCATTAGAATTCAAAAACAACGAGACAGAATTTTTGCCAAGTGATATTGATCAAGCTGATGGTTATGGTTATGCATTAAAGAACTTTTATGAAGCAAATAGAAATAAATATGTTGTTCCTATTCTTGTAGCAACTAAAGCACCAGATAGTGAATGTTCAGTAAGTTCCGATTTAGGAATAGATAAGTTGTTTACATTATTTAAAGCTAATACAAATAAGATGAAACAATATATCGATCTTATTAGAAGCAAATATGGCAGCGAAGTCATAACAAGCGAAAAGGAATTTGAAGACTGGATTAAATCGCCATTTAAACCAAATCCTACAATTATTCAAAGTGCTAGAAGTATTTATATGAATAATCAAGTTGATGACTTCTTTAGATTTGATGCCGGTGAAGAGAACTTAAAGATAACTGAACACACTGTAGAAAACATTGTTAAAGACGCCAGAGAAAACAAAAAGAAAATTATTTGTTTTGTAAGCGGTGTTCCTGGCGCTGGAAAAACTCTTGTTGGATTGGATATAGCGGGTAAGACTAGAAACAATACTAATAGCGGTCTCCCGGAAGCGTTATTTTTCTCAGGTAATGGACCTCTTATTAATGTATTAACCACCCAATTAGGAAGAGATGCTAGAAAACAAAATCCAGAAAAATATCCAAGTGAATATAAAGCCGTGTTGGCAGTTAAGTCCTTTATACAAGACCTACATGCTTTTAAACAAGATGTGATATCCACCAAAAAGAAAACCATTGATGAAAATGTTTTAATCTTTGACGAAGCTCAAAGAGTTTGGGATGAAAAACAACTTCAAAAATGGCTCGTTAAAAAAGGCGCTGATAAGAAATATTATGGATTATCTGAAGCCGATTTGCTTTTAGATGTCTTTAAAGAAAAAGAATGGGGTGTAATTGTCGCTCTTGTTGGTTTAGGACAAGACATCCATACTGGCGAAAACGGATTAGCGGTATGGTTCAATTCTTTAATTGAGAAACATAAAGAATGGGATATTAAGCTGTCTAAAGAAATATTTGAACAAAGTGCTGATAACATTAAAAACTATGCAAAAACCCTATTAAATATGTCTAGGGTTGAAGATTTGCCTGGTTTATATTTAAGAACATCAATCAGAACACCTAGAGCTAAAAACCTCTCAGAATTTGCAGAAGCCTTATTGAATAACAAACCAGAAAAAGCTAAAGAAGCAATATCTAAATTCAATGATTATCCAATATGTATAACTCGTGATTTGAAGTTAGCAGAGCAATTTGTATTAAGCAACACAAGAAGAAGAGAGAGGTGTGGAAAGCTCTGTAGTAGCAACAGTAAAATATTAGGAAGATATAGTAGATGCTTTGATAATATCGATAATTGGCATTTTGCCAATTGGATGATTGATGAATCAGGAAGAGATTCATCTAACTCCTTAGTTTTTGCAGCATCAGAATTTAATATCCAAGGATTAGAAATAGATTGGTCCTTACTAGGATGGGACATGGATATGTATTATTCAAATGGTGAATGGCACGCACAAAAGATGCTAACACCTAAACGTTTCGTGGAAAGTGATGAAATACAAAAGAAACACATTCTTAACTCATATCGTGTCCTTTTGACTAGAGCCAGAAAAGGTATTGTTATCTATATTCCAAAAGCGAATGATTACGAAGATCCATACGGAGTTTCAAAATATTATGATTCTACATATGAATATCTAAAATCTTGTGGTATCAAAGATATAAACGAAGCATATAACTTATTTATAAAAAAAGCCGATGCTGCTAGACTGCCGTTTTAAAACCGCGGTTGTGAAATTAGGGACCACTTCAATTATTTTGATGTAAGAAAAGATAGAAGTGATAAATGGATTAATATAACCATTAAAAAAGATAAACAATAATTTGTGTGTCTAACAATTATGGATAATTGTTTCTTTACGAATTGTTATTCTATATAACAAATTTGAATAAGGAGAACACACCATGAGTCTTGAACGTTTTGTTAAAGCACAACAACATGATTATGAAATTGCAAAAGAAGAACTAAGTAGAGGAAGAAAAGAATCGCATTGGATTTGGTATATCTTCCCTCAACTAAAAGGCTTAGGTATGTCTTCTACAACGAACTATGAGATTATATAAATATTTAGATAATGATCCATCGTTTACAGGGGTGGAGGGAGAAGTATTGTTAAGAAAAAATATTCCTAATGATTGTTATTACAAATCTATTAGAAGTTTGTTTCTTTTAGATGAGAATAATTATTCTCATCAAATAGACCAATTGTTAATAAGACCAAATGGAATCTTTTGTGTTGAAGTTAAGAATTATAAAGGACAAATCTATGGTAAAGAATACGATGAAAAATGGGTTCAAAAGATAGGAAACGAAACCCATTATTTCTATAACCCTGTTCGTCAAAATTATGTCCATAAAAAGGTTGTTGAATACACTCTAAATAACAAATATAAAGTTACTTCTTTGGTCGTATTTATCAAAAACAACATTAGACACATAGATGTCGATAACGTTATCTCTCTTAAAGATTTTAAAGATTACATAACTAATTATAAAAGTGAGACAACGTTGTCAAACGAAGACATAGATGAGATTTTTAAGACAATCGCGGAAAAAGCACCTAAAGATATGACGATGAGTAAACACCTTAAAAGATAGTATAAGAATAACCAAGGTGTTTTTTGGTTAATTAACAGCGACTTCAAGCAAATTTTCATCAATTTATAATTGAATGATTAATTATGTTGTAATAAAATTATGAACAATAAGGTTTAAATATGAAAAGAAAAGAACTAAGGATTACTAAATTGCAACATTTAAGTGGTCTTGGTCTCACTATCTCTTCTTATTTAAATATTATTATTTGTTAATTTACTCACCTTAAGGGTGGGTATTTTTTTAGTTTTAAAGGGGGAAAGTTATGTCTAAAACTAATCTTGTCTACAATGTTCATGACAAACCAAGTTGGGGTAAAACATTTATCTTTGCTTTACAACAATTATTAGCCATCTTAGCTGCGACTATTGCGGTTCCATCTATTATTGGTAATGGTATGTCTCAATCCGCGGCACTTTTTGGTGCGGGTATTGGAACACTTGTCTACTTATTATTCACAAAATTCAAAAGCCCAGTCTTCTTAGGTAGTTCATTCGCCTTTATTGGTTCAATGTTTGCAGCCTTTGGAGGCGCGGCAAGCGCATCCATGGGCTACTTAGGTATCATCCTAGGTGCAATATTCGCTGGACTTGTCTATGTCATCATTGCTCTTATTGTTAAATTCGTTGGCACTAACTGGATTAACAAAGTGATGCCAGCAGTGGTTATTGGACCAGTTGTTGCCATTATCGGTTTATCTCTTGCGGGAAACGCAATTGGAGATTTATTCAAAGGCTCTATTTATCATAATGTTACAACTTCAGGAGTTGTTAACGATTATAGCAATCTTACTCTTGTCGGTTCTCCTATTGACTTAGGAGATGGCAACTTCTATGTTACCCATGTTGTTAGTGAATTATTCACTAATAGTTGGATCGCATTATTATGCGGTTTAGTTACATTATTTGTAATTGTTATTACATCAGTCTATGGAAAGAAGATGATGAAGATGATTCCATTCATCATCGGTATTCTTTCTGGTTACGCTTTAGCGGCCCTATTCACATTAATTGGTCATCTTGCTAATGTTGGATGGCTCCAAGTTATTGATTTCTCTAAATTCTTAAATATTGAATGGTATCCACAGTTCACATTCGTTGAAGCATTCAAAGGCTTCAAAGATTTTAAAGATGTTGGTCACTTCTTTACATATTTAAGTACAGTTTTAGTGGCCTATGTTCCAGTTGCCTTTGTTGTCTTTGCAGAACATATCGCCGATCACAAGAACTTAAGTTCTATTATTGATAAAGACTTAATCCAAGAACCTGGATTACATAGAACATTATTAGGTGATGGAGTTGGTTCTATCGCTGGTGCGTTCTTTGGAGGATGCCCAAACACAACATATGGAGAATCAGTTGGAACAATTGCAATCTCTGGTAATGCCTCTATTAGAACAATCTTTGTTACCGCGCTTCTTGCTATTGTATTATCATTCATTGGTCCATTCTCTACATTCTTAGCTACTATTCCTCCATGTGTTATGGGTGGTGTATGTATTGCCTTGTACGGCTTTATTGCCGTCAGTGGATTAAAGATGATTCAACCACTTGATTTAGGTGACAATAAAAACTTATTTGTTATTTCTTCTATTCTTATCGCTGGCATCGGAGGATTAACATTAGTGATTGGAAAAGTTACAATCACCTCAATCGCCTGCGCTTTAATCTTAGGTATCTTAATTAATATCGTTGTTAATTTAAAGAGAAACAAAGAAGTTAAAGAATAACTTATCAATAATTCTTCCTAATCCTATGGGGAGCGAACTAGGGTTAATTACCCTAGTTTTTTGCAGTTATTTGTTATTTTTTCTTGAGAGATTATACTATATATAGTATAATATAAATATCAAAGAACAATTTTCAACCCTATATTATTTTTTTCTAAAACGCCTTTCTTAAAGGAAGACCCGCTTTCTAGAAGCGGGTTTTCTCATAAAGAAAAACAATCTTTATTTTGTTGAGGAGATGTCCTAAGATTTATTCTCATGAACTTATTGTACCGAAATTAGATATGTATAGCTTTTAGATAATACACTATTAAAAGGTTTAAAAAGGCAAAATCGACATTTTTGTCAGCGCTAAGGCTTTTGTCAATTATATCGTTACAAAATGTTTATGCTGTTTTGCGACTATCTTTATAAAGTTTGTGTAATCGGCCGAAGAAGTCAAATTTAAAATAATCAAGGGTTAATTCCTGCTCTTTCAAATTTCTTTTTAACAGCATGTATTTACCATAATCACTTGTTATCTAGTAAGTTTTTATATTAATCCTTTTTTAAATGGTGATAATTATATTCATATTTTTCAAGGCTATAATCTCTTATAGTTTGATACCTTTTTTCATTATCAATAATCTTCTTTAAACTAACAGCATCACTTAATATCATTTCTAAATGTTCATATTCACTATATTCCCCAATTGATGCTAAAACTAATGCATTTCTAAAGAATTTTGAATGCTCTCCTATAAAATCTATATTTAGCTTCAAATCGTATTTTTTCATCAAAAAATATAAATATAGACATATGGTTCTAGTATTTCCTTCTCTAAAAGCATGAACTTGCCATATGCTTGCAATTATTACAGCTATCTGATGAATCAATTCTTTCTTGGAAAGCTTAATTATATTAATTGATTCAACGGACTTTTGAATCCTGTTTAAATCATTATTAATAGTTTTATGATCAGAATAATTAACTGATAGACCAGATAAAACTGGCTCCTCCTTATAAATATTAATTGTTCTTGGCTTTCCAGCCCATGAATATACTTCTTTAAATAATCTTTTGTGTATCAAAAATATATCATTAATATTATTAATCTCTATAGGTTTATTAAGAATCTCAACAATAGCGATACGAGATAATGTTGTTTCATAATTATCTAATTCTTTTTGGTCCTTGATGTTTGCTAAATTAATTAAGACATTTGTATCTTCGTATACATATGGATCTTTCATTGTCTAATAAAACTCCTTTTAATTGCAAATACAGCAGTTTCATAATCAATATCACCTGTTGCAAACAAATGAATAATCTTCTGATTTTTTTCGCTAACTTCTCCGTTGCCACCTGTTGACTCAATTATTTTAGCTAGTGCTTCAACTTCCGTTTCATTAACTTGGGGTAATTCAACATTAAAGGGAAATCCGTTTTTTAATATAACTTGATTTAAGAATAAAGACACTGCATAAGACATATTAATACCTAGTTTTTGGAATATATCTTCAGATTTTTCTTTTACAGTTGGCTCAATTCTAATATGGATCAATTCATTTTTATTTTCTTTACTCATAGTATCATCTCCATAAAAATTGTATCACTTTTGATATACATTTTCAATTAATTGTTTTTGTTTTTTTCGATCCTGTGAATTCTCAGAGTAAATTCCGGTTTTAGTCAAAAACAGGATTTTAGTCTGATAAGTTATAATAAAATCTCCTGCAGGCATGTGAGAGGTCTTTTCTTTCTTTTATAATTAGTGAAATAATTATATCAATGCTAAGAATATAGAGTCTTTTAACCTCCTTAAAAATTGCTTAAATTTATATTTAATTCTAAAATAAATATAAGAGCAAACCTATTATATTAAGGAGGTTTTATGAAAAAAAGTACATTTACTACATTAATTTGTTTATCTCTTTTTGCGATGACTTTAACAAGTTGTGGTTCCACTAATCCATATAAAGATGATCCTAGATACCCAATTTATGTTTTAGCGGTAGAAGATGGATATACTGGCACATATGAAGATTGGTTAGAATCCATTAAAGGTGAAGATGGTAAAGACGGCGAAACACCTCATATCGGCACTAATGGAAACTGGTGGATTGGTGACGTAGATACTGGCGTACCTGCAACTGGCCCTGAAGGACCTCAAGGAGAACCAGGTAAAGACGGAAATTCTTTGCATACTGGAAACGGAACTCCAGCTTCAACTTTAGGAAAAGACGGAGACTCATATATTGATTTAGATACATGGAATTACTATGTAAAAGAAAATGGTGTTTGGGTTTTAAAAGGTAACATTCAAACTAGCGGTGGATCCGACTATGTTCCTGAAATATATGAAGTTAGATTTAACTCAAATGGAGGAAGCGAAGTTGAAACTCAATACATTGAACTTGGCAAAAAAATATCAAAACCAGAAGATCCAACTAAGACAGATTGGACTTTTGATGGATGGACATATATGGGAGAAGACTGGAAATTTAACATTTATACAGTTGCAGAAGATATGGTTTTAGACGCTAATTGGACTTATAGTCCTACATTACCAGAAGAACCTGAAGAAAACGATGAACCAGTTTGGTTTAATGGTTTCTCAGCAAAAGAAAGAAACACAAATAAAGTCCTTCCATTTACAAAAGAATATGATGATGCATATGGATATCACTATGTGATGGATACTACTAATTTGACAAATTCTTTATATTTCCAATTTCAAAATGTTAAAGAACTCGATCCAAAATTCTATTCAGGATATGAAGTTAGCATTTATATTGAAGGCGATGTATCTACTAATATTATCGCTTGGAGTGAAGACTGGAGCAGTAATAGTGATACTGTTTTAGGCACTCATAGACTCGGTGAATGGAAGACAAGCGTTCTCTCTATGAACACTTGGAATGGCGTTAGAGGCGCTAAAGCGGTTGGTTTTTATGATGTAATGACTAAAGGTATAATTAAAATTACTTTTGGAAAACCTCTTTTAGTTCAAACTGAAGGCGATCATAAAATGTATCACGAAAACATTAGAGATTATTTAAGTGCTAAAACTGAAGCAGATATCATCAAAGCATTAAAGAAAAATACACCATACAATGACCCAATTAAAAAACGTGTATTTATCGATAATCCTGATAAAAAAGAATTTAAAATTATCTTTGCTGATAATGAACAATTAAATAATTCTATAGAATATTTAACTTCTCAAGATTATTATGACATTCCATTTAACGTTATCCCTGGAAAAACTTATTATTATCAAGTAGTGGATTCTGAAGGAAATAATGTCGGAAAAGTCCAATCATTCTTCGTAGAAGATACATTTAAAGTTAGAACAGTAACTGTTGATGGAGTCGTTAACGTTAGAGATATCGGCGGATGGACCACAACAGATAATAAATCTGTTAAATATGGAAAAATCTTTAGAGGTGGTAGACTTAAAAAGATTACCGCCACAGGATTAAATCAACTCTTTAGCGAATTAGGTGTTAAAACCGAAGTTGACGTTAGAGAAGACGGAAGCCAAGAATTAGGACACACTCATAAGTATTTAAAATATGGTATGCAACAATATACGCAAATTATTCCTGGATACGTATCTCCAACAAGACACAACTCAGTTACAAACGATGATATTGGACCAGTTGGATATTCATCAAGCTCTGTTACTAGCTTAGCTAATATCTTTAGAT
This sequence comes from Bacilli bacterium, assembly GCA_017502465.1. Lineage (GTDB taxonomy): Bacteria > Bacillota_I > Bacilli_A > RFN20 > CAG-826 > RGIG5418. The sequence goes on along the minus strand of JAFVUY010000257.1, from coordinate 30,395 downwards.
CATTTGCAGATGAAAAAAATTATCCTTTATATGTTCACTGTAACCATGGTGCGGATAGAACTGGCACTGTCTTCTTCTTATTAAATGGTTTATTAGGTGTACCATATGAACAATTAGTTCAAGACTTTGAATTAACTACATTCTCTGCTTCTGGAACACGTACACGCACTGGTATTAATAAAGATGATACATTTGATAGAACAAGTGAATATGCCGGCATCAGTGAATGCAGTGAACAAAATTATGTTGCCTTTGATAAACTCTATGAATTAATTATGACTAATTACGGAGAAAACAAAACATTATCTCAAGCAATTGAAAATTATCTTTTAACAGTTTGTGGTATCACTTCAAATGAAATTGCGAAAATTAAAAGCATTTTATTAAATTAATTCTAATTATCAAAAATAAAGATAGATTGCTGTCATCGTCTAACTCCAATGTACGAAAATTTTCTAAGTTCACCTAACGATATTATGTCGTGTTTTGATGAATATATATCACCACATTCACTTTAAAGAAAACGCACAAATTGTTTCAACATGTGCCGAAATTAGATATGTATAGCTTTTTACTCGTGGAAACAATAAATAATATATCTTTTCCGCTAGCCGAAGCAAAGTATGACGAGCCTTTTTAGGTGTTTGGAAACATATCTTAGTTACTTGTAATACTTTTGATTTTTACTATTTGGTTTATCAGGAATAGTCATTTTCACTAAGCCATTTTCTATTGCGGGGTTGAGATATGATCCTCTTAATGTTTCTTTTGATTTTATGCCAAGTCTTTTCATTATTTCGTTCGCCGTTAAAGGAATGTCATAATCCATAACTTCTAGTAACCGATTTACCTGCTCTGAAATGTTTTTTGATTCCTGATTAACACTTTTTAAGGTTTCATCAATTGTCTCATCAATCATTTTTAACATAAACTCAATAAATTCATTTGAATTTCCGGCCTTGTTTGAGTTATCAATTGATTTGTAATAGTCACTTTGATATTTGAAGATATGCGACTCAATTGGAATATGTTCAAAAAGCTCATTCCATCTCATTAACAAGACATTCTGCCAAAGCCTTGCCATTCTTCCATTGCCATCACCAAAAGGGTGTATAAAAACAAATTCATAATGAAAGACACAAGATTTAATCAATATTGGAGTTTCTTTATCTTTTTTTAACCAGTTAAACAAATCACCCATTAATAACGGAACCATTTTTTCAGATGGCGCAACATGAATAACATTGCCTCGCTCATCAATAACGCCTTCTGGATGAGATCTATATGTTCCACATTCTTTATCAATGGACCGAGCTATTATGCCATGAGCCTTTAATAAGTCTTTTTCCTCAAAAGCATCGTATTCTTCAATAAGCGAATAAGCTTCAAAAGCATCTTTGACTTCGTTTATCTCGTTTTGTGGACCAAGAACTGTGACGCCATTTATGACGTCTCTAACTTGATCTAAAGATAAAGAATTGGCCTCAATGCCTAAAGAAGAGTGAATTGATTTAATTCTGTTGTTTCTTCTTAATATTGGCATGCGCTTCAAAGATTGATAGGAGAAAAATTTTTCAATCTTTTGCGAAATTGAAATGGAATAATTTAACATTGAATTTGTAATTGTGAAAGGAGGCTTATACATATTTTTTAATCAATTATATTATATCATATACATTATGATATGTGAAACATTAACTTACTTAAATCTTACTTATTATCTTACTTATTTATTATATGTTTTTGAAACACAAACCGCAAGTTTGGCGTATAATTAACCGCAAGTTTGGCATAAAAATAATGGCAAGTTTGGCAAAACCAATGGCGTAAAATAACAGCATACTGCCATCGCCCATTCTTCTTGATATTAATCTTTATTATATAAATATAATAAGTGATAATCTATCGATTTTTTAGTCGTAGACATGCTACAGTTTCGACATGACCTTATAACGGAAATATGATGTAACGATTTATGTACAAAAAAGGATTATCTTTTAGTTCTTTTCTGACTTTTTCCGAATTCAATTAGGTTTTAGCCAATTGCAATTACAAAGGCAACTTTTATTATTGAAAACTATACCTATATTAGAAACAACAGCGTTTACCCACACTTATTTAAACTTTTTAAATTGATTAAGATATTTATTTTTGTCGAACTTCATTACATATTCTCATTTTTTTGCAAGAACTTGCATTTTTTTTGATTACATTACACAAATTTTGAACCTAGATATCAACGAAATAACAAACAAAAACTGGTACATTTCCATGACCTATTCAACTTGATATTTTTTTTATTATATAAATATAATAAGTGATAGAATCTATCGCTTTTTTAGTCGGTTTCTATGCATTTATTTTTTAGATAATTTTCATATAGGGATAACAAATATAATGCTGATTCACCATAAAGACCAGTTTCATCATCATCCAGCATTTCAATAACATCTGATTTATAAAAATTATTTCTTGCTTCTTCAATGCTCAACTTATACTTTTTTGCTATAAGTTCAATAGTTTGAGATATAAGAATTGTTTTGGCTAAGACGTGTCCCATTATTTGACCTCATAACTTCCATCAAACTTTAGTAGCCCTAATGACTTTTCGGTACAAAAAGCAATTTGAGAATTAATCTTTTGAAACTTTAATCTTTCAAGAGCATCCTCCTTTTTAATAATGCCATCAATAACAAAAAGGATAGTTTCACCAACAGAATCATCGGCAATTTTACCTTCCACTATGTCGTATCCGTGGTTAAAAGATGGATTGGTTCTGCACTCAATAATCATGTCTAGCCATTCTAAATCTGGATTTTTAAATATTTTATATTTAAAACCATTCAATTCTTTTTTGTCCCATTCAAAGACGCTTACAATCGCGGAAGAGCTTTTGTTCATTCTTTGCTTTCTTTTTGCCATCCTTTCAGCTTGTTCTTTAATAGGAGTTAGATAGAAGGCACAACCAAAATCTCTTCCTTTTTCAGATTTAATTATCTTTGGATTTTTAACTTCAACATCTGATCCGTGATATAAAATCATGCTGCACCTCCTAATATTCTTTTGTTAATATACTCATTTATTGAATAAGTAGACATGCCGTGCATATCTTCGTAATCATTTTTTAATTCATCAATAATGCCGGCTTTGTCTAATTCAGCATAAACGGTTCCACTACTTTGATTAACGCTAGATGCATACTGTTCAACACACATAACAATGAATCTATTTATCTTTTTGTCTAGAGCGCTATTTGTTCTAGTGGCTCTTTTTCTAGTTCCTTGTGTTTGGGTACCGATATCAATAGACATGTTTAAAAAACTTACTAATCTAAGAAGGGTGTCAATCGTGTAATTACTGTTTCCGTTTTCGATAGCCCATAAAGTAGATCTAGTAACACCCACTTCTTTAGCGACATCATCCATTCTTAAATTAAGCTCTAATCTTTTGTGTTTAAGTTTTTGGCCAATTTCAAATTTGTTTTCCATGCCTATAGTATACAAGAAAGTTAAGTTAATGTCTATTATATTAAACATTATCTTTTATTTTTGAGTTGTTGGAAACATATTAAATATATTCGAGTGGAAGGCAGACAAGATTATCTCTCAAATATACTTTGTTTTTGTTGGATGAGAGAATTACTCCTAACCCTCTCTTTTTTTCTATATCTTTATCCAAGATATCAAAAGCAGATGCGTCATTAATAGATGGCATATCTTTTTTCTTTATTTCTATCGGATAAAGCACCCCGTTTTCTTCGATAATTAAGTCAATTTCGTTTTCCAATTGAATTTCTATTTCATTTCCTTCTTTATCAATCTTTTTCTTAGTCTTGTCTTTTCCGTTGTAGAAAAAGAGCCTTTTAGAATAATCTTTGCCTTCGTTAGCGAATGTTTTAACAATCTCGTTAACGATAAATGTCTCAAAGAATGCTCCATTTTTTGCACCTTTTTCTAATTGATCTTTAGTTAGCCATCCAGTTAGATACGCTGCCAGACCTGTGTCTCTAAAATATACTTTTGGAGTTTTAATCGCTCGATTTAAGTGCGAATTATGATAAGGCTGCAAAAGATATATGATGTTGGTCTTAACTAAAATAGACATCCATTCTTTGATTGTAACAGCACTCACTCCAACATCATTTGCTATGTTTTCATAATTAAGAATTTCACCAGTCCGCGCTGCAGTTGCAGTTAAAAACCTTATAAAAGCAGTTATGTCTTTAATTTTTGTGTCTGTTAAAACATCTTTTTCTATATATGTTTGGATATATGAGGAATAAAATTCTTCCCAATCTTTAGATTTGTTATCGTATAGTTCTGGATAGGAACCACGATGAATATAGAACCACAAATCGTTATATTCTTTAATATGTTGTTTTCTCATATTTAAATATTCATCAGTTGGTACAAAGTGTTTATTAAAATCAATTTCATTAATTTCACGCAATGACAATCCACTTAGTTCAATAATAGATGTTCTTCCAGATAATGATTCTTTAATCTTTTCATCAAGTTTCTGTTTGTTTGAACCAGACAAAATAAACTGTGAATAAAAATTATTTTTATCAACTACTTCTTGCAATGAACCAAATATTTCTGGAGCTTTTTGTGCTTCATCAATAAAGGCAGGAATAGATAATCCTCTAACAAAAGAATCTGGATTAGACTTTGCTTGAGCAACCATAAAATCAGTTCTAAGAGAAATCATTTCAATATTTGGGTAAAGATGCTCAACTAGAGTAGATTTACCACATTGTCTTGCACCAAGGATAGACACTATTTTATTATTGGCAAATGAGCTAGCAATAATGCTTTCAATCGACCTTTTGTAATACTTATTTATAACCGACATAACATATTATCCTTTCGACTTTTCTAAAGTTCAACTTTATTTTAGTCTATAGTTCTTTTAATGTAAAGAAAACAAATAGCATACTGTAGTCACCTATACTACATAAAAGTCTTGTTTTATTATAAAAATAAGCGAAAGAAACCTATCGCTCTTTTAGAAGTAGACTCACCACAGTTTCGGCATGTACCGAAGTATAGCCTTTTACTGGTGGAAATAACAAATGATGTGCCTTTTTCGCTACCCGAAACAAAGTATGACGAGCCTTTTTGGTGATCGGAAACATATCCATTACCAATCTAATGAATCAATGTTTGTCAAAAAATCTAATAGACTTAATCTCAAGAAGCCCTCACTAGTTCGATAGTGAAGTCCTTCATTTTTTACAATAATTACTTTTTTAAAAGAATCCGGAATATTTCTAAGAGATTCATATTCTTGATCTTTCTTTTCTAGAGTGTCTATCGTTAAAGCAACTTGAACGTAGTATGTTTTATCTCCCTTATTAGCAACAAAGTCACATTCGGTGTCCACATCTGCATATATCCAATTACCATTTTTATCTTTTCGATCCGTTTTCTTTTTAATTGTTACAATGCCGACATCAACATTGAAACCACGATATCTAAGTTCGTTAAAAACAATATTCTCAATTAAATCTGTTTCATCTACTTCTCTAAAATTCAATATGGCATTCCTGATACCAATATCTTCAAAGTATACCTTATATGGAGAGCCAATATAGTGCCTTCCTTTGACGTTATATCGCAAAGCTTTATTTAACAAATATGCTTCTTCGAACCAGTTGATATAATTGCCTATCACATTGTTGGATAGTTTGATGTGAAAGGCACTATTAAAAGTGTTTTCTATTTTTGTCGGATTAATTGGTGTTGAAATCATAGAAGCAATTACTCCAAGTGTTGTGTGAAGATTATTCTCTTCAACTTGAGGGTGGCGGTCCTTTATATCCTTTAAATAAGTTTCTTTATAAATACTGATTGCCATTTTAGCCTTTTCCTCATCGTTGGATTGAAGTTCGACAAGAGGAATCCCTCCATAACGAATGTATTCATCTAAGGCATCTCGCTTATAGAAATCGGTGCCCGTTAAATATTCTGAAAAAGAAAGTGGCAATAAATGGATTCTGTTACCTCTACCACTGAATTCTGTATCAACCTGGCTAGATAAAAAACGGGAATTACTTCCTGTAACATAAATATCAAATCTATTCAAATAAAGATAACCATTTAGTACTCTAACGAAATCATCTAAATTTTGAATTTCATCCAATAATAAAATATAGTTACCTTCATCTTTAGTTTTGTCGTCAATAAAAAGCATGAATTTTCGATTGTTGATTATATTTTGACCTTCAACGACTCGCACAATTGTTGATTCGGTTGGCAAGTATGAATCAAGTTTTCGAATATCTATTTCAGAATCAAAGGAAAACTTAATAATATGTGTGACATCAACACCGTTCTCTACCAACCAATTGAAAAAGATTTCGTTAATCAAATACGATTTTCCAGCGCGACGTATTCCTGTAATTACTTTAACTTGATGATTATCTCTACTACGAATTAATTGATTTAAATATTTATCTCTTTTAAACATGATAGACCTGCCGTTTCTCTCAGTACTGAGGTTTTTGTCAAGTCTATTATACACACACTATTAAAAGGTTTAAAAGGCAAAATCGACATTTTTGTCAGTACTGAGGCTTTTGTCAATTATATCGTTGCAAAATGTTTATGCTTTTTTATCTACTGCTTAGTCTATTTTCTAATTTTGATTATTAGAAAGATAGATAACAGCATATTGCTGTCACCTATTCTACTTGATATTTATGATTTATTATATTTATATAATAAGTGATAGACATTATCTCTTTTTTAGTTGCAGGCATGCTACAGTTTCGACATGTACCGATATTAAATATGTATAGCATTTTACTCGTGGAAACAACAAATAATATGTCTTTTCCACTAACTGAAACAAAACATGACGAGCCTTTTCAGGTGATTGGAAACATATCTATGGTTTTAAACAGCCTAATGGAACTGTGTACACACCATTCTCGTCTTGTATTGCGACATTTTGTGTTGTAATTACCATAAGGAATGCTGGTTTTGGGTGTTCTTTTTCATCAATATCTGCAGCTAATTCAACAAGTTTCTTCGAAGCTGCCTTAATTTGCTCTTTATCGCTTAGTTTCACTTCAATTAACGCCCAAGAGCCATCGGCAAAAGTAATAACAGCATCAGCTTCCCTATCTGCTTTATCCCGATAATGATAGATTTCTGCTCCTATTGAATCGCAGTAAATGCGCAAATCCCTAATTGCTAACGATTCAAATAATAGTCCAAAGGTTTTCATATCAGAAAACATGCTTTCGTGAGTAATACCCAAAGCGGCAGTTGCGATTGATGGGTCAACAAAATGCCTTGTGTTTTTTTCTCTAATAGCTGTTTTACTTCTCAAGTTAGGATTCCACGCTTCTAATTCTTCGATGACATATAAACGTTGTAGAGCAAGAAGATATTTTACAAATGTATCCTTATCGATTTCATCACCGTTTTCTTTCAAATCGGCCTTTATTGACTCGTTCGATGCTTCCGTTGAAATATTTCTAGAATATGCTCTTAATAGTTTTTTTGCTCTCTTTTCATCTTTTCTTAGAGGAATATCTTTCAATGAAAACAAGTCTTCATTTACCAAACCACTATAAAAAGTTTTTGCCTGTTGCAAGGCTACATCGATATCTTTGTCTATTGCTAACGGCCATCCGCCTCTACAAATTAAATATGAATAATCAAAAATATTTTTGTTACAGATGGATGGTTTAAAAATACCATCCTTTAAATCACTTATTGATACCATCCCATTACTATCGCCACTTTCAAATAGTGACATTGGCCTCATAACTCTTTTTATGATTCTACCTGTACCAGTATGCCTTTCGTTTTCTTCTCCTGCCAAGGAGTTTGAAGCAGTATTATCCGTTACACTTCCAGTCAAAATATATTGTCCAAAACCACCATTTTCATCTATGGCTTCTTTTATAGAATTCCAAATAAATGATATGACTTGCCATTCGTCAATCAGTATTGGTTTATCCCCTTTATTAAGTAAAGCTTCTGGTGCATTTTTAGCAAGTTCAACATATTGATCCCTATCTTTCTTTTTCATTAAATCAATAATTGTTTTAGCATGTCTTTTTGCGGTCCTTGATTTGCCACAAAATTTGGGGCCAACAATCTGTATAGCGCCAACAGTTTTTAAATAGAATTCTAGTTCTTTATCAAACAGTCTTTCAATGTATTCTTTTTCCATATTGATTAACCTCACAAATATTATATATTTTAAAGAAATAAACCGCAAGTTTGGATTGTTTTAAACCGCAAGTTTGGCGAATAAATAACGGCAAGTTTGGCACAAAAATAATGGTAAGTTTGACAAAACCAATGGTGAAAAATAACAGCATATTGCTGTCACCTATTATTCTTGATATTAATGCTTTATTATATTAATATAATAAGCGATAGAATCTATCACTCTTTTAGTCGTAGGCGTGCTACACTCTCAACATGAAAAGTGGTTGGAGAAAGACTTTAAGAAATAAAAACAACAGTATAAAAAAGCAGAAATTGCTTTCGTTTTTAAAAAAGTTAGTTAATTGTTACCAAATGGTAGGAACGCTTTGATTAACTACTAAGTAGGCAAAATAACCACTTAGAATTAATAATCCAAAGATTATAGAAGCAATATTCATAACCCATTTAGTTTTATTGTTTCTTTCTTTTCTTTGATACCAGAATAAGACAAGGATAGAGATAATTGTGATAACACTAGAAGCAATTAGAAAGACCGCCATTAGGAAGGCTTCTTTGTCGTGGTAGACAAATACTGAATTTTTCCAAGAGATAAATTCACTTAAAGAAAGAATAGCAAAGTTAAAAATGTTTGAACCGATGATGTTACCAAATCCAGCGTTGAAATTACCTTTTTTACATAATGTAATAGTAGAGACAACTTCAGGTAATGAGGTAGCGATCGCTAAGAAGAGACTACCTGCAACTGTTGGGCCGATATTAAGTTCTTTTGCAAGTGCGTCAGTAGCGTATGTAATTGCGATTGATACCCCAACAAGAAGAACTGCACAGATGATAAATCTAATGACAATTTGTTTAACGCTTAATTTGATTTCATCTGCATCTTCGCTTGCAGCGGATTCTTTTGGCTGAAGAAACAAGTTAAGCGCGTATAAACCGATAATAATAATACTGATAAAGTTAATAGGACCTAATTGAGGTTGATAATTAGAAGGGACTAATATTGCATATAATGTTAGGGCCGCCATTAGGACAACAAGGATAGAAGAATAGATATGAATTTTGCCAATCTCTGCTTTTTTGTATTTCTTTAGAAATAAAACAATAGAAATACCTAAGACCATAAGATTAAATAAGTCACTACCTAAGACGTTACCAACAACCATTCCTGTTTCACCTAAAAAACAAATAGAAGAGATAGATGTGAATAGTTCTGGAAGGGAAGTGACCGCTGCTAAAAGGATGCCACCTATAAAAGCGCCTGAAATCTTTGTTTTTTTATCTAATGCGTCGACATAATTACCAAGTAAATAAGATAAATAGATAATTGCGCCTGCTAATAAAGCATATAAAGGATATATCCACCACATAATGTTTACCTTCTTTCCCTTAACTATTATACGAGTTATATTTTTCTATCAAAGAAAAAAAATATTTTTTTGTCTTTTGCTTAGAAAACGCAAAATAAAAATTAAGTAAACTAATTTGTATTTTCCTTGTTATTCTCTTTGCTTTACGCGTGCAAATGCGGGTATAATAAAAACACTTATGGGAAAAACAATTAAAAAAATAAGAGTTACATCCTTTACGCTTATTATTATCCAATTGATTCTAATAGCGGCGTTTTTTGTTATTTATTTTAATGATAAAACCTTTGGTTTAATGAAATATATCGATGATTTATATGTCACAATCGGAGCGGCTGGATTGATTGTCTTTGATTGTTTATATGTATGGATTGTTGTCCTTATTATTTCTACATTACGTAGTAAAACAGACCTTAGAGCCGCGGAAGTTATTGGTAGCGACGTCCAAGAAGCTTATAACTTCGCGATGGTGGGTTTAGTTGTTACTGATTTAAACGATGTTGTTATTTGGACTAATGATATCTTTAAAGATAGACACATTGATATTATCGATATTAATATTCTTGATTGGCAACCAGACTTAAGAGCCTTAAAAGATGTTTCCAATAATGCATCTAATGATGAAGTAGTTAAAATTGTAGTTAACTCTCGTAACTACGAAGTTAAATACCTTCCAGATGCAGGATTATGGATCTTTAGAGACACTACTGAATATGAATCAACATATAAATATTCTAAAGAACAAGCAACAGTAGTAGGTATTTTAACTATTGATAACTATACTGATGCGATGGTGGGTGAAACTGAAGACTTTAATGATGCAGTTACTAAAGTTAAAAACGTTATCTTTACATATATGAAGGAATATGGAGTCCTTCTTAGAAAATTTAAAGATGACAGTTATTCTATGCTTTGTAATTATCAATCATTAGAAAAAATTAGAAACGATAATTTCTCTATCGTTGATAAAGTTAGACAAGTCGGTATTGAAGAAAATGTTCCATTAACTATTTCTATTGGTATCGCTCACGACTTCCCAGACGTTATTAAACTTAACGAATTAGCAGCAGAAGCTTTAGATATCGCTATGTCGCGTGGTGGAGACCAAGTTGTTTTATCTGTCTATGGTAGAGAAATGGAATTTATCGGTGGTAAGACCGAAGCTCAAGAAAAAAGAAATAAAGTTAAGATTCGCGTTCTTGCTGACTCTTTACTCTCTCTTATAAGAGCGTCCTCAAATGTCTTTATTATGGGTCACACTCAAATGGATATGGACTCATTAGGTGCTTGTTTAGGTATTAAAGCTATTTGTCAAAGATTAAACAAAGAAGCAAAGATTGTTATTGATTTTAGAAGAACAGAATCTAAAACACGCGCAGCTTTAACATCTTCTTTTTCAAAAGAAGAATTAGAAAATATTAGAATTTCACCTGAAAAAGCTGTCGCTTCAATCCATGATACAAATAGTTTATTAGTTGTTTGTGACGTTCATACACCTGATATGGTTATGGCGCCTGAATTAGTTGATAAAGCATCTAAAACAGTTGTTATCGATCACCATAGAAGAGCAGAACAATATATTGAAAGACTTGTTTTAAACCATATTGACCCAGCGGCCTCAAGCGCTTCTGAACTTGTTACAGAATTTATTAAATTCTCATCTATCAACCCTCGTATTGAATTACCATCTATATATGCGACTATTATGCTTTCTGGTATTTTCTTAGATAGTACATATTTCAAATCTAAACACACTGGTATTAGAACATTTGAAGCTTGTACAACCTTAAAAGAATATGGCGCGGATAACGCGATGGCGGATGACTTCTTAAAAGACGAAAAAGAAGAATATTTCACAATCGTTGGTATTATGAAGAACATGAGCTTCCCTACTTACGGTATTGCCTGTGCGGTAGCAGACCCTGAAAGAGAATATGATTCTGCAACTCTTGCAAAAGCGGCGAACACTTGCTTAACCATGAAAGGTATTAAAGCTGCTTTTGTCATCGGTAAAGTTGGCAAGAAAATTAAAGTATCTTGTCGTAGTGATGGATCAATTAACGTCCAATTATTAGCAGAAAAATTAGGTGGTGGAGGTCACTTCACTTCCAGCGCGGCTGAATTTGATAAATCTGACATTAAAGCAGTTGAAGCTCAACTCTTAAATGTCATTAATACATATTTGAATCTCGCAAGAGCGGATGCGAAAACTAGAAAGATTGTTGAGGAGGATTAGGATATATGAAAGTTATTTTATTAGCGGATGTTAAAGGTGTTGGTAAAAAGAATCAACAAATCGAAGTTAGTGATGGTTATGCCTCTAACTATCTTATTCCTCGCAAATTAGCGGTTAAAGTTTCTGAAAAAAGCGTTCAAATCCTTGCTCAACAACAAGAAGACGCAAGAATCGCTTATGAAAAAGCTAAAAAAGACGCGATCGAATTAGGAGAAAAATTAAAAACAATTACTTTAGAATTCAAACTTAAATTAGGGGCGAATGGAAGAGTATTTGGTTCTATCTCTTTTAAACAAGTTGAAGAACAACTTAAAAATAAATACAAAATTATCATAGATAAAAGAAAAATAATTACCAAAGGACCAATTGATTCATTAGGTATTACAAAACTTGAAATTGAATTATTTAAAGGCGTTATTGGAATTATTAATGTACATGTTGGGGAGGAATAATGATGGCGGCCAAAAGAAGTAAAGAAACTAAAAAAGCATTAAGTTATCTCCCACATAATATCAACGCAGAAAAAGCAGTCTTAGGAAGCGCTCTTATTAGTAAAGATGCACTTTTTAATGTCTTATCATCTTTAGATGAAAATGATTTTTATTTAGGTAAACATCAAATTATTTATAGAGCTTTATATAATTTGATGGAAAAAAAGATCGCGGTTGATGTTTTAACTGTTACTGAAGAATTAATTAACTTAAAAGAATTAGATAACATCGGAGGCGTTCCATATCTTCAAGAATGTAGTGACTCTATGGTCGCTTTATCTAATTTAGAATTTTATATTAACATTGTCGTTAATCAATCTGTGCTTCGCACAATGCTTACCGCAATTAGAGAAATCGACAAAGAATATTTAGAAACAGAAATCGATGATGTTGAAGACTTCCTCTCAATGGCGGAAGGAAGATTCAAAGAATCTATTGAAAGAAAGAAAATTTCAACTTTTAAAACAACTAGAGAAGTTGCCGCGGAAGTAAAGATGCAAATTGATAACATCAAATCCAATAAAAAAGATGGTCTTTTAGGTTTAGGTTCTGGTTTTTCTAAAATTGATTTTTACACTCAAGGATTCCAAAAAGACCAAATGATTATTGTTGCCGCTCGTCCTAGTGTTGGTAAAACAGCCTTAACACTTAACTTCGCCCTTAAAGTTGCGACAAATTCTAATGTTCCAGTTGCAGTTTTCTCACTCGAAATGTCCGCGGAATCTTTATTTATGAGATTAATCGCGATGGAATCATGTGTTTCTTTAAAGAAAATCTCTACAGGCAATATTGAAGGTATCGAAAGAGAAAAAGTCGCTCACGCGATTAGAAAAGTTGGAGACGCTCCAATATTTATCGATGATAATGCAGGCTTAAAACTTATGGATATTGTTACAAAATCCACAAAACTTAAAGCTGCTCACCCTGATTTAGGCTTAATTATTATTGACTATTTAGGATTAATTCAAACTTCTTCTAACGCAAAAAACCCTGATTCTAGACAAGAAGAAGTTAGAAAAATCTCTTTAGCCTTAAAAGGATTAGCAAGAGATTTAAAAGTTCCTGTTATTGTTGTTTCTCAATTATCTCGTGATGTTGAAAAACGTGAATCTAAAAAACCAATGCTAAGCGACCTTAGAGACTCTGGCTCTATTGAACAAGACGCGGACGTTGTCATGCTTATTTATCGTGAAGACTATTATGGTAATGGAGACAAAGATATCAAAACAAAAGGCGGCAAATTAACTCAAATTCAAAAATTTGAACTTGCTAGAGCCCAAAAAGAAAAAGAATTAGGTGAACAAATCCCAGGTTCTGCCTCATTTGTAGAGCTTAATATCGCTAAAAACAGAAACGGTCAAACTGGTAGAGTTCCATTATTCTTCTATAAAGAATATGGTAAATTCGATTCCCCAAGTGAAGAATGGGAAAGAGCGATGTCTGAAATCACAAAGGACGATGATGAATAATACCTTATGTATTACTATATAGTTTCAAGTGGATCAAAAGGCAACGCGACAATTATAAAAGATAAAGATATAGTGATTCTTATTGATATGGGAATCGCTTTTTCTCGTTTTGAGGAAGAAATTAATAAAATTAATTTATCAATGAAAGATGTCGATGCAGCCTTTTTTACCCATAATCACACCGACCACATATCTGGATTAAAATTTATTCCAATTAAAAAACAATATGCCTTAAAAGGCACCCTTCCTAGCAGCGGTCATCATGAACTTGATTTATTTGAACCTATTAATATAGGTCACTTAAAAGTGACCCCAATTAAAGCAAGTCACGATGCAATTAATCCATGTGGTTATTTAATTGAAAATGAAGAAGAACGATTAGTCTATATCACTGATACAGGCATATTCCCTGAAGAAAATTTTAAATTAATTAAAAACCCTGATTATTTAATTATTGAATCAAATCACGATATTCAAATGTTAATGAAGACTAACCGTCCAATGCAATTAAAACAAAGAATACTATCTGAACTTGGCCATTTAAATAATGAGGATTCCGCTTTAGCGGCCTTAGAAATCATTGGTAAAAAAACTAAAGATATCGTATTAGCCCATCTTTCTGAAGAGGCTAATACTCCAGAAAAAGCACTTGAGGCATATCAAAGAGTCTTCTCTTATTTTTCTAAAGATATTAACAAATATAATCTAAGATGTGCGAATCAATGGACACCTCTATTAGGAGGTAGTTATGAAGATTAGAATAATCGCGATTGGAAAGATTAAAGAAAATTATCTTAAATCTGGAATAGATGAATATTTAAAAAGGATTAAACCTTATTCTCAAATTGAGATAATTGAGGTTATGGATGAGCCTATAAGCGATAATTCTAATGAATCTATTATTAAGATAGTTAAAGATAAAGAAGGACAAAAAGTCCTTAAATATCTTAAACCTAGTGATTATGTAATTTCCCTAGATTTAAATAAAAAAGAATTTTCAAGCGAAGAATTCGCGAATTTCTTAAATAAAAGATTTGAAATCGCAAAATCTAATATCACCTTTATTATCGGAGGGTCATATGGATTAAGCGACGAACTTAAACATCGTGCGAATGAGGCAATATCATTATCCAAGATGACTTTCCTTCATCAAATGACAAGATTAATTCTTTTAGAGCAAATATATCGCGCGTTTAAAATTAATAGAAATGAGGTTTACCATAAATGAAATACGAAGAATTTAGCCATATTAATATTATTAAAGATGAAAACAATCCATTCTGTGTTCTTTATGAATACGAAGACGGAAGTAGATTTTATATCGAACCTCAATTTTATACGATGTTAAAAGGATTTGAAGAACATCATAGAGAAGACTACCCTCGTATCTTAAAAAGAATGGAAGAAGTAGTTAGAAGAAATAAAAAGGTCATCTTCACCGCGGATTTTGAGCATCCTCAAACAGAAGCGGATGATGAATATATTATTTTAGAAATATTTGATATTACTAACCCTCTTCAAATATTCGTAGAAGATAAATCTCGTGGAAGCGACTATGGAGATTAAAAAACTATTTTCTAAAATAAAATATAAAATTATAATAAAAACATAAGGAGAAACGAGAAATGTATAAGAAATTTAAAGGTTTATCAAAACTTGTTAGAACCATTTTACTCCTTATCCCATTTGTTAACTGGATTGTTGAAATCGTTGTTAGATGGGATAGAGCTGCAAAAGATTCTTCACTTATTAACATCGTCTTAGCCCTTGTCTTCACATTCGGCGGAGCGATCTTCGGTTTCATTGATCTTATTTATAATATCGTTACCGATAAACTCTTATTCTTAGAATAAGGATGAAATAAGGACCCTCGGGTCCTTTTATTTTTATCTTATGACTTTGATTTCTACTATAAATAGAGGTAGTTAATAATATTAATGTTTTTAAAATCACGAATGGTTTTATGAATCATATCTTTTTTGCACGAAAAGTTGAACTTGAATCTCTCTCTCTCTCTCTCTATTATTAAAGTAAAGAATCATTATGAGGGCGATAAGATGAAAAAGAAATTGTTTTATATAATAACTTTTAGCGTTTTAATTATTTCTGGTTTACTCATGATTTTTGACTTTTTAAAAATCATTCCTATTCTAGAAAATGAAGAAGGTCTATTAATTTCATTAATCTTATTTCTAATCGTTGGATTAGTAATTATCTCTTTATCTATAAATGCTATTTATCAAATTTGTATTGACTCTTCCGTGGATATAGATGGATTAGCAAGGATTAGTATCATAGGTGTTATGTCTTCTGTAATAGCGGCAAGCCTTATAATGTTTTGTACAGCAGGGGAAATTCCACAAGAAGCTGTACCAAAATTTGTGGCACAAATGGTATGTCTTGTTTTAGCCCTATTATCCTTGCTCCCATTCGAATCTCGCAAATTAGTATTTTTATTAAGTGCTATGGCTTTTATCACTTATTCTGTTTTGGAATTATTAACCAAGGAAATATTTATATATTTTGGTCCTAATTTTTATATTGTTTATACTTTTATAAGTTTTGCAGTTATGCTTGAAGGGATATTATTCGCTTTCGCTTCTGAAGACAAAGCTTATGAGGCTTATGCAACTAGAAGGGAAATACAATTAAGAAATAAAGAGACCGAAGAACGTAGAAAAAAAGAACGAGAACTCGAAGACGTTAGAAGGAAAGAGGCTGAAGAACGTAAGCAAAAAGAGGAAAAAATCAAAGAATTGCTTGATAATAGCGATTACGACATTTGGTAAAATTTTCGTGATTAGCAAAAAGCCGTTCCGACTTTAAAAGAATTACATTTTAAAAAGATAAAAAGGTTCTATTCCAAACGAGCCTTTTTGTTTTATGACTTTGGTTTCTGTCGAATAAGATCAATATTTCAAAAATCACTAATGGTTTTATGAATCATGTCTTTTTGTATGAAAAGTTGAACTTGATTCACCTTCTCTATTAATAAAGTAAATAATATATGTGATTTTATAAAAAAGAGATTCGCGCGATACCGAACCTCTTTTAACTTCGTTAGATGATTAGTTATATGTTGGTCTTAATTGTTTCATGGATAACCACATGATTCTTATGCCCACTAAGATGATGAAGAACATCACCGCGTATGATGGGAGCATGAATCCAAGAATCATCGCTAATAAACCTGGAGATAATGATGCCCACATAGCAATCTTTTCACATGTCCAGAATGTAAGATAGTTGAATGAATTTCTCTTACCTCTTGTTAATAAGAAGACCATTAAGCCCATGAATAAGACTAAGATAGCGTAGATTCCTAAGAACAATAATGATTGATAAAGGAGTGCACTGTTTTTAGTGGCGAGATATGATTCGTTATAAACTTGTTTCCAGTTATTTAAGACACCGTTAACATAGTTTGCATCTCTTACCAATGTATCAATTTCACTATCGTTAGTTGGGAGTTTATATCCTTCAACAGTTAATACCCTTTCGAGTAAGTTTGTTCCGACTTCAGTGTTTTTCCAGTCGCCGCTTTGATTTGCTGCAACTTCATATGTTTGAGGTTTAGCGATATATTCATAGCTTCCACCTCTAAAAAGGAGAATGAAGGATGGACGGTAATACGTTTCTTGAACTTCGCTGTCAGCGCTTTCAGTTGCTTCGACATCTGTGCTTGGTTCAAGAGTAGAACCGGTTATATATCTTTTAGCGACTAAGTTATCGACTAAATCTTTAATGTTGTTTGATTTTGTGAAAGTTCTTTCGGAATAATAAACTTGGAATGAAATTTCACCTTTTTGAGAACCTGATGTTGGTTTAACTTCGTAAATAGGTTTTGTTTCATCACTTGTGATATTGCTTCCGTTAAGTGTACCTTTTAATTCTCTAACTCCATTATTTTCAACAACTTCAAATTTGTAACCATCATTATACAAATTTAAACTTGCTTCAGTAATTTGATCTTCATAACCATATGTGTTAGCGGCTAAAAAGGAACTACCATATGAATTAGCGACTGTTACTGTTAAAGGAACGACTGGTAAGATAACACCTAAAATAAACATAATTAAGGCGACCCACCAGGCATTATGTTTTGCACCATTAATGGCTTTTTGGTTGGAGAATAGACCACCAAATATATAGCCTAAATTTTCTTTTGTTCTTGCTTTCATAATATTTTTCTCTCTTTTCGATAATTAACGTATTTTACAAATACATTGCAAGTAATATCGTATTGTATTTTATAACAAAAAGCAAATGAGATTTGCTCTTTGAGACAAGAGTTATTACACTTTTTGATAAGTTTTTACCCAATAATTTGTCATATATTAGTTTTTTATATTCAATTATTTTCTTTTCGATGCCTATCTTGTTTTTTTATAAAAACACGTGTTAAAATAAAGTGATTTTGCGTTAAGTTGAAAAACGCATAAAGAAAGGTACAAAAATATGGGTAAAATTGATTTAACAAAGTATGGCATTAGTGGCACTACTGAAATAGTCTACAATCCATCCTACGAAGTTCTCTTCGAAGAAGAAACTAAAGAAAGCCTAACTGGCTATGAAAAAGGTCAAGTTACAGAATTAGGCGCTGTTAACGTTATGACAGGTATTTATACAGGCCGCTCTCCTAAAGATAAATACATCGTCATGGATGAAAACAGTAAAGACACAGTCTGGTGGACAACTCCAGAATACAAAAACGACAACCATCCAGCATCACAAGCTGCATGGAATGCTTGTAAAGAAATCGCATTAAAAGAATTATCAAACAAAAGATTATTTGTTGTTGATGCTTTCTGTGGTGCGAATAAAGACACACGTATGGCGGTTCGTTTCATTGTTGAAGTTGCATGGCAAGCTCACTTTATTAAAAATATGTTCATTCAACCAACAAGCGAAGAACTCGAAGTATTTGAACCAGATTTCATTGTTTACAATGCTTCTAAAGCAAAAGTTACAAACTATCAAGAATTAGGTTTAAATAGTGAAACCGCAGTTATGTTCAACATTACAAGCAGAGAACAAATCATTATCAACACATGGTACGGTGGTGAAATGAAAAAAGGTATGTTCTCTATGATGAACTACTATTTACCACTTAAAGGTATCGCAAGTATGCACTGCTCCGCGAACACAGATGTTAATGGAGAAAATACAGCAGTCTTCTTTGGTTTATCCGGTACAGGTAAAACCACATTATCTACAGATCCAAAACGTTTACTCATCGGTGATGATGAACATGGCTGGGATGATAACGGAATCTTCAACTTTGAAGGTGGTTGCTACGCAAAAGTTATCAACTTAGATAAAGAAAGCGAACCAGATATTTATAGAGCAATTAGACGTAACGCTCTTTTAGAAAACGTTACAGTCGACAAAGATGGAAAAATCGATTTTGCTGATAAGAGTGTTACAGAAAATACTCGTGTTAGCTACCCAATTAATCATATTGAAAACATTGTTAGACCTGTCAGCACCGCTCCAGCGGCTAAAAATGTTATCTTCTTATCCGCAGATGCTTTCGGTGTTCTCCCACCAGTCAGCATTCTCACACCAGAACAAACACAATACTATTTCTTAAGTGGTTTCACCGCGAAACTCGCTGGCACAGAAAGAGGTATTACAGAACCAACACCAACATTCTCCGCATGCTTTGGACAAGCATTCTTAGAATTACATCCAACAAAATACGCCGAAGAATTAGTCAAGAAAATGCAAGCATCAGGTGCTAAAGCATATCTTGTTAACACAGGATGGAACGGAACAGGAAAACGTATCTCTATTAAAGATACACGTGGAATTATTGACGCTATCTTAGATGGCTCTATCAACAATGTTGAAACAAAAGTTATTCCACATTTCAATTTTGAAGTTCCAACAACTCTTCCAGGTGTTGATACAAAAATCTTAGATCCAAGAGACACATACCAAAACCCACAAGATTGGGAAGTCAAAGCTCTTGATTTAGCTGAAAGATTTATCAACAACTTCAAAAAATACGAAACAAATCCTGCTGGTAAAGCACTTGTTAAAGCAGGACCTACAAAATAATAAAGGAGACCATTATGGGAGTTAAAATTGTAGAAACAGGTTTAAGAGACGGTCACCAATCCTTATTCGCTACAAGAATGACAACCGACGAAGTTCTTCTTACCTTAAAAGAACTTGATAAAGTTGGCTATCATGCGATTGAGATTTGGGGTGGTGCAACTTTTGATGCTTGCCTTAGATTTTTAAATGAAGATCCATGGGAAAGACTTAGAAAAGTCAAAAAAGTCTGCAAAAACACCAAATTACAAATGCTTTTCCGCGGACAAAACATTTTAGGATACCGTCATTACGCTGATGACGTTGTTGAAAAATTTGTTCAACTCGCCATCAAAAACGGCATTGATATCATCCGTATTTTCGACGCATTAAACGACATTCGTAACTTAGAATGTGCAGTTAAAGCAACTAAAAAATATGGCGGTGAATGTCAAATTGCTCTTAGTTATACAACTAGCCCAGTTCACACAGTTGAATACTATGTTAACTTAGCAAAACAAATCGAAGCTTTAGGTGCTGATTCAATTTGTATTAAAGATATGGCGGGTGTTCTCCTTCCAGAAACTGCTTATGAATTAATCACACAATTAAAAGCAAATACAAAATTACCAATCGAATTACATAGCCACTGTACAGGTGGTCTTATGGAAATGACATATCTTAGAGCTATTCAAGCAGGTGTTGATATTATTGATACTGCTATTTCACCACTTTCTGGTGGTACATCTCAACCATGTACAGAATCTATCAACTATGCTTTAGAAGGCACTAAATACGATCCAAAATTAGATAAAGATATGCTTAATATTGCTGCAAGCAAATTAGCAAAAGTTAAACAAAAATATTTAGATAACAAAACACTTAATCCAAAAGTCTTAACATGCAATCCAAATATTTTAAAATACCAAGTTCCAGGTGGTATGCTTTCTAACTTAATCTCTCAATTAACCCAACAAGGCGCTCTTGATAGATTAGATGAAGTTTTAGCAGAAGTTCCTAATGTTAGAAAAGATTTAGGTTATCCACCACTTGTTACTCCATTATCACAAATGGTTGGTACTCAAGCTGTTTTAAATGTTCTTAACGGAGAACGTTATAAGATGGTGCCAAAAGAAATCAATGATTATTTACATGGCAAATATGGAGCATCTCCTGCACCAGTTGATGAAGCAATCCGCCATAAAATTATCGGCGATGACAAAGTCATTACACATAGACCTGCTGACGATTTAGCGCCAGAATTCAAATCTCTTAAAGCTCAATATAAAGATGTCGCTAAAACAGATGAAGATGTCTTGAGTGTGGCTTTATTTGGTGATGTCGCAATTAAATTCTTAAAACAAAGAATCGAAGATTCTAAACCTACAACTATTAAATTAGAGGCATAATTATGAATATTTTTGCAAATGATTATGGTTATTTAGGAACATTAGATTCTTCTAAGATTGGAGAAGTCTTATTAATTTCTGTTATTGCTATTGCAATAGTATTCACAATCTTAGCCTTGATTATTACAATTTGTGGAGCTTTCTCTAAAGGTATTGAAATAGTAGATAAAAAGACAAAAATCTTACCCAGAGAAGAAAATGCTCTTTTAGAAAAAGATCAAGACGCAGTTGTTGCAAGTTTAGTAGCAACTATTGAATTTAATAAAGAATTTAAAAAAGATGCACGTTTAGTTTCAATCAAACGTGAAGATTAATGAGGTGGATTATGAAAATTTACAAAATTAAAGTTAACGGTAAAACATATCGTGTCGAATTAGAAGCTGTTGAAGAAGTCGCAAGCGAAGGTGTTAAAGAAGTTAAGGCACCTGAAGCTGCTCCAAAAGCTGTTTCAACAGGTGAAGGCACACCAGTTTTAGCGCCTATTCAAGGTACAGTTGTCGATGTTAAAGTTTCTGTCGGCTCTAAAGTAAAAAAAGGTGATGCAGTTGTTATTATCGAAGCTATGAAACTCGAAAATGAAGTTCTTGCCCCTGTTGATGGTGAAGTTAGTGAAGTTGTTGTCACTAAAGGTAAAGCTGTCGCCTCAAAAGAATTATTAATCAAAATTAAATAGGAAAAATTATTATGGATATAGCAAAATTTTTCGAACAATTTTGGTATAGCACAGGTATAGCGCAGTTTTTTGCAGATGGCGGTTGGAAAAACCTCATTATGATGGTTTTAGCCTGCATCTTAATCTTCCTTGCTATCAAAAAAGGATTTGAACCATATTTGCTTCTCCCAATTGCTTTTGGTATGTTCTTAGTCAACTTACCAGGTGTTAAAGATGAAATCTTTAAAACAACCATTGATTCAGTAACTGGAGAAAAGTCTTATAGTGGTTTATTAGGATATCTTTATTACGGGGTAAAATGGGGTATCTATCCTTGCTTAATCTTCCTTTGTATCGGTGCGACCACCGACTTTGGACCATTAATCGCTAATAAAAAGACAATGTTATTAGGTGCCGCTGCTCAAATTGGTATCTTTGTTACATTTATTGGCGCGATCCTTTTAGGATTTACAGGACCAGAAGCTGCTGCGATTGGTATTATCGGCGGCGCTGACGGACCAACTGCTATTTTAGTCACATCTAAATTAGCACCTGATTTACTAGCTTCAATTTCTATTGCTGCCTATTCTTATATGGCGTTAGTTCCTGTTATTCAACCTCCAATTATGAAGTTGTTAACAACTAAAAAGGAAAGAAGCATTAAAATGGAACAACTTAGACCTGTTTCTAAAACAGAAAAAATCTTGTTCCCAATTATTGTTGCGGCTATCACAATTCTTTTAATTCCATCATGTGCACCTCTTATTGGATGCTTAATGCTTGGTAACTTAATTAAAGAAAGTGGAGTAGTCCCAAAAATTACTGAAACATTATCAAATTCTTTAATGTATATTGTCACAATTATCTTAGGTCTTTGTGTTGGTGCAACTGCAACAGCGGAATCATTCTTAGACCTCGGAACGCTTAAGATTTTTGCGCTTGGTATTTGTGCCTTCGCGATTGCAACCGCTTCTGGTGTTTTAGTTGGAAAACTTATGTGTTTCTTAACTAAAGGCAAAGTTAATCCACTTATCGGCGCAGCTGGTGTTTCTGCTGTCCCAATGGCGGCGCGTATCGCTCATAAAGTTGGTAGAGAAGAAGATCCATCTAACTTCCTATTAATGCACGCGATGGGACCAAACGTTGCAGGTGTTATCGGAAGCGCGGTCGCTGCCGGTATCTTCTTAATGCTCGCAGCTATCTAATATATGAATAAGTGCGATTTTACTATTCTTAATTTTGATTCAATTGATTCAACATCAACATATTTAAAACGCACTTATAAAGAACAAAAAGATTTAACAATGGTTTTTGCCTCTTATCAAACTATGGGGCATGGACGTATGAAAAGGGTATGGGTTTCTCCTAAAGGAGAATCCCTCCTTTTTTCTATTTTATTTAAAAATAAAAACATAATAGATAACTTTAGCTCCCTTTCTTTGCTCGGGGCGGTAACAGTGTTTAGATTTTTAAGTAAATATGTTTCAAATGTTTCTATTAAATGGCCTAATGATGTTTATGTAAATAACAAAAAGATATGTGGAATATTATTAGAGTCTATTTCTTATAGTGAAGGAATAGAGGCTCTTGTTATTGGAATAGGTATTAATATCAATACAAAGAATTATCCTTCTGAATTAATAAATAAAGCTACATCTCTATATCTAGAAACAAATAAAATATTTGATTTAGAAGTCTTAAAAGACGATTTAAGACCATTTTTAGAAGAAATGGTAAATCTCATCATTAATAATGATAAAGGCTATCTAGAGATAGTTAGAAATTACAATTACTTAAAAAACAAAGTTGTTAAAGCAATTATCAACGAAAAAGAGGAAGAGGTTGTTGTTTTAGACATTAATGATGATAATACCCTATTGGTTAAAAAAGATAATAAGACATATAGTCTCTCTATGGGTGAAGTTACATTACACGAATTATAATTATTTTTATTGATATCTTTTATTTAAAAGTATTAAAATAGTCCTACACTAGAAATAGTGACATGGGGTCGAATTGGATTCGACGGGGATTGACATTGCAATAATTGCAGTCGAGTGGTGACGTAATTACCAAAACAAAATAACTGACAACAGTTACATGAGAGTTAATCACTCTCAATCACTCTGCTTAGCTTAATTAGCTGCCAATAACGGACCGACGAAGTAGTCGGACAGAGCATCTCCCAAGGTTTTAGCCTTTCACGCTTGGTCAAGGTGTCATAACAAAAGGATAGTGAATGGAAGTCGATCAGTTAATCATTCATGAAATTCGGTTGATCTCGCACGTTCTAGCGAGTCGATATGTGAAAGCGTGTTAAAAACAAATATCGTCTAAACTGTAGACGTTATTGATGGGTCATCTTCGGACGCGGTTTCGATACCGCCGGCTCCACCAAAATTAAAAACAAAGAAGTAGAAAGGCGTTCCCTGAAAGGAATTTTTGGAAACATTAAAAATTTATAGGAAATTGCACTTTCAAGCGGTCAAAAGAAAAATAGAACTTAGATATTCCATCTGAGTTCTTTTTTTGCAAATTTTTATATCATTTTAATGATAACCTTTAATTTTGGGGCATAATATATTGAGAAGATGACATTATAATGATATAGTATTGGCGAGGATGGTGAATTATTATGATTATTTATCACGGCTCAAAGGATATTATTGAAAAACCCGAATTCGGTAAGGGCAATAAGAAGAATGATTACGGGTTAGGCTTTTACTGTACTGAAAATGTTGAACTTGCAAAAGAATGGGCTTGTTCTAACAACGAAACAAACGGATATGCTAATCAATATGAAATTGATTTAAGTGATTATAAAGTTTTAGATTTAAGAGATGAAAAATACTCTATCCTTAATTGGATGGCACTTTTATTGAAGTTTAGAACGTTTGACCTTAATACCCCTATTTCAGCACAAGCAAAAGAATATATATTAGAAAATTTTTACGTTGACGTGGAAGAGTATGACGTAATTATAGGTTATCGTGCAGATGACTCTTATTTTAGCTTTGCTAAGGATTTTATTAGCAACGCTATTTCCGTTGAACAACTTGCTGAAGCTATGCGTCTTGGTGAATTGGGCATTCAAATCGTATTAAAGTCTAAAAAAGCGTTTAATGCGGTGAAATATATAAGTTACGAATTAGCCGAATGTAAGGAATATTACGTAAAACGAGTTAGCCGTGATAAGAAAGCAAGAGAAACTTATTTAAGCGGTTATAGACAAAACTTGGTGTCGGACGGCTTATTTGTAATGGATATTATTAGAAAGGGGCTTAAAAATGGCGATAAGATCTTATGATGTTAGATATTTGGATAGTGTTGCTACAAATATCGGTACAATGTTGGAATATGCAGTAGCTTGTGGCTATGAGCCAAAAGTATATTGGAATATGTTTGCTTCTTCTGAAGTAGCAAAACAAATAGAAAAAGGCAATCCAAGATATTTAGTCGGATATTCTGCAATAGATTTATTAGACTATGTTGTAAACACAACTGCTTCAAATGGTAGATCGCTTGCACCGAAACCATTTTTTAGCCGTTCCGAATTTTATTGGGCAGGTTGGGCGTTGGCACAATATCAAAATTATAAAGCTACGACTTTTTTTAACATCAGCAAAGCATTCCCTATTGAAAAGGTTTTGGCGTTATACGACACTCTTCACGAAGCAGATATTACAAAATTCTTCTCGGTTGCCAACGAATATATTAATGCTCATAAGAAAGAAACAAATCTTAAAAGAATCCGCACAGCGGCGGGCTTATCTCAAAAGCAACTTGCTGATAAAGCAGAAGTATCGATTCGTAATATACAAATGTACGAACAACGTCACAATGATATTAATAAAGCACAAGCAGATATATTGTTTAGATTATCCAAAACGCTTGGATGTAATATAGAAGATTTGTTTGAAGAATAGAATTTCAATATAAAACTAAGGAATATGTGGTTCAACAACAAATAAAGAGATAATGTTAGCATATTTCAATAAAATATATACAAAACCAGACTCTAACATATTGAACTTAGCAAACAAAACAAAGAAGACACTAGATGAAGACAATTAAATAGCACGAGAAAAGGCGTGGCATCACGCAACGCCTGACTCTTAAAAAGGGCAGCCTTCCCGAAAAAATCCTTTGTAGGGACTCGGTAAACCTGCCTCTTTTTACTTGTATAAATCTATGAATTCTTGGAAATTTCTAATAAATAAGTGGGAATTTGCAGTAGTTTTGTCGATATCTTTGGTCGAATTAATATCATAAACCGCGACAACATTATAATTAGATTTAAACGCTGTTTTAATCGCAGTTAAGCTATCTTCAAACACTACTACATTATTAGGTGAAACATTGAAGTGACTAGCAACTTTATCATATATTTCAGATGAATCTTTACCTTCTTTGCAAGAGTTAACGTCAATAATAAATGAGAAATATTTATCTATATTTAATCTTTTTAAACAAGGTTCATATAAGGCTTTGCTATTTGCTGTTGCTAAGGAGATTTTTATACCTTGATTTGATAAAAAATCTAAAATCTCTTTGGCGTTTTCTTTTAGGGGAATAGATTGTTCATAACCCTTTAAAGAAAGTCTATTCCATTCATCTAATATGTCTTCGATATTCTCGTTAGGACAATATTTATTTTTCGTGAGAATGGCAGCGGCCTTTAATCCTATATGTGCGATTTCTTTCGCGTATGTAGGTGGGACATCCATCCCTCTTGCCATAAAAAATTCCTTATCTACATCGAACCATAAAGATGTGGAATCGATTAAAGTTCCATCTAAATCGAATATAGCAAGATGAATGTCATTGTTATTAAATTTCATAATGGTATTTTAACAATAAGTTAAAAAATAATTAAGTATATTATGAATTTTCATAACACGTTGTATAATAAAACTAGAAAAGTTATATAGGAGGATTTTTTATGAAACTTTCAAAACTTTTGAAGTTTGTTGTCGGTGCATTAGGAATCGTTGCCTTCATTATGATGTTTATGGATCAACTTTCTATTGAAATCTTCGGACAAAAAGGCACAGGAAAATTCGATGAAATTCTGTTTGGCACAGAAAGCACAGAAGGCGCGATTATTGGCTTCATCGGCTATCTCTTACTTTTAGTTGGTGGTGTTTTAGTTTTATTCACCGCAGTTTCTAAGAGCAGATTTAGTAACTTTATTTGCATTATTTCTGGTGTTGCGATGTTATTAGGTTCAATCTTTGTTTTCTCAATCAAAGGTACATATCTTGATGCAAATTCAATGAACGCTGTTAAAGATTATATCAAATTGACATTTGCTCCAATTTTGGCCGGTATTCTTGGCATTTTAGGTTGTGTTGGCGCTGCCGGTGCAGCTGTTTTAGACATTAAATCAGGCAAATAGTCTATAGTTAATAATTAGGAAGTTCATTACTACAAAGTTTCAATAGTCTTGAACTTTCTTTTTTATTATCGAAACGTAGTGAAGATAAAAACCGGGTGCTATGCACGTGAGAATCGAAATAGCTTCCTGCGATGTAAAAAAAACCTCATGTTATAATCAAAAAGGCTGACAACCGTTTGATATAACAGGAGGTGCATCCATGGATGACGATTTAAGTTTATCACACACGAGGTGGAACTGTAAGTATCACATCGTGTTCATTCCCAAATATCGTAGGAAATAGATATATGGGGTAGCAAGTTGTTAAAGCCATAGTATACGAAGTTAAAAAGAAATAAAATCTTTTGTTAAATTATCTAAACAATTATTGTTTTAATTTGTTTTTTAAATAAGCAATAGTCCAATTTTTTAAGCAGTATCAATATCCAAAAAAGTTTTTTTGTATATAACAAAAACTGTATAATATAAATGGAGACAATTGTTATGAAGTTTTTAAAACCATTATTATTTTTGGTTACTATTAGTTTTTCTTTAATAAATTGTTCTAAGCCCGAAACAATCAAAGAATCAATTAATAATGATGAAGATACCGTCAATTCGGAATCGAATCTTTCAAACAACGAAAAGAATTCTTTAGTCGTTTCCTTTTCTCTACCAAATGAACAATTTCCAGTTGATAGTTTACTCGTAGGATCTTTGTACGAGTTGAATATAACCTCTTCTTCGCGTGAAACATTTTTCTACAAAAATATTAATGTAAGTGTTTCGACCGATTTAGTAACTATAAAACCTAGGTATAGTTATTCTAATGATATTGATTATCGAGAAATAAAATATTTAGTATTTGTGAATGATTTTTTCGATTGCTTGTATTTGAAGGTTAATTATAAAGACTTGGAAATTAGAACGTCTTATCCAGTTTTTAGAAACCAATTTGATTTTACTTTTGTTACATCAGAAAAAAGTAATTGGAAAGCCAAAGATGAGATACTTATTGCGCACGACAAGGATGATTATTTTTCTCTTTGCTCAAATAACGGAATTAAATTAGTTTCCATAGATGACGATGTGTTTGCTGATAACAATCTTGTTTTAATTCATCAATTTACTAGATTAGATTTGTTGTCAATTGATTTCAAATCAGTTTTAGAATTTGACTCAACATTATATTTTCAAATCATTGCTGAATACGAAACAGAAAAGTTTATCGGTGATGCATCGAATGGATATGTTTTTTACATTGTAATTCCTAAATCATCTCATGATACATTGAAAAAGAATTGTGTTTCGTTAACCAAAGGAGAAAACTAAGATTTATGAAAAGATTCAGCGTTTTCTTTATGCTTTTTGCAACTGCAATTCATTTAATTTTGTTGCCTGTTTGCACACCATAATCGTATCTTTCTAAAGCCAATTTAATAGCTTCTTTATGAATTTATTGAGATTTTAATAGAAAACTATCTAGTGTTTCGTTAGCAAGTGGCACAATGTACATGGTTATTCTCTTTTTTGTGACTATTAACATTGTAGAACTTTCTTTTTTGTTTTGTTACCTACATAAAACTAACGGTATCACGACGAATTAAACCGTTGAATTTACTAAAACTCTGGCGTAGTATAAAAGTATGAAATATGCATTTAAACATTTATTCTTATTGCTTGTTGTTTTTGTGTGCATTGGTTGTGCCAATAACAATGACCCATCCCAGTCTAACAATCCTACAGATTCAATAGTTAACAATGATTCGATTGAGGGTGGGGAAAATGGTAAAGTACGAGGATATTATCATTTCAACGATTACGAAGATTTTGTCTTATTTTATGCTCAATTCAAAGAAAAAAATATGGAAAGATATCTCGTCCCGCCAGACTCAAACACAGAATTGAGTTTTGACTATTCCTTTCTTTCCGAAGGAGTTGACAAGAACGACTTTGAAGAAAAAAACTATGATATTCTCTTTCCTAACCAAACAATGTATTTGAATATTTCGAAGGGGAATGTATCGTTCTTTGGGAAATGTATCGATATTCAATTATATACAATTGATGATTTGATATATGAAGTTAAAGACAATAATCAATTCTTAATTTTAGATTCAAACGAAAACATAGTGTATATAGCTTTAATTGATGGCTTTGATATCACGTCTGCTTTTGATGAATTTTGTAAATTGGTGTTAGAAGAATTTGAAAAAGGAGCATATTAATATGTTTTTCAAAATATTTTATATGGCCATATCATCGTTATTGATATTTAATCCAATAATGAATTTAAAGGAAATTATTTTGGATGGCGCTTCTGATGCTGAATCTAATTGTATTGTTGACTCGGTTGAATCTGATGGATTATATAATCCAACAACCCGTGCTCTATATTAGTCAACTTCTAACGTCGATAATATATTTTTAAATGACTATTATGCCCCGACTTATTTCAAAAATTTGAGAACCAATTTTGGCTATAATACTAAAAATTCATGTGGATACGTAGCTACTGCGATGCTTTTATCTTTCTGGGACACATATTGGGACGACAATATTATTTCTGAAAACTACGATGCCAATTCCTTATTAACCAGCGACTGTTTTGATTTTTCTGCCGATTCACCCGGAGTTGAAATGGAACCATACAGTATTGCCAATGTTAGCGATAGTGTTTATCATTCAAATGTATTTACTTATTCAAATCAATATTTTCAATTTCTACTTATTTCTATGGGTGATAGTTTATATGGAACAAGTGCTGGATCGTATGGTATGGTATACAACAATTATTCTGACTTGTTTGACTATTACGTTTACACATACAAAGGCTATAGTACAACTGAGGTTCAAGTAATAAAAGAATATACAGATGTTAGAAACAAGGCAATCAATCTTATTAAGCAAGGCATTCCTGTTAAGTTGGGTATTGAAGGTCATGCTGTTGTTGCTTATGATTACGATGAAACAACGGATAGTATATATTGTCACTTTGGATGGGGCGAAAAAACAACACATGTAAATTGAGTTTCACGATTTTGCCAAACGATAAGTTCTAAAGAACTTTAAAATGTTGATTTAGAATAGGGTTAGTTGCTCTATTCTTTTTCTTCTGTCTCTTCCTGGTATTGCCGGCCTCCCTTTTGTATGTCCTAATATAATT
>JAFVUY010000027.1 GCA_017502465.1 Bacilli bacterium | reverse complement strand
GCATCACGATAAATAGAAGCAGCATCATTAATTTCAATAATCAAATTTTTTGGTAAAGATTTTAATCCACCTGATTCTAATACTATATGTGATTTATAATAAATAACACCTTCTAAAGAAACTCTGGTTTGACTTTTGTCTGTATCCCCAACTTTCAATCCTAATAATTTTGTAATGATAGAATTATCTATTTTAAAAAATCAAAAGTGAACTACAGGAGAGTTTAATTTAATATGTCCCATTCTACTTCTACGTGAAATTTTAGGAAGTATTAATGGTTTTTTTTCTTTACACAATTCAGTTGCTTCACAAAACAAACCTTCTGAAGATCTTTTATATTTTTTAGCACAAATAGGACATCTATAGTCAGTAACTGGTCCAAAGATTAATTCATCAAATAAACCATCTGGTTCAGGTTTGTAAGTTTTATAGTTTATTGTTTCTGGTTTTGTTACTTCACCATTAGATCATTCAAGAACATCTTCAGGTGTTGCTATAGCTAATGATACTTTTTCAATTTTATTTTCATCAATATCAACATATCTCTTTGAAGTAATTGGCATATTATTTTCTACCTCCTTGTGTTGTAACTTTCTTATCTTCACTCTTTTCATGTACTTCTAATTTGATAGAAAGACCTCTTAATTCATAAGCTAAAACATTAAATGATTCAGGAGTACCAGCTGTTGGAAGAGGAGAACCTGTTACTAGTGCATTATATAATTTGTTTCTTCCTGAAATATTATCTGATTTATATGTTAATAATTCTTGAAGAATGTTTGTTGCTCCATGGGCTTCAATTGCTCAAGTTTCCATTTCTCCAAATCTTTGTCCACCATTTTGTGATTTCCCACCAAGAGGTTGTTGAGTAATAAGAGAATAAGGACCAACTGATCTCGCATGCATTTTATCATCAACCATGTGTGATAGTTTTAACATGTACATTACACCAACTGCAACATCATTGTCAACAACTTCACCATTAATTGGATTAAATAATTTTTGTTTTCCAGAAACAGGTAATTTTGCTTCTTTTAAAATTGATTGAATATCTTCTATTTTTACCCCATCAAATGAAGGACAAGCAAATTTAACACCTAATTTTTTACCTGCATAACCAAGATGTAGTTCAAGAATTTGACCTAAATTCATACGAGAAGGTACACCTTGAGGATTTAAACAAATATCAACAGGAGTCCCATCTTCTAAATAAGGCATATCTTCTTCAGGTAAGATAACTGAAATAACTCCCTTGTTACCATGACGTCCAGCAAGTTTATCTCCAACTTTAATTTTTCTTTTTTGGGCAATGAAAACTTTAACTATCTTATCTATTCCATCTTCTAAAATGTCACCTTGATCTCTAGATAAAATTTCTACTTTTATTACAGTACCTGCTTGACCATGTTTTACTTTTAATGAAGTATCTTGTAAGTTAGCATCACGAGCTGAACCAAAAATTGCAGCCATCAATTTTTCTTCTGGAGTTGGGTTATATTCTCCTTTTGGTGAAGCTCTACCAACCAAAATATCTCCTGCTGAAACTTCTGAACCAACAACAACAATTCCATTTTCATCTAAAAATCTTTTAGAAGCAGTAGAAACATTAGGAACTTCTTTTGTTAATATATCATTTCCTGTTTTAGAAGTTCTAAATTGAATTGTTTGTTCTTCAATATGAATAGAAGTTAAAACATCATCTTTAACAAGTCTTTCACTAATTATGATAGCATCTTCAAAGTTATATCCATTTCATGTTGAAAAAGCAACTAATAAATTTTTACCTAAAGCCATTTCTCCATCTTTAAATGAAGAACCATCTGTTAAAATGTCATCTTTTTTAACAAAGTCATTTAATTTTACAATTGGTTTTTGGTGAATTAATGTTCCTTGGTTTGATTTTTCAAATTGTCTCAAATTATAAACAATTATTTCATCACTACCTTCAGATTTTATTTTAATTTTTGTTGAATCAACAAAAACTACTTGTCCTTCTTTTTTAGCTTTTAAATTACCAGCTGAAAAAGAAGCTATTGAACCTTCAATTCCGGTTCCAACAATTGGTGCTTCTGCTTCTAATAACGAAACCGCTTGACGTTGCATGTTTGAACCCATAAGCGCACGGTTAGCATCATCATTTTCTAAAAAAGGAATAGCTGAAGCAGCAATGGATGTAATTTGTCTAGAAGAAACATCTATAAAATCCACTTCTTCTTTTTTAACTATAAGGAAATCATGATTTTTTCTTACTGTTACTGTTGGGTTTGTTATTCTATTTTTTTCATCAACTGTTACTGTTGATTGAGCAAATGTAAATCCATATTCTTCAGAAGCAACTAAATAAACTGGTTTTGAATAATCAACAACACCATTATTTACTCTAAAATATGGAGTTTCTAAAAATCCATATTCATTAATTCTTGCATAAACAGCTAAATTTAAAATCAAACCGATGTTAGGTCCTTCTGGAGTTTCTATAGGACATATTCTTCCATAATGAGTTGGATGAACATCACGAACTTCGAATTGTGCTGTTTCTCT
>JAFVUY010000256.1 GCA_017502465.1 Bacilli bacterium | reverse complement strand
TCTTTGAAGCTCCAAGAGTATTTATTTAATTGAGTTTTGCGATAACTTTCAAACGCATCCTGAATTTCTTTGGCAAACTTTTTTCTGAATTCAGAATACGGAATATCCAATATTTCTTTTGTTAATTTATTTTTCAAAATCATCGTCAAACCCTCTTATATTATCTAGTTCAATGTTGTAGGGTTTGCCAGTTTTATCTACACAAGTTGCAAAATCTACTGTTTTATCGGCGAATTTATTCTCCCATAAACAAATCAACAAACCTATTTCTTGCGTTTTTAAGTTTAAAATCTTTGTTCCGTATAACTTGTAATCTTTTTCAACCATAATTTATCCTTTCGTTATTGTAATATCTGCGTATATCTCATCCGGCTTATCAGGATCAATCAAAAAATCTTTATCAAACACATATTTTTCACCATTTTGTGCTACGCAGCCAACAATATTGGGTTCACCAAAACATAAAACCGTAAACTCTTCGCTATCTTTTTCAAACCAACCTTTTAGCTTTTTCAATCTATATTTTTTACCGATTTCAATCATAGTATTTCCCTTTCAAGCTACACAATTCATCACTCTTTAAGCGATAAACATCAAGTGTATGCGTCTAAAATCGTATCATTTGGACATAATAATTTTGAACGCTATTTAAACGGCTTTTAAACACCTTTTAAACAGCATTTAAATTTCAACATCTTTTTCGTGGTCTATAAAAAATGCATTCAAAACATCAGCATCATTGCGTAGGTGTTTAACTACCGGCGCAAGATTATAGCATTCTTCAATCTCCGGTTGATTAGCAACAAAATAATCAATGACAACTACTGTGTTATAAATATTTTCCGACCACTTGCTTAATTGCTTAAACTCTTTTGGAGTAATATTCAATCCGACTTTTTCCATACGACCTCCTTTATCGTGTCGTATACATCGCTTAAAGTCAGAATTAAATCAAGTCAAATTTATGCTTTTTTCTCTTTTAACCACATAGTTAAACAATCTAAAATACGTTGTGTAATATCTACAATACACGAAATCGAATCGACCAATTGTTCTTTTTCTATTTGTATTTTGCCATCTTTATGCAAACCTATTCTGACTTTTATAGCTTTCCCTTCATCGCCAGTCTTATTGACCATAGAAAGAAAGCTTACTCCAGACATATGAATAAATTTAGATGTTTGTTGGTATACTCTTAATACCCAATCAATCCCAAAAGTTGTATCCAAAACTTTTGGCTCTCACCTTTTTCATAGCCTTTCCCTGCCCAATCTTCAACAAACTTTTTTGCTGCAGTTCTTTGTTTTACTTCCGCCATTAAATACTCCTATTGCTTTGAATATATTATAAATAGAGATAAAACTCAAATTTATTTTATATTTGAATCCTTGTTTCTGGTCGAATCATTAGGTCATAGCGATTTTCAACTTCATTTTGAAAGCACTATATAATTCCATTTGTCTTAATGGGTCCTCGATTGTTATAGCCAAAGCATATGGAACTTCGAAATCATCAGCAACATCCCATCTCGTATAAAGTTGTAACCATAGTTCCCAGTCACCAGGTTGAACTGTATAAAATACATTTTCAAAATGTTGATATGGCTGCCACTTTCTACGACCAGTTATTGTCTTAGCTGGATTTGCATTTGTATTTTTTCCTGTCGAACTTAATTTATGTAAACTTGCATCAATAAATGTCCCTAAATATTCTTCTCCTTTTTGATAGTCAGTTATAGGATCAGACAAGCATGTTATTTTAACAATAAATGGATATTTTCTTGGTTTCTCAGATGTGAGCTCTGGAATATAAAATTTTACTCTTTGCTTATTTAAGCGATTCATTGTTCCGGTGCATAAAAATGTAACTTTTGATTCCTCTGAGAACAAAGCATCTTCAATATTACATATACCATTGCCGTATAATTTTTTGTAAAAGCTTTTGTCTTCTTCTTTAAGTCCTTCTGTTTCCCATAATTGTTTAGCTGAATGTATCATTAGTAATTTAGTTAATAATGGTGCCATGCCACTATCATTATTTACATACCTTATTATTTGTGCTGCGTTGGATGCAACAACAGGAGCCGCAAAACTTGTACCCGAAGTAGTAACAAATTGTCCGTTATTTGAAATTGCAGTAATACCAAAGTTCGTTTTATTTGCAATCGAAATATTTCCACCATATGCAACAATATCAGGTTTTTCATTTTGGGCAAAACCGTGACCTATTCTTGAATACGGAGATATTTCATCTTTACCGGTTAAGCTGTTAGGATCATTCTCATTATTTATAGCACTAACCGTTAACGCAAGTGTTGCTTCTGCAGGACTTGCAATTATAGCATCATCGTCATCTGAAATATTAGCATAGTCATCCGTAAACTGCCAAAGATTATGGTTGCCAGCTGATATTGTAAATATTATTTTATATTTATGAATTAATGCATCAATTTCATATCCTAACAAACTCATTGTATTTTGGTCTATTGCTTTTGAACTATTAACAGACAAATTAAAAATTTGGGCTTTTTCGTGATAGTGCTCTACTATATACTTGATTTTTTCAATTAAATTGTCTTCAGTAAGCGTTTCTGTATCAAAAATACAAGCATCGATAACTCGTGCTTTCGGAGTTAAAATCCCTGTTTTTAATTGTACATCAATGTTTTCGCCAAAAATTACTCTTGATGCAACAGCAGTTCCGTGTTGGAAATTATTGTATTCATTGTGCTCATAAGAAAGATGTTCCGCCACAAAAGGTTCAATTTGAGGACTTGCCGAAAAGTCTATTCCTCCATCTATTACTACTACGCAAGGTAATGATTCCGGTTCTATATTTTCATCTACACTATATTCCAAATTACCTGTGAGTTTTGATTCGCTTGGTTCGAAAGTATAAGATGCAGTTTCTTCAATTCTGTATATTGCATCGTCTGCAGATATAGTATCAATATCCTTACCGGAAACTTCAAATCTTGCAACAACCATACCATTTGTTAATTGATAAGGCTCACGAATAAGATTTCCACCAATATTTTTAATATTCTGTTTAAAGTTTGAAATAGTTGCCTGATATTCTTCAGCTGACAGTTCCGGCAAAAAAACTGCCTGTATATCAAATTTTTCATCTTTTAAAGCAGTATTTTTTGCCACTTCCTTTATATCAGATATTTGTTTTTCCTCAATTTCAATAGGTGTTATTGAATCAATAAATTGGAATTCAGATTTATTTTTACTTGTATTTTTATATTCTCTAACTTTGTTCTCAAACTTATTAAAATCTGTAATAGCTGCTGATGCAATTGCTTGATTTTGATTTTTTATAGCATTTATACGAATTTTATTATTTTCTAAAAATTCTCGCCTATTTTTGTCTTGAAACTTCTGACTTTCATGTAGTTTTATTTCAAACGCAACTTTATTAGTCCCTAAAGAAGATGTTACAGTTGAATGTTTTGTAATAATATGCTCCATCCCATCCAAAAGTAATTGACCGTGTGCACCAAAATTCCTTGGAACCGGCTTAGTTCTTCCCTGCGGGTCATACTTTACTATTTCAATATCTCCTTCTTTGATAATTAAGTGTGAATATTTTGGATTTTGTGGTGCCATATTATTTTACCTCCATGGTTTTAAAACGATGCGATAGTGTTGATTTTGGTATCCCTGTAATATTTTCAAGCTCTCTTAATGAAAGTCCTTTTTTGCTTAGTTGGAATGCCCAATTTATCAATGCATCTTTTGAATTATCAAATTTTTCAATTACAAATATGCTATTGATAAAATCTTCCATTGTTATTTTATTTGCTTTATCTCTTAGCAAATATGTTTTGATAACCTGATTAACTAAATCTTTTAGTCTTGAGGTACTCATTCCTTCAGTGAATTTTAATAAGCGTGGATAATCTATTTCTACGCAATCTTTATATTCTTGCAACATTTTATTAATAAATTCTTGTCTGTATTCAGCTGTCGGTTCATCAACAGCAATTGCGACATCAAATCTACGCCAAACGGCAGGATCTAAAAGATGTTGATGATTTGTTGCGGCTATTACTAATATATCCGGAGGTAATAAATCTAAATTTTGTAGAAGCGTAATAACAATTCTTTTTAATTCTCCTACTTCTTGACTATCATCACGTTTTTTACCTATTGAATCAAATTCATCAAGAAATAAAGCATATTCGCCAGATTTTACGGCATCAAATATTTTTCGTAAATTTGTACTGGTTTGCCCCAAATAAGATGAAAATAATGAATCCAATCTTACATATGCAACTTTTTTGCCTAAAGCTTTTGCTAGAGCAAGTCCCATAACAGTTTTGCCACAACCTGGTGGTCCATAAAACAATATTCTTTTTGTTGGATGGATTCCAGCATTTTCAAGTAGTACAGATTTTTTCGTTTCTTCTATTATTTGGTCAATTGTCTTTTTCATTTTTTCAGAAAGAACTAAGTCGCTAAATGAAATACTTGGGTCAATTATTTCCATTAAACTTAATGAAGAGTCTTTGTCTTTTGGTGGTTGCAATAACGTAGTAGTATTAGCATTGCTTAGATTAAAAATTGGTCCCGTTGATTGCAAAAAACTGTTTTTAATATTTGATTTTTTCGTATTTTTTTTATTTTTTAAAATATCGTTAATTTTATTTACAAAATCATCATTGCCTTTTTTACTTTCATCTTGGACAAGTTCTTGGACAGCATCCATAAAAGAAGATTCATTTTTAAAGTAAGATTCTATTATATTAAGAACAAGAGCTGCTCGCATTTTTATTTCCTATATTGGACAGTATTGGACAACTATATTTATATTATGACATAGATCCTTAATTTGTCAAGACCATGCCGTTTTATTATATTGGACAGCATTGGACAATATGTTTTGTTAAATTATACCATCTCCATCTCATAGTTAATTTAATCTTGTTCTGTATGTTAAATTACAGTGGGTTCGGCGGATTTGCGGACGGACGACGCAATGAAGTTGCTAGTCCGGATAGCGAGAATATTGAGTTTTGAAGAACCATAGGTTCGTAAACGAAACTATTCGAGCGTGGAGCAAATCCAAGACGACTCCCACCATCTCCACTTACTTTTTTTGTAAAAAAAGTAAGCAAAAAAACTTTCCATACATTGTCGGCAGAGATTGGTCAAAGTTACAAGCTTATAATATTTATTCCAACTCTGCCTCAAAGAGACTATTCTG
>JAFVUY010000255.1 GCA_017502465.1 Bacilli bacterium | reverse complement strand
TTTATTTTTAAGACATTTCTTTTTCTCAAAATCATAATTTTGTAACTTGGAATTTTTAGAACGGCTCAAGAGCAACAAATTTCCCAAAGAGTTTAGATACACACGCTTTTCTGTCGGTTTAAGATGTCCAAAACGGTCTTTCCAATACATATCTGTTGCTGATTGAGGATATATATGCTCAATAGTATCCTCTTTAGTTCTCTTACTGAAATCTTCCCATCTTACCTTGGGGTTGGCATTATCTTGCAAATATAGTTCATACTCATACAGAAAGTACCTTAAACCATTCCAAGAGTAAAAACCATCCTTGTCATTTTTAAAAAAGAGCTCTTGAATATGGTTCTTGAATCTTTCCAAATCAAACCAACCACGATAATAGCTTTCATCTTCACCATCTGTCAAGAAATCTATTTCAGCAGTAATCGTTTCTATATCTGTATTGCCTATGTAATATTCTCTCGCCATTCGATATAAATTGCTATTCTGTGTATTCGAAGAGCGGTGTGATATAGCAAAAACAAGAAAATTAAATCTTTCGCATGCATCTAAGAAGTTCCATATATATTCTTCTTGCGATTCTTTTGTAAATACAGCCATTATCATTGGAGGGAAAGCACCCATTCCGACACGTTCTAATTTTTGTATATGTTCTTTTATTCTATCTGAATAATTAGAATATTGAATATTGTAGATAAAGAACCATTGCTTAACACATTTAGCAAGACTATCAATGTAATCTTTAATGTCTTTGATAGAAATATATCCACTTATTACATTCTTAGATGTAAATTTCTTTTTCAATAAGAAGTCTGCATACACATCGGATTGACTTCTGTCATATGTGTAATACATAATCCAATGATTAAACAAAAACACATCATCGTCCAATGGATTTTCTTTGTTTTTTCCAAGATATTCGTATATCGTTTTCCAAGTTTCATTGATGTCTCTCCTTAAACGACCTTTGGTTTCATTATCTTCACGTAGAAGAGTAGTTAGATATATCAGGCGATTCTTGAGCAACTCCAAATGAGACAAATCCTTGCCTCTATTATTCATTGTTTCAAATGTTACATAAACGTCTAAAGAATCATCAATTTCATAATAATTGAATTTCAAACGATTAACCGCTTTATCAAATATTCCCTCTTTATCTTCTTTATTCAGCATTTTTAGCTTTTCTGCAAAATAGTTCTTTGCAAACATTAAGTTTGCTGTATATAAAGTCTCTGGATATTTGTCCGCAGCTGAGGAATATTGTTCTAAAATTTTTGTTTTAAAGAACTCGTCACTTGGATTATCTTTCTCATATCCAAATACAAAGGATTTATATATTTGATTGTATGAACGATACAAAAATCTATCAATCCATTCGCTTTTTGCTCCATAATTTATACCCTCATTATCATCAAATGTTCGCAATATCTCATGTAGCAAAATAATAAGGGTAGTCAATCTTTGCTGTCCATCAATAACATAATAAGCGGACATTCCTTTCTTCAAAAGCCACAAATCATC
>JAFVUY010000254.1 GCA_017502465.1 Bacilli bacterium | reverse complement strand
CCTAATGCCTCATCGCCAGTTCTATACGCGAGAATATTTTCTATAACTTGTGGGCTTAGTGCAGATAAAATTCCAGCTGGTAAGCCTATGTTATTAGCCGTAAATGTAGGCTGAGCATCTGCAAACCTATTAAAAATCCCTTTTTTGTTTAATTCTTGCATTTCTATACTATTCAACATTTATAACCTCCAAAAATTAAGCGTTAGCTGTTGTAATTTCTATGATACCATCAGTATCATAAGGGTCTGAATTTCCCACAGATACTCTAAAACCAGTATAAACTTTAGTTGCTCCAGTTGTATCAATTTCATCATCAAAAGATAAAGCTCCAGCATCTTTAGATAAATGAACATATTGCCCTTGACTTGCTTCGGCTTCAACTTCGATAAAGATATTACCTGCGTTCAAGATGGTTACATTATCCCCCTCTCTATAAATATGGACTGCCTCTGTTCCATCGCTACTAATGTATTTATCTTTGACAACTACACCTAAAATATTAGCCGTAATTGCTTGACCACTAGCCCCTACAACTTCGCCATCATTAGTTCCAGCTTGAACAAAACAACCTACACATACATTTTCATCACCAGCAATTGCACTAAATGTGTTGCAATAATTGTGAAAAGCCTTGCTGATTTGCCCTGCACTACCTAAGGCTTGAGTTTTATTAACTGTTTTTTGAAAAGCCATTTTTGCCTCCTAATATTTTTCTTTAAGTAATTTTAAAATGTTACTTGATACGCTCTCGTCATCGCTTGTCTTATGGCTTGTTTGCTTTTTGCTATCAACTGCCATTAAAAAGGCTGTCTTGCTATCAAGTCTTTTATCTAGCTTAGAATTGCTTAAAGCCTCATAGCCAAATTTATAAATCTCACTTACGCTCATATTTGAGCTATCAAAATCACCACCTAAGGCTTTTTTAACTTCACTATAAGCATCTGAGATTTTTTTTGCTTCTTTTCTTTGACTGTCCGCGAACTCTTTAAGCTTTTGTTCCGTAACTTTTTCGACTACTTCAGCCACGGCTTCAGCAACTTCATCTATATCTATTTTATCGCTTTCAGCTTCTTCATCTGATTTTTGCTCTACTTCATCGCTATCTGATTTTTTTTCGGTCTCATCTTCATCAGCTGTTTTATCATATGCTAATTTTTCGGCAAGTTTAGCGATTGTTTCGATTTTCTCATCTTCACCACCTTCAAATTCTTCAACAGGCTTAGCTGATATAGCCATAATTTCCCTAATTACTTCACGCCTATCAAGGCTCTCATCCTCTTTGCACTCTTCATCACTCAATTCACTATCTAAAAATTTGCTGATTTTAGATATAAATTTATCTTTAAATCTCATAAATCCCTCCAATTTTGATTTACTATCATATATCTTTAAATCTTTCCCACTTCTACCAGTTTCCACCACGGCTAGGTGATTGACTTCGCCCAACTTTTGCTTAAATTCATAAGCTTCACCATTAAAGCGCCCTTGCTCATCGATTTCCTCGCCTGTGTATGCTGGTGAGAGTTCAATTAATTCACCAGCTTCAATTTTTTCTATTAGTTCTGGATTATATATAATAAGGTCTGCTCTCAAGTATCCATTTTTTTCATCAGCTTCAATTATTGATCCGATTGCTCCATCAGCCGTGTTAGTCTCATCACCTACCCAATGGTGGTTCATCTTAATGGGCTTATTAGCAAAACTATCTTTAATACGCTCTAGCTCCGTAAATGGTCTATAAACTTTCACCACTCTATCATCATCGGCATTTATATCTGATTTAAGCTCTGATAATAAATAATCAAATACTCCAGCCTTTGCTATCGGATTGTCTTTTATAATCAAAAAGCCGTTAGCATCTTTTGAACGCTTTGAAGTAGCTTTGTCTTGTATCTTGAGAGTAAGCATTAAAGCACCTTTAGAAAAGATTTAGGAATTATATAACAAAATAAATACTTTAAGCATTAGTTAAGCTTAATTTAAGCATTTATTAACCTATTTTATTATATAATTCTCTTGGCTTTCAAAACAAAGGTGATTGAAAAATCCAACATTCCTTTTTATATAATAGTTAATGTGTGTCCATCGTAGTCGCCTTATCAAGGCTAAAATTATTTTGATTTTCATTTGACAAACTCCTACGAAGTTAAATACACTCCATAGCCCTTTTTTAGGGCTATTTTATTATATAATAATCTCCATATTTTCCATCTTTGACTTTATAAGCCTTTTTATTATCCATAATCACGCTCACAGCTATGCATCTACAATTAACCCTTTGGCTAGGATGCCCTACATTACCATAACTGTCTATTTTAGCTGTTGGAGTATCATAGCGATATACTCGCCCATTTAAATGCTGATGGTCTTTGCTTACACGCTCATCTCCAGCAGTTACCCACTCATAAAATTCAAATCCCAACTGCTCTGCCCTAGCTTGTGTGAAATTGCTAACTG
>JAFVUY010000253.1 GCA_017502465.1 Bacilli bacterium | reverse complement strand
CCTGAACAAAGGTATCAAGGAATATGATATGTATATAGATTTCGCTTCTGAGAAATATGAAATGTTGTATCGTATATTTTCATAAACATAAACTATTCAACTCCATATTCAAAGCCAATATGAAGCACCGCAAAGTGGCTATCTATCAAGGCTTTATAGATAGAATAAATGCAATTGGGTTATAACAAAATCGGCGTTCACTTGTGAAGGTGAACACCGATTTTATTAAACTATTTTATCAAAATACTTACTATCTCTATTATGAAAAGCAGGATAAGTGCCTTCTAGAATATCAACAATAATTTTGTTGATTGTAGGATTTTCGATTGCTCCAGATTCATATGATACTGTATTGCCATTTTGTTTGTCAATTTTCATTTGTATAATTTGGTCCGCATCACAAACTACAGCTAAATTGGGGTTATGAGTAACCATAATTATCTGACGACGTCTTTTTGCTTCTTTGATAAAATGTACGATATACTTATAGACGCTCTCATTATCAAGGTTTTCTTCAGGTTGATCTATTATTAATGGTTTGTCATCCATATCAATAAATAGATATAATAGCAATAATAAAGC
Organism: Bacilli bacterium; assembly: GCA_017502465.1. GTDB lineage: Bacteria > Bacillota_I > Bacilli_A > RFN20 > CAG-826 > RGIG5418. The sequence goes on along the minus strand of JAFVUY010000253.1, from coordinate 2,876 downwards.
GCCCCTTTCTCCTGGAGACAGCGAGGATAAAGGCTTACCATTCATCTTTAATTGGAAAAATGGTACTATATAATCCATGCTATAAATGTAATCGTATAAGTCTTGTTTGGTGTGACCTTTCTTTAGCTGAGCTTCTATATTGCGAAGTGCATTATTAGCCCCATCTCGTTTATCATACTGTAATGCTTCATTAATGCTCGATGGAAATTCTATTATAGAATCCAAATCCAACAGATTAATATTTTCTATATTATCTTTTACGCGCATTAATCCTTGTTCTTTGCCATAGAATGAACCTGCAATTTGTTGATTGACAAAATCGAAAAAATAATCTTCAAATCCTCTTATGGCAAATGTTGCATCAAACTCTATCGGATAATCTTTTAAGGCATCCTTATATTCTTCCACAAATTTTACAATAGGAGCAAACAAATTATTATATATTCTAAGGACTTCCGATTTTTTGTTTACTAACTTGTTGATTTCCTGTTTACGAATAACTTTTAAGCTTTCAATATCATTAGCAAGATGACGTTCGATATAATCAAGCTTGCATTGAAGATTTTTAATACTACCTTCTTTTTCTTCTGTTCCCGTAATATCTTCAATGCTTTTTTCCCATTCTAATTTTTGAACAAGATACTTTTGGTATTTTATTTCTGGTTCACTAAGTTCTTGGGAAACGTCAACAAGTGTTTTTTGCTTAGTTTTTATGGTATTTATGAGTCCTTGTTCATTTTCTTCTTTAAATTCTTTATTGATTATTTTTATTCTACTTTCAATTTGTTTTATCTTAATTTCTATAATCTGATGGTTGTATTTAAAGTTAAGTATTTCATCAATATTGATGTCATTTGATGTCAATATTGGATTAATGTCAACTTTCACATTCTCAATATATTCGAATAAACGAGATAAGTTCTCTTTTACTGAAATTAAATCTTGTAACCGCTTTACCAATTGAGTTTGTTCTATCTGTAGTTGTTCTAATTTTTCATTTAATTCGTTTAACTCATTTTGTATCTTTTCTAACTTTGTTTTAGCTTCTTGAGCTTTAGGGTTCCCTGATAAATCTGGTTTCTTAATTTCTATTGGCTTTGCACTTTGTGCATTACTAAGTTGTTCTTGTTTATACTTAAGTTCATTTTCTAGTTTAGTCTTATAATTAGGTTCTAATTGTAACTCTAAATCGACAATAGAAGTGTTGATTTCTCTAATTTTATCTTTAATGTTTTGACAAGAACGTTCATTCTCTGTTGTAAGATATTTAATAAGACTGTCTAAGTCATTTTTACCATATCTTTCTGCTGGATTTAAATATTGAAAAATTATTTTCTTTAATTCCTTCTCAAATTGGCCATCATCCTCAGTCGTACATAAATTTTCTAAAAAATTTTGAGGAATATATTTTACTCGTTCAGGTTGATTAATATCAGGAGATTCATCTAGCGTTTTCTTTTGCGAATGTGATTTATCGGCCCAGCCTATTATTGCCTCAATTTGTTTTGATCTATTATATGGCTTATTCATCCTAAATTTATTGGGTGTCAAAAATGAAAAAGCTTCATTTTTTGTGTTTGCACATAATGCTAAAATATCTGTTAAAGCACTTTTCCCGCTACCTTTATTTCCTATTATAGCAACCAATCCAGGATTAATATCTATACGAATATTATTAAACCATGTTTCTGGCATTGAAGCACCTGCAACTCTGGTTATCTCCAAACTATCAATGAATTTATCAGGATTTCTTTTTATCCTTTGAAGTAGTAATGGCTCCTCGTAACTAATACGCTCTGGTTCAGATATGATTTGCTTTAATCCTTCAAATGCTAAATCTGCTTTTATCCAACAAGGCTTTATTCCTATTTCATTAAGTTCATGTGCATCTGATGCAGTGATTGAAGGTTTGCCAAACTTTTCTAAATAGAATTTTGCTTCATTAGGCTTTTTAATTTCACAGATGTCTATATATCCTTCATTAAATAGTTCTTCTTTTACCGGACCAAGTGAGCATTCAATAGATGTATTACGGACACCACTTCCCTCATGTCTCATTTCTCTATCAATTCCATTCTCTTTAGAACCTGCATGAACTGTTACTATCCCTCCATATTTGTGTATTATATCAGCGGCTTTCTTGAATTCAACTTGAACAAGAAACATACCTTCCTTAAATAAAGTGGTTTCATCACTACTTTGAGAACCAGAATCCTTTGCTTTTTGAATTATTGATGTTCTGGATATCCCTAGCTGATTCAATACATTTTCTTTCAAGAATTCGGGAGATAATTTTATCCCATTATGCTCATCAGGAAATAGTCCTATCATATGAACAGAAGCTTGTCCATATTCTGTGCGAAATTCTATACCAGAAATGACGGTTATATTCATTGGCTTAGCCAATGTTTTCATTTCTTCAATATTATCAATCGTATGATGGTCAGTTACAGCTATACAGGAAATACCTTTTGATTTAACAACTTCTAAAATTTCTTGACATGTCCCTTTGCCATCTGAGGCATTTGTATGTATATGCAAATCCCATAAATTCCATGTAGATCCAATTTTCTTCATTCTTTTGCTATATTTAAATCTGTTAATCCTTCAAACAACCTGTCGGAACAATGTAAATTCCATCTCCAAGACGGAGATAAGTATTTTATCAAAGTTTGCCTACAAGTTTGATTTTTACATTTTCAGTAATTTGGTACGGGTTTGTTCGGTGGTTGGACTCTTTACATAATCCTCACTCTTTCTTGCAACTCTCTCATTTTCTGCATAAGTTCATCAAACTCTAAAGATTCACCATAGATGAAGAACCGTCTCATATCGGCATAGTCATCTTGCCACGCCTCCATAGCCGATTCTGGTAT
>JAFVUY010000252.1 GCA_017502465.1 Bacilli bacterium | reverse complement strand
TATCAGTCGGAGCCGCTAAATTAGTAATTTTATGATTATTAGCATTAAGATCCGCACTTAACGAAGTAAGTGAACCTCCGGAGCCACCCGTTATATTCTTTTTGCGTCAAATAAAACTATTCATTAGTTATTCACCGCACTGACTGTTGTCGTTGGATCTGTTGTTAATACTTTACATTTATACACGTATAATCTACCAGTTGGGTTCAGCACAATCATTCCATCCTCATAATTTACAAATACATATGAGAAGTTGTGAGCGAAGTCTTGTTGACCTGTCATTTGTTCTACACGGTGTGCTCATAACACTGCTTTTTTATGCACGATGTATAGTGTATGGTCGTCCATATAAGTTTTATCGTTAGGGTCGACAGTTATCACTAAACTATTGCTGATGCCTTTTGAGTTCGCTTGTATATCTGTAAATGCACCAGCTGCCACACTTTCTGTGGAAGTTGCGATACTTTCACTTGATTGTCCTTCGTTATTAATTGTGTATTTAGTATATGTGACAGCTGCATTAGACACATTTTTATATTTTGGTTTATTTTCAGGTACTACTAATTTTACCTTCTTAAAGAACTCCATAAAGTCTGCACTGTTGTATAACTGACTACGGATTGATTGTTCTAACATATTTTTAACTGCGACGCTGCAGTATATTGTATAATCACTTAACTCTGTGATATATGCATTAAAAAAGTTGCCATCAATACATTCTGCGTTTAGCAGGATCTTTTCTTTAATGAATTGAGCGATTTTCACTCACGCTTCATATGCATCGTGTGATGTTGTGTCCCACGTAACTAATTGATGACCGTTGTATGTTAATTGAGTGGTGTTTGCGTCATCTGTTCCTGTTTTATTTATTTTAGGGTTGTCTTCCAATCTAAATAACACTTTACATAGCATATTATATAGGAAGCACACACGACTTGCGATCATATTTTCGATGATTTGTAATAATAACTCACCTGCACAGTTTGTACGCAACTTTTCTAATAATAGTGTTCTCTGCAATGTCACACTCTTGTGGAAGCCGTAACCACCATATTTAAAATAATCTTTGCCACCGTGGCTTGTAAAATAATTAACTGTGTAACTTAGGTTTCAAATGTTATCTACACCGTTAGGATCTAATTGGTCTGTTATTTGTGTTAATTTAACAGTGTTATTAGGACCTGTTGGGATTGTAAAAAACATATCAAACCCATTACCTTCATCGAATTGTCCGAAGTCATATTTTGATAACTCTTTAAACATTCTGCTCGTCATATCAAATTTTTGTGTTAATTGAATAAACACACGATTTTGTAACGTGTTAAACGTGTTTAATGCTGTTAATGTTGTTTGGGGATCTGCACTACGTGCTAAATTAGATAAATCAGCACTTAGTTCTCCAAAATTTGCATATGCTTCACCAGTCGCAGGGTTCGTTACGCTCCGAGCCGCTTCGTTGGCTGCATTATTGACCTGTTCTTGTTCCTCAGGCGTTAATTGTGATAAAATTTTAGTTTTTGCCATATTTCTCCTTTCGTTATTTTTGGTGTTGAGGTGTTATCGCCTCACCGTGTGCTAATTTTTATAGAGGTCTGTATTCTTTACCTCTTTTTGTTCTTTCGGAGCTTCTGCGGGCGTTTTTAGCGCTTTAATAATACCGTCAAACCGCGAGTCCATATAAACTCATTTATCTTGGTTTGCTTTTTCTAATTTTTCTAATATTGCGTCCAGATCACGACGTGTCACGTATTCTACTTCTGGCTCTTTTGTCGATGCATCGCTAATGATATCAGTTGCTTCGTTATTTGCTTGTTCGTTTTCTGTAATGTCTTGTTTAATGTCTTCCATAATATCTCCTAAAATAATGGTAATAACATATGTGTCACATATGTGCTAATAAATTCTTGTCACTCTTTTTTAATCATTGGTGTATTAATTAGATCATTGTAATTATACCCACTGAATAATGTTCTCTCACTTTGGGTTATTAGATCATTATTCGCAAAATTAGTGTTGGCTTGTCCGATAACAAATTGATTATCTGTGGTAACATTATCTCCTAAATTATCAGCTTCTGTCTGTCTTTGTTGTGTATGACGGAAGTTTTGGTATTTCACGTCTTTTGTGTCTCCATAATTTATCAGCATATTTAGTTTATGCACTAAATTTGTTAATACTCCATAACAGTGCATATTAAACCGCACTTTAAACGCCGCTTCGGTGCTGTCTAAATAGTCCTCATCCTGATACATATTATAAATCTGGGTTGCTAACTCATCAGTGATACTATCGAGTGTTGCTTGGTTTGTTTGGTAACGAGCGTTCGTTTGGTTCATTACCTGCTTGAGTAAGTTGAGTGTCATTTTGATCCTCCTTAATATTAATTTGCACTCCGGCCTTCTTTTGAAAGTCCTTCGCAAAGATTTTAAACATTTTAATGTATTCATTCTCCATTCTATCAAAAAATGACTGACTGGCTTGCACTTCACTTGATACGTTACGCTCTTTTTTGTAGTCGACGTTGTTTCTGATCCCGAATAAATGGTAATATGCATCTAATATGCCGTCGTAAATTTCTAAATATTTACTTGTTACCTCAATTAAACCATCCACGTTTTCTACCACTTTGATAGAGCTCTCTAAACTTGCTAATTTTCTTTTAATATACCAGAATTTAAGTGGTTTAATGAAATTATTTAAAATTGTTTTAATGTTATCGGTCTTTTTATCTTGTTGAATTTCAATGATTTTATTATTAATTAATGAGCACACGATTACTTGTTTAAGTAGCTGCATTTGGACGTCGACCATTTCTTTTAATCACACTCAGCAGCTGAAGCCGTTACTTTTAAATGAGTAAATGCATAATTTTTCTGGATCATCTACTTCAAAAACATTGCTGTCTTTTGTAAGATCTGGATGCTCAATTTGTTGGTCGTAATTATACTCAAAACTAATTTTTGCTTTTTTAAACTTATGATTATGATCCGTTTCTAAGTCCCAAATTGCCACTGCTTTTCACTTGTCCTCAATTGGATGTTTATACATCGCAGCCATTCCATTTCAGAATGCGATGTTCTGCATTCTAATTAATTCTAATCACAACTCATTATCGTCCACCTCATAATTAATAATGTTGCAGAAATACTGGCAGTAATTCCAGAACATAAAAATACGTTGTGGGATGAATGCTGCAACACTCTTTAAGATTTGCTCGTCGATGTTATCTGTTTCGCTGTCATCTGTTAGTCCGTTGATTGGTGGTAAATTACGCAACGCTTCATATTGCTCTAATTTTTTATTTAGTGCATAGAAGTTACCTCCCGACACATAACTGTCGAACACTGTTTTGAAGTCATTAACTTGTTGCTGGATGTCCTCGATTGCCTTGCTTGTTTTATTGAATAGTCCCATCTATATCACCTCGATTAAATTTAAAATACTTCTAAATATTTCTTTAACACACGCATATACGTACCGACTGCTAAATATTAAGAGTTCCTCTTTCATTAGTTCTGCCAGCTCTAATAACTCGTCTTTATTTATTCTCCGGCAGTATTTATCAGTTAATCACGCATTGTTATCTAATGAAATAAACACATATTCAGCCATTACAAATTGCTCTAACATTGTCTCGGTCATATGTATTTCCTCTCAGAACCGGACGTCATCCTGCATCTTTTCTAATATATAAGTGTCATTTAATTTATAAATGATGCGTGTAACTTCTCAATCTTTAAAATTCTTTTTGGCACGAATTCTTTTATCTAATGTCTTTAAGAACTTCCCCTCATTAAAATATGCGTTCGTCTGCATATTTAGTGAGGCAAGCCCTTTGGCAAGTATCTTTTTCTTTTCGAACAACTCTTTAAACTCGTTTTGGCTGACGTTTTCTACAACCACGTCGAAGCCCTCAACATTAAATCTAAATACATCTCCCTCATCGTGCAGGTCTTGGTTTTCAATCCCTAACTCTAATAATATGTCGTTGGAAGCATCCACTTTGTTACCGATAATTAATAGTAATAGATCGTCAGAAGCACCCTCATAAGATGCGATCGCTTCTAATAATGTAAAAAACTGGTTTTTACGGAAGCTCCGCACCATTGTGTAGTCATCCTCATCTAATGAGTTAAATTCATCATATAGTATTAATTTATAATTTGTGCTTTCAATGGATGATTTCTTGTTCGCAAATGTTGATAATGACCCTACCTTACCGATCAACCGGCGGTTTTGGAGGAACTCTTTGCCAGTCACAGGATCAATGTCCACTTTGAATATGGTGTTCCCGATGATTCTGTATTTATTTCTAAATGTTTCTCCGTTAAACCCATCTTTAAGTTCTTTAATCTCCTCCATTGTGTTCCGTAAGATTAATACTTTATCAGTGTAATCACTATTTGTCCACACGTCATCAGCCATCGCTACTGAGCTCGTTGTTTTACCAATCCGACGAGGAGCGATACATAGATAAACCTTTTTACCTTGAATAGTTATGGAGAGTGTTTTTAAACGGTCACGAATGTTAAAATATGTTAGCATATTAATTATTAATGTCCTTTATTACTAAAATACGGTTTAAGAATTGTAGTACCATTTCTCTAAATTGTGGGAGTGGTATTTGTTGTATAAACCTTTTATCTGCTGCTAATTTATTTAAACCCTCGCTACTAATTAAGAATGGTGACGTTTCTAAATAAATACCGTCAATGTTAAAATTACTTGCGAAGTCGATGGCTTGATTAGTTAGGAAGCCGTTTAAACTAATAAACTCACCGATTGACTGGATTGTTTCACTTGTTGGATTAAACTTTTGCCCCACAAATGTTGGTACTGCGAATTTCGTCCATTCACCTTGTGTTAAAATATCTTGCATTAATGAGCTAATTACTGTTGCACCACTAATATTCTTTTTATCTGCATAGTGAGCTTTGATTTTATTAATTTGTTGCTCCATTGTAAATCCTGATTTAATCATATCAGTGATTGAGCTCATTTGACTCATCCCTGCTTGAATAACTCCAGGGATGTTACCAATCAATGCAGAGCCGGCAGCACTGGCTCCTGCCTGTAAATACCCCAACACACCATTAGCCACATTAAATGCCATATTTTGTTTTTGGATTTCGTAGCTGGTATTTGTGGAGTTAATTGTGCTGCTCACATATTGTTTAAACGTATCATTAATAAACGGTAACGGTCCTGATAAACGATAAATGCAGTCTTTTGGATTGTCGTATTCATTCATTAAAATTAAGTTGGTTGTGCCGTTATAAATAAACAACCCTCTCTCAGCATTTGTAATACTGCTGGACGACACATTAAACTTTTCATTAAATAAATATTTAATAAAATTAAATTGTTGCCCACTTAATGCTTTTGGCATATACAGCTCTATTCACCACGGTAATGCATTGCTATTTTGATAATATGATGATAAAAAATTAAATTTATTTGTATAGTTACCTGACGGTGATGTTGAATTATTATGCTCTACCATATACTCAATAAAATTCATATCTTTAACAGGTAATCCATCTTTATTCATATGAAGTGTTAAATATGTTTTACCATCCCACAATGTTTCATAATTATAATTGTTTGTAAAACACGTGATTGGTGGCCCTAAAAATAGCCCATCCACTAAATTAACAATTTGACTATTTAACAGCAACTCTTTTATATTTGCCCATGAGTTTGAAACTGTATGCACTTCGTCACCTGATACTTGCTGTGATGCACTTTTTAACTGTAATACAATTGCAGTATCGAAAGAGTCTGTGTTAGCACCATTTGTAAAAGTGGAGTAAAATTGTTTTAGATCACTAACGCTATAATCATCAGCGTAACGTTTTGGATTGGGTGAGTATGCTAATATTGTTCCATCAGTTTTCTTAATGTTTATTCCTGCGATGTATGGATTATATTTAACATTCGCAGAATAAGTGAAATCAAAACTATATTCGATGTAAATGTTATCTAATGTTGTAATACTTGTGTTGCCTTTGTTTCAGTATGCTCAAAACGTGCTATCTGGGTTCGGTCACTTACTTATATCTCGATAATCATATGCTGACCCCTTACCAGCCATAACACTAATATCAAATGTTCCACCAATGTTTAAATATTGTTGCACTAAACTTCTTAGTGCATTATAATTATCACTCCCACGCACACCAATGTTTGTAACACAGTAAGTATTCTCTAAACCACCACTCGTGCTACTTAATATTTCAGCAAATTTAAGATTAAAATTAGCGTTTGTAATGTTTGGATTGTTACCTAATCTCGCTTTTTTACTTTTAGCACCAGGGTAGCTTGGACCATAATTACTCATCGTCACTTTATTTGTATTACGTGCTAACGCATTAACGCTCCGACTATCTCCATTATCGTAATAGAAAACGAATCTCCGGGTTGGTAATGTTACAGTTGACGAAGCCCCCTTTTTAGTAACTGTGACATTATTAGTTTCACTCATTATCGGTACTAATGTGTAGCTTGTATTATTAGTTTGCGTTTTTCTAATAATTGCATATACGACCGGGTTGACACCGGTTGAGCCTAAATTGTATGTATAATTTGAACTATTAGATGGTTTATAACCGAACTTTCATTTGCCGTTAAATGTGATATTTTGTTGTATTAACGGATCATCGTGCATTACCCCAGGCGTAATCTTTTGACTTCTTGTTGTAGTTAATTTGATTGGATTACTCGTATAAATGTTATATAATTGCCGAATAAAAGTGGTATAAATATCTAACTCATATAAATTAATAAATCCATTATCATTGATTGTTAATAACTGTTTTAAACGATAATAATAATTTTTATTATTAGCATTAATATTAATTAATTTAGGTAATTCAGCATCATTAAAGTCGGTTCATTTAAAACTAACTTCCATAAATTCAATCGACTGCATTTTATAGTTAGCGTTAATATCTTTATATGGAGCATTATTAAGAATGTCCTCTAATTCATTCATAGACGGGAAAAAGTTTTGGTTGTTAGTTCACCAAATCTTTTTCGTACTATTTTCGTATCAAACTCTTAATCTTGTATTAATGGTGTCTACCTCGATTAAAGAACTCGTCTTCGTTTAATACATCCATTTTAACATATTTAAAATTATTTTCGATGTTTAATTTTCTACCATCCAAATGTTTTAACCCGTATTTATAGCAGTAAGTATCAACGTGGTTCAATGACCCGTAAACGTTATGCTTCTTAAAACATTCGTACGCCGTTTCATATTTACAAAATAAACTGTCGGTAGTATGATTACATTTAGATAATGTATTAATGTGGTATTTGAAGTCCATAAAATTACTAATTAGTCGCGTATTGACGTCTTTTATAACGCCTTCTGGCGTATCATATAGATTACTCATTACGTTTAGCGGACTATAAAATGTGCGGTAATTTTCTGTTTCGTTACAATATACATCCTGCGCTACCGCTAACGGTGCAAATAGAATGAATTTAATATTATTTTTATTAAACTCCTTGACTATTTCTTTCATTAATGAAAATGGTGGGTTGCCTAATACAACATCGCCCTCCTCGTATTGAAAGGCACAAGCATCATTAACAAAAACAGCTGGTGGGTAGGACTTTTTATTCTGATTAAAATATTTTTTAAAATTCGACCATTCGTTGTCGTCATTTCACGGGAATACTAATCTTTTAAAGTGGTGTAAAACTGGTTTAATATAGATCATATAACGGCGCACATCGTCGTATTGCGTATAATATTCATCATTTTTTAATTGTTGTGCGCGGTTTAGTTTATTTACCAAAGAACTCACGAAGCTCCTCCATTCATTTTTCAATTCTGTCTAACTGAGTAACACCGGCTGGTTGTATAGTAAAACCATATTTTCACACGTAATGTATATAATCTCACATTTCTTTTAGATCACTGAATGGTGAATGTCTTAAAAGCCACTCTTCGAACCGTTCATAAGACGGTCCTTCACACCCGTCGATAATATGTAATTTATCATCCAGAAATGGTCATCAGAACCCTAAATTATCGAGGTCGAAGCCGAACTTACGTTTAAACCGTTCTTTGAACGATGCTGACTTTTGGTTTGAAATTCACACAATAAACTCCTAAAAATGTTGCAACCCCGACTGGAACAAACTTAATTATGAACTTAATAATTGTATCACTATCATTAATAAGTATTAGTCCCTCCAGGGAAGCGATTAATCAACTTAATGTGGCAATCGTCGGTATTATTCAATTATACTTTAATTTATCTTTTTTGCTCGTTAAAAGTATTCTCGCCTGAAATGTTAGGGTTGATAATATTTCTAATATATACATAATTATTAATATTACACCGATATTAACTGTGGTGTCAAATAGTCGCCCTGTTATGTTAGTTAAGAAAGAAATTAATAAAATAAATATTAGTAATGCAACGTTTAGTGCTGCTGTTAATATAAATAATGGTCGATATTTCTTAAACATATTAATTAAATCCTTTTTTAATTTGCTTATCAACGGGTTCTAATACGATCCCGCTTCTTACCCGTTTAGGTGTTAGTCCACAATTATATACTATTGTCCCGTCTTGTATTTCTGCTAAACTTTTTAACGAACTAATACCACCAACCTTACATTTAATGCCTTCAACTTCATAACGTTTAGCCCCTAATATTCTAATTTTAGTTTTGGACTCTTTGATAAATTCAATGCCTCAGCCACCGAGTTCTTTTGTATCCATTGCTTTAATTTCGTCGATCTCGTCCTGACTTAAATTTGCTAATAAAATGGAGTCAGTATCACAATATACAAACGACTCATTAGGGTTCTTACACACTTTTAATAGTGTGTTTAACAGATATACGCGAGTGCAAGCGGTGGTAAATGCAGCGATGTGGATGTTTCTAAACTTGGTGGACGGCTCGTTTAGCACTTCCTCGTAGCCGTAACAGTTTAGGTTGCCGACATTATAAACGGGGTGGTTGTTTTTAAAATGGTATTCGCCTGTTTTTGTTTTAATGACTGCTTCAGGACTTTTAGCGTATAGATAGCAGTCATATGCATCTTTCTTACAAAAAGACCCGTACCCTGCATTTAAAAAGATCTTTGTCATCGCACATAATGCGCTCTTGCCCTCTTTTTTATAAGTGGACTTATCTTTGTATAGTTCGCTTTCTAATTTTGTTAAAAAGTTATGTGCATTATAGTAATAGATATTAATAATATCGTAACTAATAATATAAAACTTTTTTAACGTCATTAATTCATTCTCATATAAATAGATCTCGAATGGTTCATCCTCTGCTTTTATATATCTGTTTTTGACTTTATATGATTGTTTTTCACCGAATACATTATTAAACTCCTCTTCCTCATATTGATTAGTCATATTTGGGAAGCAAATAATGTTGCACTTGTTATGTAAGATCTCCACTTTTCTAACTAATAAATGATAAACCTTAATTTGATTACCATCGTCTGTGAAGTCCTTAACTTCACCGTATGGTAGCAGTTTATTCATAAAACTCGGGTACGCAGAATTTATGTCGATCATTACAACGTTATTAACTGTATGCTCACCTTGGTAAATGGGATTAAACTGGCACAGACCACCACGTAACAATTTACGCCCGATCTCGTTGTTTGCTTTACTGATCCACATATATTTACCGGCATCCTTAATAATTTTATTATTAAGTGTTAATGACTGATATAGTGCTGTAATTGTTAGATAATCATAGACGGTTGTGCCCACTAACCATTTTTTAGCTCGCACTAACTCGTCTAACTTCTCCATCGCTGTTTGAGCGATTAGGACGTCATTATAGATATAGTCAATATATTTTTTAGGTACCTCGTCTAAACTTTTAAACGGCTCGACGTCATAGAAGTCATCATTCCCCTCGTTTAATTTGCTAATACCTAAATCTCGTCCGAGTGCTTTTATTGACGAATTTAGCATTAATAGTGAGCATTTAAACGTAACGATGGTACCCCTAATATTTGCCTTTAAATAGTAAATACGCGCCCCGTTTCTAAATATATAGAAAGTGTTGGGGGCTTCGCACAGTCCGTAAATATCATATAAATACCCGGACTGCTCTAAATGCTTACTAATGAAGTCGCCATCAAAACTTAAATTATGAAAATAAACGATATCATAATTAACAACTTCATTAATAAATTCTTTAATATCAACTCCCATCTTGGTGTAAGTGCCGCTCATTAAACACCACAACCAGACGCGAGTATCTTTGTGTTGTTTATAATACTCGGTGTTGATTGTAACTGTTTCAAAGTCGGCGAACGCTACTCTACCCAAGTAAGAATAGATCGCTGACAGGAGTTAATTTATCTAAAAACTTTTTAAATATTGCTTGGATCAATTTTGGTGGAATGTGGCTGCGAGGACCTGCTTCACCAATCTGATAATCATTAATATTTTCTGCGTTTTTGAATTTTGGATCTAATTTCAAATTATAAACTTGTTCGCCTAATTTTTTACGTAATAATGGACCTGGTAGCCGTTCACTAATTGTAAAAGTAAATTGCGGGAAGTCTTTATGCCATTGACGTTTTGTCGTTTTGTCTTTTATTCAAAAACTCCCTGGATTGGTTTCATTTAATTCTAAATTCATATTACTACAAAAAGTTGTCGGTTTTGGCATTAGATCACCATAGTTACCATAATAAGTGTCGTTCATCCAAATGTCCATCGTTCTGTAATCGTTTAATAGTTTATAATCTGTATATAATTGCCCTAATAAACGCCAAATTAAACTATTTTTAGGGTTTTCTATATACCAGCATTTGGGCTTATACATATCGATTAATTTCATTGTAGTATATAAACAATCACCCCCTAATTGAGCGCATTGTGCGTAATGTTTATAACTTGACTTTAATATGAATTTATTAGCGTTTAATGCGAAGCTTTCATAGTCCCGAATTGTCATCTTACCGTTTTTAATATCTCACCCCGCTGTGCCACCGTTTTTCATTGATAAAATGGCGCTAAAACTTTGGCATAATGGTGATGCGACAATGATATCAGGATTGGGAATGTTACGTTCTTTAATAACTGATAGAACTTCATTTACATTCCCTAAATTAACGCTAATACAATGGTCATCTAATGGTTGCGTAATATCAAATGTATAAATATCAAATATGGACTCGTCTTTTAAGGCGTTTCTAACACTGTGTTGCCCGCCGCCAAATAGATCTCAAACCACTAACTTTTTCATTATTGCGGTTCTTTTTTCTGTAATTTATAATCCAAAACGCAACGGTTGTATGTTTTTATGAAGTCGACTAATTTTTTCTCTAATATAGTAACATCGAAGCCTGCATCCTTCATTTTCTTAATTTGTTTTGAATAGTAACCTGCAAGCATTATTTACTTCCAAAATTCTTGCTGTATTTATCAATTAATAAACTTAATAAGAATTTAGGTGCATAAACGACTGCGTCGATGTCTTTGTTAATTTCTAATGTATAATCTTTACCGTTTAAACCTTTAAAAGTTTCATTAAATGGTAATGTAATAGTTTTATCTTTAATCATAGCAATGACGCATCTAATTTGACCGCCTGTTGCTAATTCAACTTTCTTTTTACTTGGTGTTGCTGTAGCAGCAACTTTAACGTTATTAACTGTAAATGCCATATGGCTCTCCTAATAATAAAAATATACTCATCATCCCACCCTACCAACCATATTGTTAAAACTCTATCACTACGTCTATTGTGTAGCCGTATTTTCTAATCTTTGTTGCTAAAAAGCGTGCTCAATCGAATTCGGGCGGCATCCCGCTACTTAATTTCATTCGTTTATAATATAATCGTTATGATCTGTATCATCGTCAATTAATACGATACTTTTTGGTTTCAACCCTAATTCCCATAATTGTTGTTCGTTAGCGTTGAAGCTGTAATATCTAATAATGTCTAAACATC
>JAFVUY010000251.1 GCA_017502465.1 Bacilli bacterium | reverse complement strand
TTGTGGTAAAATCGTAAATAATAACAAAATGGATAAACCCATGAACCGCATAAAAGAGGTGCTCGAAGAGCGCGGCATCAAACAAACTTGGCTTGCTGAGCGACTTGGCAAGAGTTTCTGCATTGTAAACTCTTATGTTTGTAATCGTCGCCAACCGAGTCTCGAAGTCCTTTTTGAGATAGCTAAGATATTGAACGTAGAACCTAAAGAACTGATCAATAATTTTAAATAATTGTTATGGCATTTGGAATAAATGAAATTATTGTACAAAAAATCAACGATGCTAAATTTAAAGCATTTTATGTCGGGTTTGATTTAGGATCTTGCAGGTTGGGCCCATTTTGTGATATACTTTTGGATGCATTAGTAGATTTTGCGTATGGCTATCATTGTGGAATCTTAAAAACATATGACAGGCGGAAGTTGATTGAAGCAGCAAGATCGATATATAAAATACAATCATATCAAGATGCGAAGTGGACATATGTTGACAATGATTCCGTATTAGATGATAATGAATTAAAAGCAGAGGATAAATACAAAAAAAGAGGTGAGTTTGGTGAACTAATTCTTCATGTCATTTTACGAGATTGCTTTTACACAACACCATTAATTTCTAAGATATTTTTCAAGGATACTGATGGTGTGACAGTTCATGGTTTTGATGCAGTACATATTGGTCCAGAACTTCCTTCCATGGCTTCTCCTTCTTTATATTTAGGAGAATCTAAGATCTATTATAGAGGTAATGGTAATGCTGGTAAATTTGGAATACAAGATTTGATTGATGATATAAAATCGCATTTTAAATGTGATTTCTTAAAAAGAGAATTTGCCGTAATTTCTAAAAAACGTAATACTTATCCCATATTGGAAGAATATTCAGACGAAAATACGAAGCGTGACTATGAAAACTATTTACGTCAAAAAGAGTATTGGCATACAACATTGCAGGCTATTAGTGAAGGAAAATCTCGTTTTGACGACTTGCTTCCTAGTGTTACTATTCCTTTAATTTGCACTTATCAATCGGATATTTTTAAAAAATGTCCAACAGATACTCATCCAGATTTCACTACTGAATTTGAGGCAGAGGCAAATTCATTAAAAGAAAAATTTGAAGAATTATTAAGTGCCATTGAGAAAGAAGATGGTGAGCCAATTAAAACAGATTTGAATATTATACTAATTCTTATACCTATTCCTTCTAAAAAGGACCTCATAAAAATGTTGCACCAGAAATTATACAATCAACAAAATGCATAATACTACGGATATAATTCAAGAGCTTGAATCAGTAGATTCAATTTCTGTAGAAAAGAGTTTTCAATTAGCTCAGATATGTAATTCTCTGATTTCCGCAAATAATATTGATGGAAATAAGATTGCTATTAATATTTTAAACAATTGGAGAAAAATCCCAGTTAATACACATGAATTATGGACAAACATATTTGAAATTGCAGGCTTCTATCCGTATATTGTTAAAGAGCATTTGACACTGAATAATACTGTTTCGGAATTGCGTCAGGGACTTCATGAGTCATCTCATCTTCCCTCTAAATATTTCCATGATGAACAATTAGAAATATTAAACATTTTAAATAATGGTAAAAATGTAGTAGTCAGTGCCCCTACTAGTTTTGGAAAGAGCCTATTGATTGAAGAAATTGTTGCATCAAACCAATTCAAGAATATCGTTGTCATTCAACCAACTCTTGCTTTACGTGATGAGACCCGAAAAAATCTAATGAAGTATAATGACAAATATAAACTTATTGTTAGAACATCTCAAGAACCAAACAAAGAAATAGGCAACATATATCTTTTTACCGCAGAGCGTGTTAATGAATATAAGTATTTTGCATCTGTAGACTTTTTAATCATTGATGAGTTTTATAAATTAAGTGGCCAACGAGATGATGAACGTTCCTCATCTCTAAATAATGCTTTTTATAGAATCATAAATCGTTTTCATCCAAGATTTTATTTATTAGGGCCCAACATAGATGAAATAAGCCACGGTTTTGAGGAGGCGTTCAACGCCGTATTTTACAGAAGTAAATACATTCTAGTTGACTCACAAGAGATAGACATTTACAAAGATCATGTAGGAGAATTCGGAGACAGAGGGAAAAAGCGTCATTATAAAGAAAAGGTATTATTTGACTTACTTGTTTCCTTACGTAATGAACAAAATATAATATATTGTTCTTCGCCTAATCGTGTAAGATATTTAGCCAAAACTTTTGCCGAATATCTTAAAAGTATAAATATGACAACATCTCAAATTACATATCCTATTAGTGAGTGGATAAAAATAAATATTTCTGAAGATTGGATGCTTTTGAGAGGCTTAGAATTTGACATTGGAATACATGATGGCGCACTTCAAAAACATATTACATCATCTATTATTGAATATTTTAATACTGATAAAATTAAGTATTTGTTTTGTACATCTACTATTATAGAAGGAGTAAATACGAGCGCAAAGAATATAATATATTTTGACGCCTACAAAGGGAAAAATGTACCGATTGATTATTTTGATTATTCAAATATCAAAGGACGAGCTGGGCGAATGATGCAACACTATGTTGGACGCATCTATAACTTTAATCCACCTCCACAAGTTAATGAAACTATTATTGACATTCCTTTCTTTCAGCAAAATCCTATAAAAGATGAAGTTCTTATACAACTAGACTCAAACTCTGTAAGAAACAAAGAAGCCGAACAATATAAAAACATTTTAACTATCCCGTCAGAAGAAAGGGAAATTATAAAACATAATGGGCTTAGTGTTTATGGCCAAAAAAGAATAATTGATATTTTATCAGCAGACATAGATACGAAATACGATTTAATTGCATGGGCTACCCCAAAGTACAAACAATTGAGCTATATATTAGGACTTGCATGGGATAATCTAATCCAACCAACAGAAACTGTAAAGCCAATGACAAAAGATCATTTGATACATTTGACATTTGATTATGGTTTGAATAAGGATATTTATAAATTAGTCAACGACAGGTTTACATATTTACATACACTTGAGAGTTATGCAGATTGTGACCAGTCAGAAATTAGAGATGAAGCCATACAATTCATTTTTCAGACTATGAAACACTGGTTTCAATATAAAGTTCCTAAATGGCTGTCTACACTTAATGAATTACAAAAATATGTATGTCAAAAGCACCATGTGAGAGCAGGGAACTATATACCTTATGCAAACGCTATTGAAAACGATTTTATACGAGAAAACCTTTCTATATTATCAGAATATGGCATCCCATCAAGTGCTATTAGAAAAATAGAATCCAAGATTCCAACAGAAATAGAACAGGACAATGTTTTTGAATTTATAAGGCAAAATCGATTACATCTTGAAAGTGAATTAATAGAATATGAAAAAGAAAAATTCCTTCAAAATATATAATCACATAAATTGATAGACTTTGTTTTACATATAAGTCACATTATGAGAATGTGCCCTTTGAAATACCAGAAAACTGGTGTTGGACAACATTAGGAGAAGTAGGAAAGTGGCAATCTGGAGCAACTCCAAGTAGACTATGTAAAGAATACTATGGAGGAGATATACCTTGGTTAAAAACGGGAGATTTGAATGACGGGTACATTACTGATATTCCAGAATATATTACACAAAAGGCACTGAAAGAAACTTCGGTTAAACTTAATCCAGCAGGAAGTGTTCTTATAGCCATGTATGGTGCTACTATTGGTAAAGTGGGCATATTAACATTCCCAGCTACTACAAACCAGGCGTGTTGTGCATGTGTTGAATACGAAGCAACGGATCAGCAATATTTGTTCTATTTCCTATTATCGCACAAGGAAAATTTTATACGCCAAGGCGGAGGCGGTGCTCAACCGAACATCTCAAAAGAAAAGATTGTAGAAACATTGCTTTCACTTCCTCCGTTCAATGAGCAAAAGCGTATTGCAAATGAAATTGAAAAATGGTTTTCTATAATAGATAAGATTGAGAGTGGTACAATAGAACTGGAATCTTACATAAAGCAAACTAAATCGAAGATTCTTGACCTTGCTATATCTGGTAAACTTGTACCACAAGACCCTAATGACGAACCTGCAATAGAGCTTTTGAAGAGAATAAATCCCGCCTTCCAGCCTTGTGATAACTCCCATTATGAGAACTTGCCTGAAAATTGGTGTTTAGCAAAGGTTAAAGATGTGTTCGTTATCAATCCGAGAAATAAAGCGGAAGATAATACTATCGCTGGATTTATTCCAATGACTCTCATAGATGATGGATATTCAAATACGTTCTCTTACGAAAAACGAGAATGGGGATCTATTAAAACTGGGTTTACCCATTTTGCAGATGGAGATGTTGCTGTTGCAAAAATCTCACCTTGTCTTGAAAATAGGA
>JAFVUY010000250.1 GCA_017502465.1 Bacilli bacterium | reverse complement strand
TTTAATCTTGCTTAACATTTCTCTATCCATTGTGTTCATAATTAACCTCTTATCCTTTTTACAATATAAGTATATATACTGTTTTCCACTTAAGTTTCTTTATTACATTAAATCATTCTATTATTGCCAATCAATCATAACAATTATATATGTTCTTTGTCAACTTTCTATCTGGTATGGTTATTTCATTCAAAATTGGTACTTTCATTCATACCACTTTTGTATATACTAAGATTATAAACATTAAGGCCTTACATAAATAAAAAATAATTTTAGGAGGTTGATACCTATGAGAAATAAACAAGTACAAAAAATTGTGATGGTAGGACTGATTGCAGCCCTTTCTTACGTAGTCTTTACTTTCTTACAAATAAAAATCACATTACCGGGGGGTGATGCAACATCTATCCATCTTGGAAATGCCGTTTGCGTAATCGGAGCTCTTCTTCTTGGTGGATTCTATGGTGGTCTTGGGGGGGCAATAGGTATGACTATCGGTGATTTGCTGGATCCCATTTATATTGTCTATGCTCCGAAAACTTTTATTTTAAAATTATGTATCGGATTAATTACAGGTTTTGTAGCCCATAACCTCTGCCACATCAATACGGAAACAGACCAAAAGAAAGTATTACGCAAGGTTTTAGCAGCTTCTGTTTGCGGTCTTTTGTTTAACGTAATTTTTGATCCGTTAGTAGGTTATTTTTACAAATTATTAATTCTTGGCAAACCGGCCGCTGAATTAACTCTGGCATGGAATGTGGCTTCCACCACAATCAATGCAGTTACATCTACTATTGTATCTGTTACTCTGTACATGGCTTTACGTCCGGCTCTTCGAAAATCAGGTTTGCTAGATGATTTTTCATAAGCTTTACGAAAAAAGGGGCTGTTGCAACACAATGTCATTAAGTTAAGAATTTAGAAAAAGAATTCCCGTCCACTAACAAAAATGGACGGGAGCTTTTTGTGTTACGTTAGTATAAATTTAGAATTATAAAACTAATATACAACATATTTTAAGAGATACTATTTTAGTTTTCCTATTTTTCTATATAAATAGATTAAGAAAATTAGCAGCATAATTATGCCAAAGCAACATAACAGTATTGGTCTACTTGATAATGAAAAACGACCATATGAATGAAATACTAATCCCATAATCAAACTAAACACTCCAATAATTCCTATCACACTATACAACACTACATTCTTAAATAACTCATTTATTTGTTGTTGAGCCATATCTAACGTTAAGTTTACAGCATTAGTTGAAATATTAGATTGAATTTTATCATCCGACATTTTTTCGCATTGCATCAATTCCAAAAGATTTACATTCAAAGCTATTGCAAGTGGTTCGAGCGTGCTGATGTCTGGAAAACCTAATCCTCTTTCCCAGCGACTAACTGCTTTATCTGAGACTTGCAATTTTTTTGCCAAATCCACTTGAGTCATTCCATTATCCTTTCGCAATTCAGAAATAAATTTTCCCATTTGTTTTGCATCCATATTTATATCCTCCTATCATAGTTTGGTAAGAAAAATATACAATAATATGATTTATGTTTCACCCGATGCTTAATTTATATTTCTTTTATTACCTCTACGATTCCTTTAGTTCTAACAAAATCAAGTTTTTTAAACCATTCGTCATATTGGAATTGGTATTATACTGGTTTAATCAAACCGTTTGTCCAGAATGTCTCAAAGGTTTCAGTTGAACCGCCGTGCTCGACAATTTTACCGTCAACAACTCTGTCAATGTCAACTCCCGTAATTTCTAAAACCTTA
>JAFVUY010000249.1 GCA_017502465.1 Bacilli bacterium | reverse complement strand
CATTCATTATTTCCGTAGCATCCTGCCATCTAATGAAAAAACTATTATAATTGAAGATATTAGTGAGTCAAGAATAATAAAAGAGAATAATTTATCTTCAGCAACAGATTTCTTTAGAAAAGAATCTGTGATGTTTAATGGACGTGAGTTCTCTTGTTTCAGAGGAGGCGGATTGAATGATATGACAATCTTGTTTGGGAAATATAATTGTCTAACCTATTTTTATGAATTATTAAAAACTCACTTTGATGATTATTTTAAACACTATGGCTGTTTGTAATTTCAAACCATACAAAAATTCCACTTGATATTGTATCGTAATCAGAAAATATTATCCGTTGTTGCCGAAATAAACATTCTTATTAATAATGCTGTATAAGGTGACTAAAGGACTTTCACTCGTTTCTAAATCCTCCGTGGAGGACTTATAATTCAGTAGTTAAAACGCCAAACTTATCATCATTTTATAACCATTTCACTTAAATATAATCACACTATTATTGCAATAACTAAAATCTAAATTAAAATGAAGAAAATAACAGGAAATGACGAAGTTGAACTATTTACCCGTTTTGCCGACAAATACTGTAACAAAATTGAGGACAGTCATATTGCTGAAGATTTTTTCAAAGATTTCTTAACAGAAACGGGAGGGTGCGTCAACATCGACTGCTTGGATACAGATAATGACGATAGAATAGAATGTGTCTATTTCGATCACAATGAAGGTATGATGCTATTGTGTACTCGGGTTCCAGAAAAAGATGCTGAAATGAGAGAAATGCGCAAGATGGTATTTCCTTTTGATATCTACAGTTTCCTTATTCGCTTTAAAAACATTCATTTTGTCCGTATTAAAGATGGGAATTGTATAGCAATTGTAGTAAATGGATATACGATGAAGAAAAAAATGATACAGTCATTTGCAAAGACAAGTAACTATACCATTAAGGGATATGATGAGAAGTCGAGTTTCTTTACATCTAATTTGGTGAGAGAAAGAAATGGCATATATGAGTATATAAGAGCAATGAAAACGCCTATTACTTCATTTTGGATAATTCCCAAATGTCTTATTATCAACACTCAAGAATCCAAACGACATTTATATTTGTATAATGCAGCAGCTTTAGAGGAGCGTCTTAAAAACTGTATGCAGAAACTTGATAGTCAAATAAAGACAACAAAAGATAGGGAAGATATTGATGCCTTTATCAAGATGTACGGTAATCAAATAAGGACTGGTGCAGAGGCTCTTTTCAAGCTGGTTATATGTTTTTATCATGAGAAATTTGATTTTAAAGGTAAAGATAAGGAATACAATGATCGGCTGTTAGGCGATTTGATAAGTCCACTGAAAAAATTTGTATATACATCTCAAGATGATGAGTTACGTTTGTCCACAATTGTCCGGGTTGCAAATGAGTTATCACATGATTCTGGGTTACCTGTTAAAATTGCAGATATAGGTGAGTTGTATGAAGGCTTAGTATACTATATATCCAATTTTAAAGAAAGAGTTTCGTCATGTGATGATAGGCCCAAGCCTGAAGTTTTTACACAACCATCTCTAAGGGATTACATTGATGAAAATATAAAGAAGTGGGATTTTAATGATGTTATTGCGGAAACGGTTAAGACAGACTCGTGTTGTGGTTGCACCTATCGCTTGAGAATAGAGAGAACCTTTATAGATTGGATCTTATTTAGTAAAGAAGCGGATTATCTTTGTAAAGATGGGTATATCAAAACACTCAACCGAACAGATATGTCAGAAGTGTTGGAAATCAACAGTAGAGAGAATGTCATTGCTCTTGTCGAATCCATTAATAATAAAGTAAAATCTGACTGTGAAGCACAAGGATTTGATAAAGAACTGGCATATCTGTCGTGGAGTATTGATATTATAAGGAAAAATAA
This sequence comes from Bacilli bacterium, assembly GCA_017502465.1. Classification (GTDB taxonomy): domain Bacteria; phylum Bacillota_I; class Bacilli_A; order RFN20; family CAG-826; genus RGIG5418. The sequence continues at coordinate 992 of JAFVUY010000249.1, read as the reverse complement.
ACCATCACATCTGTTTACGCTTGATGAGATTAAAAAATTAATGACTGATGCAGATGACTCGAAAAATAATAAACTGGTAATTGATGAAGATGGATATGCTCATATTATCACAAACCCAGGTCTGGCATACTTGTATCCTGTTAGCATAGAAACTTGGTGCGCAGGTAATGGTTATGTAGGTCAAGATTCATCTCTTAGCGATGCAGAGCCTGCTTATCATTTATGTTTATCACTTTGGTTAAATTACTTAATTACAAATAAGAAACAATACGATGATTGTTATATACAGATTGATGTGGATAAAACAATAGAGGGGATTGAAAAGTATTACTAACGCAAGTTGAGATAAGTATTCTTTTCTATCAATCTTCTTCTTTTCGCATCCTTGCTTATAGTAAAGTGTTCTTTTCAATAAAATAGAATAAGATAGGTGAGGAATTTTGCTTTTCTCTAATATATTTTATACAATAGCTAAAACATTTAAATATTTCTTAGTTTAGTGCTCATAAACCGCTCATGATAGTGCTTATGATGAGATAGTCGGTATCAAGACCGATTAAGTCGGCACCCAGTTGGCACCCAGTTGGCACCCAGTGTTGAAAATATTGATAAGCTGATTGTTTTCTGTTCCGAGGCGCGTTCTTTTAGTGATATGTTAGCTTTTATGGATCTTACAGATAGAACTAAGTTTAGGAGAAAATATATTCATCCACTTTTGGAGGCTGGTATCATAGAGCAGACTATGCCAGAAAAGCCTAATAGTCAAAATCAGAAATACCGCCTTACAGCAAAGGGTATTGCTTTGAAAAATAGCTTAACAAGCAATAAGTAATTTTACTCAACATATCATATAATATATAAAAAACACACATTTTCTATATTTTATGATAGGTTATGCTAACAAGTATATTTTGATATGAATAAAATAACCTCAATTGACGATATTAATGCATTGATTGCTGCCGGCGTTGAAGAAAGCACAACACTTGAGT
>JAFVUY010000026.1 GCA_017502465.1 Bacilli bacterium | reverse complement strand
AGTTTTTTATTTCATCTTCCGGTACACAAAATGTGCGATGGAAGTTTAATTTTAAGTTCTCTTCAATCAATCCTTTGCCCAAGAATTGAAGAATCGGTTTGTTTTCGATTCGTTCGTGTTGTGCGTAATTGTACGACATTGTTTCGGTCAAGCCGTTGAAGTAAGTTATTAGTTCAAATTTAATATCGCCTAATTGTGCAAACATTTTTAATCCTTAATATGCAAGTCGCAGTTGTCTTTCAGTTTCTAGTTTTACGATTCTGACTATTTCGTCTTTGTGTTGTTTCAGCATTTTTGCAAAATCATCTTTTGAAGCATTTCCACCTAAATTTACAGTTGGGTTGTAATTAACAGTAATTGGAGCAGAAACTCCTGATTTGCCTCTCGCCACGTTGCCTTTTAATCCCGATGAAACAAATCCCAATGACTTATTCATCGCAGCCATTAACGGAAATGGTTTTATTGTCGATGCAATAGTCTCAACAATTTTTACTTTGTTTAAATCTTTTAGTGGGCCTGTTTTAGCAGGGGAATGTGGTAAATGGTCTCGGATAATTTGTGCGTGTTTTCCTATTGCCTCTTTAGTCTTTCCAATCTTTGATAAAATTCCTCCGGCAAGCATATCGCCTATTTTTTTACCAAACTCAAAGACCTTTGTAATTAGCTCAACAATTTTAACTATTATCCCTGCAATAGCCTTACCAAACTTAACTCCCATTTTCTCGGCAGCACCACCAGTATCCTCTACAGGTTTAATAAATTTCTTGAACCAACCAATGACAACCTGAATAGGTTTAATCAATGGCGAAATCGCTTGACCGATTCTTTGGAATAAAGGCATTAAAGGAGCAAAACCCTCTTTTAACCCTTGCCATATCCCTTTAAAGAATCCTGAAATCGGTTTCCAATATTTGAATATAACAAAGGCTACGGCTGAAATTGCCAAAGCTATCCATCCGAGAGGGTTTGTGAGCAACGTAACAGTAAAAGCACGAAAAGCGATAATCGCAGTTCGTATCATATTTGGAATAGCAAGAAAACCCTTTTTGAACGCATTTAAACCACTCATAAAATTAGCAGGGAAACTCTTTATCGAAGTAATTGCCCATTCTTTTAAAGCAACTGTTGATTTAAGAATATTGCTCGGAAGTTGTGCAAAAGAGGTTTTAAGCTCATTATTTATACGTCTTAAATCTGCACTTAAACCTAAAAATGCGTGTTGAGGTAAATTCAAACCAAGTTTATTTCCTGATTTCATTACATTGAAAACTGTTTGTAAGCTATGTGCAGTTGATGTTAAACCACTATTTTGTAATAACAATAAACCATTTTTAACTAAAACAGGAGTTAAATCTCTAGAATATTTTAAGAAAACTCCATACCCTGAAACTAATTTGCTTATTAACATACAAGCCGTTCCAAGAGTAGTCAAAACAACACCTAAACCAATTGTTCCGATAATTGCACCGAATATTCCTTTTTGCAAAATTGGATGTTTATTAATCGTTGTAAGCATTTTATTCAATGCCTCCAACGGAGCGTGTAAATGTGGAAACACTAACTCTTTCATATTGATTTTTAAGAGTTTAAATTGCTCGTTTGTT
>JAFVUY010000248.1 GCA_017502465.1 Bacilli bacterium | reverse complement strand
CCTCCACGTATCATAAAGTATCCTCCTTTACTTGTTTGATAAACTCATCAATAGTTGTAAGATTATAAATGTTGGGTATTGCATAAAAAGCTTCTTCCAACTTGTTCTTTGCAGACTTCCATCCAATGCCATCAGTAATCCAAACAAATTCAAAACCATCTACGGCATTAATTTTCGGAGAAAGCTCTGAGTATGCACGAGCTACCTCATTCAATTTGGAACCTCCACCGCTATAGAAGTTTACTTCCATTAAATATTTGCAATGATTAGACTCCACAACAAAATCAAAACGCTTTTTGTCTTCACCCAAGACCGATAATTCAGGGTATTCTGTTGAATAAACTTCTTGTCGGTAAGTAACGCCTGCATTATCTAACATTGAAGCAACCTGCCCTTCCATTAAATGACCGCTTCTGTTTTTACGTGCATTGGTATCTAAACCTGTTTCAACACCAAATACATAGTCAACAAGATTCTTGATTTGCTTATTTCTAAACACTTCATCAAGACCAGTACCATGTATATATTCAATGACTCCATCAACACTATCGAAAAGGGAGTTTATCAGTTTAACATTCCCATCAGCCATTATAGCTTTCTTCTTGTCCGTTGTACGAACCGCTATCAAGATTTCCAAAATGTTGAAAACATTTCTATTCTCATCCCAAAGCCTACGAATAGCAGCATCCATATCCACTTGACCAATCAAATAATTTAATTGGTTTAGCTTTATGGAAATTGATTCAACGTTATTATTTATCTTTTCAAAGTCACAATAAAACCCAAGAGTCGTATTTGTCTCTTTCAGTTGCGACATGAATATGTCAAATTGTTCTTTGGTATGTGCGCTCATAAACTTATCTCTTGAATAAATATCTATTATGGTAATTGTTCACTACAATTTCAGTTAACTTGCCTCTCTTTGAAGCAATTGCATTTACGTTTCTTGATGCCCAAACTCGCTCAATTTTGTAATCAATAAACAAGTCATCAAAAAAACGATCCTTTCCATCCTTACCCAAGCAATCGGAATTGCTAAGCATGAAATCCACACCAACTTCATTTAAACGGTCGCAAAATAGTTTCAAACGAATTTGAGCATTATCGTTGAAATCTTCTTTGCTATAATCGTTAAAACTTGAAGTATTACTAAGAGGACGATAAGGCGGATCGAAATAGAAGAAAGTATTATCCTTGATTTTTGCATAGGTTTGTTCAAAATCTCCAGTCATGATTTCCACCTTTTGCAATAGCTTGCTATCCGCATAAATTGTAGCGGCATCGCATATAGTTGGTGTAGTATACTTACCAAATGGCACATTAAATTTACCGGCTTTATTTACCCGATAAAGTCCATTGAAACAAGTTCTATTAAGGAAGAAGAATAATGTCGTATTATCTATTTCATTTAATGATTTTGAATTGAATCGCTCACGTTGTTGAAGGAAAAACATCTTACGTTCTTCCTCTGTTCGAAGAGCATAATAATCAGATTGAATTGCATTGAGAGACTT
>JAFVUY010000247.1 GCA_017502465.1 Bacilli bacterium | reverse complement strand
TATTCCAAATCATACAAACGTCTTTGTGCCATCATTTGTAGTAAAGACTTGATTTTAGGTTCTTCGATAAAGTCTTGAATATCTTTTAGAACGATAAACTTTTCCTTAACCGCTCTATCCTCTATGTATTTTTCGTTCAAAAAGCTATCTAATGTTTGAACGTCGTTGAAACCTTGTCCTTCTTTAGTCTTAAAATTGGTTGTACCTGTTGCCGGATTCCATTCAAACACTTTTTGATTCTTTACAACATTAGCAATGATTTCATCCACTCTGACGAAATCATAATCTTGTATATAAATGATAGGTGTGTTGACATCTATCATCTTTTGTAGGCTATTGGTTATGGTATTATTCATATTCTATTCAAAATCAAAAAGATGAGTGATTAAAAGTTTTAGTCGTTCATTAATTCTAAGTTTCAAGAAATGATGATTGAACAGAATCATATTATTACCATGTTCTAGTAAACTTTTTGCTGGTGGATACTGATTTTTAATACTTTCAAGTCTAGTCTCTCCCGTAGTCGTTATTTTTTTGAAAGCATCAAAATCTAAAATTGTAAAGATAAATATCGTTTCATATTTCATTATTCCATTTTCGTATTCTTTTAAAAGATCCCATGCACAAGTCATAAGTTCCATGGATGTCAACCAATTTATTTTTTGATAAAGTACACGACATGCTACTAGAAATGAGATAATTATTTCTTCATCATTATTTGTCGCAAATTCTAAAGCTCTCTCTAAATTGGGTACACTTGGCCATGATTTGATAAAAGTATCTTTTATTTTATCCTTGTCGACATTAGAAAATCTCCGCTTGTTCTTTTCATAAATTTTATCAGATACGAATTTTAGAGCTTCTTCCCAACCATACGTGGCAGCCTCTTTTATAAGGCTATATCCTTCTTCAATATCTTTACAATAACCCCAACCGTCAAACCAAAGCTTTCCTTCAATGTATAATGCTTCAGGATCTTTTAAATCTTCATGCTGTAAGAAAATCGCAATCCAATTTAGAGGAAGTAAATTATTTTTATATACATATTTTGCAACTTCAACATCAGTATCAACAAGACGATTAAATAAAGATTCTCCGTTAAATCTATATTTTGTATCATTAGTATACCAATATTTTGCTAAGTCAAAAAGAGACGCAATCTCAACAGATTCCAATTCTTTGTAGAAGATTAACTTAATAAATGCCAGGCATTTTTCATCTAAATCCAAATCTTCAGCATTGAATTTTTCGACATCTTCAGCAAGTGAAGCTTCATTTTGTTGTCTCAACCATCTGGATAAACGACCGTCTAAAAGTTCTTTTACATCACTTATGCAAAAATTCATTTTCAAAGAATCAAGCGAAGAGTGTTCCTCTCCGCCTGAATTTATGCGAATCTTTACTGGCTTAGCTTTGGCTACCAATTTCATAGTCTATTATGCTTTTAAGAAGTTGGATATTTTCTTTGCAACTTGTTTTGCCTTATTTGCAACCTTTCGTACGACAACTTTAGCAGTATCAGCAATTACTTGAATACCTTTTCGTGCAGTTACTTTAGCGATTGGAGTAATATATTTTTCCAAAGACTTTATAACAGGTACAAGTGATGCTGTTTGAGGGAATACACTAACCATAGCTCCACAAAGTCTATCCAACAACATCGGTACACCTCTTTCTATCGCTTTATCAACTGCCACCACTGCTCTTACGGCCAATCTGTCGATTAACGCATCGGCTGCTTCTATGGCATCCAATTCTCCTGTTGCAGTTTGGTAGGCAACTTTCAGGCGTGTCAATCCTTCGTCAACAATGCTTGCAATGGCAAGTGGGGATTTGTTTTCGATGGTAAAAGGTAATGCTCCCTTCTCTGCTGCTATTGTAATGGCAGTTGCAAACAATTTCTTTAAATTTGCTTCTTTGGAGTCATTCAGCGGCAATTCCAAGAAATCTTTTACACATTTAAACTCTTGGATAAAAGGTATTTCTTCTTCTTTTAATTCATTTCCAAGTAAGAAAGATTGCAAAGCGGACATTTGAGTCACTTCTTTCTCAAACTGATTACCGAATTCGTTTCTGCCGTAATCTTCATTATATTCTTCAAAGTACATACGCTCTTTTATTCTTCGGTTAATGACTCTTGAATAGTTCTCTCGTTGATACTGGATATCGCTGAAGCTACCATCGCTTTTTCATCTTCCGAACGTCCTTCTGTTATCTTATCCATTTCATTCAGAATCCAATGCTTACGTGTTTCTCCTTCCTCACGTGCTTTAGCCAATGATGTCGCTTTTTCTGTAAATGCATCAATGGTTTCATTGGTTTCTTTCAGCAATGCTTGTCCTTCTTCTGAAAGCCCCATTTCATTGCATTTTTCGTTAATGATGGTGCTTATATCCTTATTGGGGCTATTGTCATAACTCTCCAAAAGGGAGGTTAAAATAGTATCAAAATTCTGTTCCATAATAGTTTTAGATTTATATGGTTAATGGTTCCTTTTATCTTCTCACCCAACTTCTACCTTCATTCCTGGAATAATAGAGTCCTTTGCTAGTATTAGCTAAAAGTTCATTCCCATTCTCTTGCAAGGAAATGAAGTCGCCATAGGAAGAAGTGTTGTTGCAACGCACCACCCACGAGCGTCCTTCGTTTTGTGAATAGTAAAGTCCCTTGCTAGTACAGGCAAGGATTTCTCTACCATAAGGCAATAAATCGACAAAGGTTCCACATTGTGAGCTGGTGTAACGGGTCACCCATGAGCGGCCACCATTCTGAGAATACTCAATCGATTTCTTAGACGGATTGATTCTCAGCAGTTCTTTTCCGAGGTTGATTAAAGTTGGCATACAATATGTGCTTTTCAGGTTAAACAAAACAATTATTCCTCCAACGAAAAAAGGACACAAACAACACTCTATCCTGCATTCGTCTGGTTAGGTTCTGGAAAAACCTTGGAGTCTGAATTTCGGTAGAAGCCGTCCATGCCCTTTAGGGTACAAGACATGCTTAGACCGAATTATTGTTGACTCCTTTCGTTTAAATTT
>JAFVUY010000025.1 GCA_017502465.1 Bacilli bacterium | reverse complement strand
GTGGGCGTAGGAAGTTTGAAAGGATCTGTTCTTAGTACGAGAGGACCGGAATGGACATAGCAATGGTATATCAGTTGTCACGCCAGTGGCATGGCTGGGTAGCTAACTATGGAATGGATAAACGCTGAAAGCATCTAAGCGTGAAGCCAGCCTTAAGATGAGACTTCCCATTCGCAAGAAGTAAGACCCCTAGAAAGTGACTAGGTTGATAGGTCAGATGTGTAAGTGCTGCGAGGCATTCAGCAGACTGATACTAATAGGTCGAGGACTTAATTTCTAAGATTTTTACTAAAAATTTATAAATAAGATTTAAGTTTCTATTTAACAGATTAAGATTATGTGATAATATTCAGTTTTGAGAGAGCAATCTCTCTAATTAAAAAAGTCCGGTGGCGATGGCGCGGTGGATCACCTGTTCCCATCTCGAACACAGAAGTTAAGCACCGTAGTGGCGAAAATATCTATTTGACAAGATAGCGAGCTGCCGGGCTTTTTTTATTTCTCAAGGAGGTTAATTTAATGAAGATAAAATTGTTCCGCATCCATTCCGATATAGAAGATTTAGAAAGAGAACAATACTCTAATCAATATATTGATGACATAAATATCGCTTTAGCGTCAGATGACATCGAACTTACAAGCGAAACAGATTCTCCTATTAATTTGGTGTTTGTTGAATCTGGAGGAAGCGAAGCTAAATTTGTCGAACTTTTACCTTCATTAACTGAACCTATTTTAATTTTACAAAGTTCAAAATATAATTCTTTACCTGCAACTCTTGAAATTAATACATATTGTCACCTTAATAACATACAAGCGATTATGATTTTGGGTAGTAAAGATGAATGTGTTTCATTTTTAAAAAATGTCTCCAATTTCCTTATGACTCGCGAAGAAATAAAAGGTTCTAGATTAGGTGTAATTGGTAAACCAAGCGATTGGTTAATTGCCTCAAAAGTTGATTATAAAGAAGTTAAAGAAAAATTCTTTATTGATATTGTTGATATCCCTTATGAAGAATTTATTGATGAAATCAATAAAGAAATCCTTTCTGATATCAAAATATATGATGAATTACTTGAAAAAGTTCATAATGATGTGAATAGATTGAATTCCGCATTATACATTTATAGTGCTTTAAAAAGATTAATTAATCTATATAATTTGGATGGCTTAACCATTAGATGTTTTGATTTGCTTTCAAGTCATAAAACCACATCTTGCTTAGCGCTTGCTTTATTAAATCAAGAAAATATCGTTGCAACTTGCGAAGGCGATGTTCCTACAATGATTACGATGTATATAATGCAAAAAGTCAGTGGATTTTCCTCATTCCAAGCTAATCCAAGCTCTTTGGAATTTGATAAAAAAGAAATATTATTTTCTCACTGTACACTTCCGTTAAATATGTGTCGTAGTTACACTTTGGACACTCATTTTGAATCTAAACTTGGCATAGGTATTAAAGGCGAACTTGATACAGTTAGGGCTAGCGTAGTTAAATTATGTCCAGATTTAAAAACCGTTTTAGCGGTTTCTGGAAACATCAATAAAAATGAATCGTATGAAGGATATTGTAGAAGTCAAATCTCAATGAGTTTTGATCCTCGTAGCGTTATGGCGTTCGCGACTATTCCTTTTGGTAATCATGTCGTTATTTCTTATGGGGATTATTATAGAGACTTTTTACAATACATTGAATTGAGTTTATCTTTATACGAAACAAAAAAAGATAAAGAATAACTAGTAAACATATAAATTTTGATCAAGACTAAGGCTTTAAATCCTTGGTCTTTTGTTTAATTTGCCTCGAATATTCGATTTTTGCCCCTTAAAAGCTCACTTGAGACGATTTAGTAATATATGCTAATATATTTCCATGAACGTCGCAATCATCCTTCTCGCTGGCAAAAGCGAAAGATTAAATAACGATACATCAAAACAATTTATCAAGATAAATGATAAATATCTTTTTGAATATAGTTTATCTACTTTCGATTCAATTAAAGACATTGATTCTATATTATTAGTGACTTTAAAAGATAAAATTTCATTTGTGAAAGATATTGTTAAAGATAGATATAACAAAATAATTGATGTTATTTCTGGAGGAAAAAATAGGCAAGAATCTATCCATTTAGCCTTAGAATATTTAAAACAACATCAAATAGATGAAAATGATAATATTTTAATTCATGATAGTGCGAGACCTCTTGTCTCTAAAGAGGTTATTACATCATGTTTAGAATCCTTATCCATTCATGACTCTATTACCAGCGCGATTAAGGCGTATGACACTGTCTCTATTGTAAAAGATAACAAAGTTATAGAAATTCTAGATCGTAATTATGTCTATTTACATCAAACTCCTCAAGCTTTTAAATTTTTAACGATATATGAAGCGCATAGCATTGCTTCAAAATCAAAAATGTATGATAAAACAGATGATGTGAGTTTGATTATAAATCAAGGTAAAGAAGTCTATATTGTTGACGGAGATGTAGATAATTTTAAGATTACTACTGAATCAGATTTGAAGAGATTCATAAAAATGATAAACAAGTAGAGGGTGTCTATAAACTTGACAACATCCCTTTTACTATGTAAAATGACCTTACCTTAAAGGGTAGTAAATTATGAAAGAAACAAAAACACAAAATCCTAAATCACTAAGCATGAATGATTTAGTTGAAATTATATATGAAACCGCTACTGGATGTTATGGCGTTGTTGGTATCTGTGATAAAGATATCGGGAACAAAAAGGCAACATCTTTAGAAAAAGAAAAAGCGAAAAAAGGAATCCAAATCGAAGGTTCTTTAGAAAAAGGTTTTTCTGTTTCTATTTTTGTTATCTTATCTAGCGAAGTCAAAATCTCAGAAAGTATTAGAGAATGCCAAAAATCCATTAAGTATGTCGCTAACAAAAAAACTGGTCATAAATGTAGCAAAGTTAATGTCTACGCGATGGCCATCATCTAAAGGAAATTACTATTATGAAAACTATAAACGGACAAACATTGAAAGAGATGCTTTTATCAGGCTCTAACAATTTATATAACCATTATCCAGAAATCGATGCATTAAATGTCTTCCCTGTGCCTGACGGTGACACAGGCATGAACATGAATTTAACATGCACATCCGGCGCGAAAGAAATCCAAAATAGATCAGATTTATCTATTTCTGAAATCGCAAAAGCTTTCTCTCGTGGTTTACTTATGGGTGCAAGAGGAAATTCTGGTGTTATCACTTCTCAAATCTTTAGAGGTTTCGCTCAAGGGTTAGAAGGGTTAAGTGAAGCTAACGCAGTTGCATTTGCTAACGCTTTTGAAAATGGTGTCACTGTTGCTTATAAGGCTGTTATGAGACCAGTTGAAGGCACAATTTTAACTGTTATTCGTGAATCTGCAACTCACTTACATGAAGTTGTTCAAAAAGATTGGACAATCTTAAAATGTATGGACGAGTTAATTAAAGAAGCAAATGCTTCTTTACAAAGAACCCCTGAATTATTACCAGTCTTAAAAGAAGTTGGTGTTGTCGACTCTGGTGGTGCTGGATTAATTAAAATCCTTGATGGTATGAAACTTGGTCTTGAAGGTCACTTCGTTGAAAGAAACCAAGCTACTGCGATGGAAAAAGAAAACCCACTTATGGCAGCAGGTGCTCTTATGGAAGATGAAGAATTTGGTTATTGCACTGAATTCATTATGTCTTTAGGACCTGACAGTGTTAAAAAAGCATTTAATGAAAAACGCTTTACATCAGTTCTTGCCTCAAGAGGTAATTCAATTGTTGTTGTTCACGATGAAGACATCGTTAAAGTTCATATCCATACATTGACTCCAGGCACTGTCTTAAATTACGCTCAACAATTTGGTGAATTTTTAAAATTGAAAATTGAAAACATGACTGAGCAACACCACGCTCTTGAAACAGGACAACCTGTTGAAGTTCATGAAGACTTAGTCCAAGAACCAGAACAAAAACCAAGAAGCAAATATGCAATTATCGCAGTTTCTAGTGGTGATGGCATCTCAAACTTCTTTAATGAAATCGGTGTTAGCGAAATTGTTAAAGGTGGACAAACAATGAATCCATCCGCTGAAGACTTTGTAAGCGCGATTAAAGCCGCAAACGCTGATACGGTTTACATCTTACCTAATAACTCAAATATTTTAATGGCAGCTTCTCAAGCTTGCGATATTATGAGCGAAGAAGATGTCGAAGCTTATGTAATTCCTTCAAAAACAATACTTCAAGGTATTACAGCTGCTATCATGTTTGATCCTGATGCAACTAACGAAGAAAACTTCAGAACCATGAAAGCTGCACTTAAAAACGTTAAATCTGGTGAAGTTACATTCGCTATTAGAGATACAGAAATTAACGGTTTATCTATCAAAAAAGATGATTACATTGGTATTTGTGAAAAACAAATCGTTGTTAACGGATTAGATAAAATTGAAATCGCATTAAACCTTATTGAAAAAATGGTTGATGAATCAAAATCAATTATCACTATCTTATTAGGTGCTGATGTTGATAATGAAACTGCTGAAATTTTATCAAAACACATCTCTGAAAGATATCCAGACTTCGATCTTGATATGAGAGAGGGTGGACAACCAGTTTACTCTTTCTTAATTGGAGTTGAATAGTTATAATAAAAGGGTATTTGCCCTTTTATTTTTTAGGAGGAAAACTTATGAAACTTAGAAATGTATTTTCATTAATTGGCAACCTTATCTCTTTTTTGATATCTGGTTTATTAATCGCAGGTATTTTTGTTAACAATAAAGGATTTAATCCTCTTTATTTAGGAATTCTCCTTCCTTTACTAGCGGTTTGTTTCTTCGCATTAACATCCTTTGTTGGAATTATTTTAGATATAGTTGCATTAAGCAAAAAGAAATTTATTAAATCTAATTTTTATTTATCCCTACGCCTTTTAGGTGTTACATTTCTTATTTCCTCTGTTAGCTTAACTTTGTTACTTACAAAGAATTTTGCAGATCTTATTAATGTTTTCGACATCACAACCCTAGTTTTATGTGTATATTCACTTATCGCATTTATCTTCTTAGATGCAACATTTAAGGCAAAATATAAAATTGTAATTGCTCCATCTCTTGGTAATGTTATTTATTTTGGAGTAATTTATTTGCTTTATTTCATCAAAGTTATAGGTGGGTTCCCATATCAATTTATGGACGTTATCACTAATCAAAACGAACTAATGTATAAAATTATTGTTTTAAGTTCTTTTGTGCTTGTTCCAATTTTATTAGGATTTATTTTAACTTTACTTGCGAATATTGCTTCTAAACATTATGTTTTACTTGAAACGGAAGCAAATGATGAAAAAGCAAAACAAACAAAAACTACTAAAAAAGCAAAACAAACAGTTACTACAACAACTAAGAAGAGTGAAAAAACTGTTAGCAAAAAAGTTGAAAAGAAACCTGCTACAAAAACGCCTGTTAAGAAAATTAAAATCCCAAAAGACATCTCTATTGATGTTCCAAAAGATTTAGATTTAAATTATAAAATTTATCACGTCACAAAAAGAAGTGATGCGAACTTCTGGCAAGTTAAATACGGCAAAGATGTTAAATGTATTAAACTCTTTGTTGAAAAAGATGAAGCTCTTAATTATGTCAAAATTTTAGCCTCTCTTACCGGAGCTTCTGTCCGTGTCCACGGAGAGAATGGTAAAATTGAAAAGATCTAATTTTAATGGCGAAGCTGACAAAATCTAGTAAATTAAATAGTTTACTATTTAATATGGGCATTTATACCCCATACAATGTTATTAATCATTTACCTAATCGGTATGAAGATTTTTCTTTGACTGATCTAAATGATTTAAAAGATAAACAAAAAATAGTTATAGAAGGTAGGGTTATCACCTCTCCTAAAGTTAATAAAAGCAAAAGAGTTGAAGTTGTTGCTTTTGACTTTATGTCGAAAGAAAACAAATACTTTAGAGTGGTCGCTTTTAATCGTGGTTATTTATGCAAAACATTAAATGTTAATGAACTTTACACTCTTATAGGAGCATTTAATTTCAAAAGAAATGAAATAGACTTAATCAATATTGTAAAAGGGAAAATAGAAGAAGGAAAAAAATTAAAGCCAGTCTATTCTTTGCCTCAATCTTATCCTAATCATTTATTTTCAAGTTTGGTTAAAAGGTCTTTAGAAGAACTTAAAGGTAAAATTTACACCTCTATTCCTTATTCATATATAAATAAATATAAATTAATTAAAAAAGAGGATGCTCTTAATTTAGTTCATTCTCCTAAAACATATAAAGATGTTAGAGATGCTTATCGTTATTTGAAATACGAAGAAGCTCTTACTTTCGCGATGAAGAACCTTCTTATTAAAGAAGAAAATAAATCTTTAGTAAAAATTAAAAAAGAACCTATAGGAATTGAATCATGCGAGGCTTTTTTAAAGAGTCTTCCATATCAACTTACTGAAGATCAAATCAGAGCTTCAAGTGAAATTATTGAAGATATGAATCAATCTTCGCTTATGTATAGACTGCTTCAAGGAGATGTTGGAACAGGTAAAACTTTAGTGTCTTTTATTGCCTTGTATGCGAATTATGTCAGAGGTGATCAAGGGGCTCTTATGGCACCTACAGATTCTTTAGCAAGACAACATTATAAAAACGCAATTAAATTATTTAAGGACACAAAGATTAAGATTGCCTTATTATTAGGGTCCACTAAAGCAAGTGAAAAGAAACAAATTTATGACGATTTAAGAGATGGATATATTGATATAGTTGTAGGCACTCATGCTTTGTTTTCTAAATCTGTTAATTATTCATCTTTGGGTTTGGTAGTTATTGATGAACAGCATAGATTTGGTGTTAACCAAAGATTAGCCCTTGCTTCAAAAGGAGATCACGCAGACCTATTGATGATGTCTGCAACACCTATCCCACGTTCTTTAGCGTTAACCTTATATGGAGATTTAGATTTCTCTTCTTTAGCTATGTTTCCAAATAAAACAAGAAAAGTTAAAACACTTATTTTAGAAAGCGAATCTGAAAGAATTTTTAAAGCTATTGATAATTCCTTAAGTCAAAATAAACAAGTTTATATTGTTGCACCTATCATTGATTTTAAAGACGATGGTAGATATTCAGCCGAACAACTTTATGCGCGTTTCGCATTGAAATATGGCAAAAAAGTCGGTTATTTGCACGGTAAAATGAAAAATGAAGAAAAAGAAGACGTTTTAAATAAGTTTTATTCAAACGAGACGCCTATCTTAGTTTCTACTCAAGTAATAGAAGTAGGAATCGATGTTAAAAACGCGAATCTCATGATTGTTTATGACGCTAGTTTCTTTGGCTTAGCCTCGCTTCATCAACTTAGAGGAAGGGTTGGAAGAGATGGAGAAAACTCATATTGCATTTTAACCTATAATGAAGGCGATGAGGAATCTAAAGATAAACTGAATATTATGTGTAAAACTGAGGATGGTTTTGTAATCGCAGAGGAAGATTTAAAACTAAGAGGACCAGGCGAACTAACAGGATTCAAACAAAGCGGTTTACCTAACTTCACATTCTTAAACCCTATCGATGATTTAAAAATATTTATTGTTGCTAGAGATGACGCTCTTGAAATATTAAAGAACAAAGATAGGCCAGGAAATTCTTACTTTGTTGAATATATTAAAAAACAAATTTCAACTAATGACACTATAAAAGGATAAACTAGTTTGTCCTTTTTTATTTATATTATGGTAGAATGAAAAACGAGGTATTTAACTATGTTAAGATTTGTTGTTGATACTATGGGTGGAGACGCAGGCAGTTCAGTTTGTGTTTCTGCAATTATTAATTTTTTAAAAAAGAATAAGGACTGCGAAATTATCGCTGTTGGTAAAAAAGAAGAATTAACTGCTCTTGAGGGACTTTGTAAAATCGTTGATGCTCGCGACGTCGTTCCTATGGAAGCCGGAGCTTTGGAAGTTATGAGAATGAAAAATTCTTCCATGATGGTGGCTCTTAAGCTTTTGAAAGATGAACAGTTAGATGGCATTATCTCTTCTGGATCTACCGGAGGCTTTTTAAGTGCGTCTACTATTACATTAAAAATGATCCCAGGTGTAAAAAGAGCTGCGTTAGTTGCTCCTTTCCCAACAAAAATCAAAGGAAAGAAAGTTGTTATTCTCGATATTGGTGCGAATAATGAAAATTCTCCCGAAGAATTAGTTCAATTTGCCACTATGGGAAGATTATACGCAAAAGGCGTATATTCTATTGAAAATCCAAAATCGTTTTTATTAAGTAACGGTAGCGAAACCATGAAAGGATCTCCTGAAGTTAAAGAGGCTCATAAATTATTAAAAGAAAATAATTTTCCTAATTTTTTAGGAAATATTGAAGCAAGAGATGTGTTATCTGGCGATGCTGATGTTGTAGTCACCGATGGTTTCTCTGGAAATATCTTCCTTAAAGGCGCCGAGGGTGTTGCTAGCATCATGTCTAAGATGATGAAATCGGCTTTTAAGAAAAATTTATGGACTAAATTAGGTTATTTACATGTTAGAAAAGGTATCAAAGAAATGAGCGAAACCATGGATTATAAATCCACAGGTGGCGCGATGTTGTTAGGTATTAATGGCGTTGTTGTTAAAGCTCATGGTAATTCCGATGCTTATTCCTTTGAGTGTGCTATTAATGTCGCCAAAAAGTTAGCAGAAGCTGATATAGTTTCAAAAATTAGGGAAGGGTTGCAAAGTGAATAATATCCAAGAATTATTTAAAAGAATTTTTATTAAACCTAAAAACGTTCATTTATACGAACTTGCTTTAACGCACCCTTCATATAACGCTGATGCAAGAACAAAAAACCAAGACTATGAAAGATTAGAATATATTGGTGATGCTGTTCTTGGTTTTGTTTGTGCGGACTTAATCTATAAACTCCACCCAAATTTAGATCAAGGCATTATGTCTAAGCTAAGAAGCTATCTTGTCAAATCTTCCTCTCTTGCGAATTACGCAAGAAAGATTGAATTGCACGAATATATTAAAACCGGTCATTCAATTGATTCTAAAAAAATAGCGGCGTCTGACAATATTTTAGAAGATGTTTTTGAAGCACTTATTGGGGCTATTTATTTGGATTTAGGAATAAATAAAATTTATTCATATATTAAATCATTTATGTATAACGATATTAAGAATATTGATTTTGATGTCCTTACCGATTATAAAACCAAACTTCAAGAAGCTATGCAATCCGAACATAGAGATTCTGTTACTTATGTTGTAGTGGATGAAAAAGGGCCGCCTCATGATAAAACCTTCTATGTCGACGTTATGTTTGGTGGAATGGTTTTAGCTAAAGGCGTTGGAAAAAGCAAAAAAGCTGCGGAAGAAGATGCTGCTAAAAACGCTCTTGCTAAAGGAGGAATTTAATCATGGGTTTAATTTCCTTTTTAAAGAGTAAATTTTCTAAAAAGAAAAATGATGAAATTGTAAATAAATACAATGACGGAATGGCCAAATCTCGTCAAAATTTTTCTTCCAAATTAACAAACCTTGCTGGTAGATATAAGAAGGTTAATTCTTCATATTTTGAAGAACTTGAAGAAATTTTAATTGAATCAGATATTGGTATTTCTTTAGCTATTCAAATTATTGAAGATGTGCTTCAAACTTCAGAAAAAGAACACATCTATGATCCAAACGAAATTAATGAAATTCTTGTCGATAAAATGTTTTTGGGTTACGCCTCAAAAGGCGATACCGCGACAGATATTGATTTTAGCGATAATGAGATGAAAGTTTTGTTAGTAGTTGGAGTTAATGGTGTTGGTAAAACAACCACGATTGCAAAGCTCGCTCATCGTTATATAAAGATGGGTAAAAAGGTTATGCTTGTTGCTGCTGATACATTTAGAGCTGGTGCAAAAGAACAGTTATGCGTTTGGGGAGAAAGACTTGGAATCGATGTTGTCTATGGTCCTAGTGAATCTGATCCTGCATCTGTTGCATATGATGGCATGAAAAAAGCTAAACAAGAAAATGTTGATTTGGTTATTGTTGATACCGCAGGTAGATTGCAAACAAAAGCAAATCTTATGGCGGAGCTTTCTAAAATCAAAAGAGTTATTGGAAAAGAAGTTCCAAACGCACCTCAAGAAACTTTTCTTGTTATCGATGCAACAACAGGTCAAAATGGTGTAATTCAGGCTAAAGCTTTCTCTGAAGTCACATCTATTACTGGTGTTGTTATCACCAAAATGGATGGAACTTCAAAAGGCGGAATTATCCTTGCAATTCGTGATGAATTAGGTATCCCTGTTAGATTTATTGGCTTAGGCGAAAAGATGGATGATCTAGCAGAATTTGACCTTGATAAATATTTGTATGGGCTTTGTGTTGTAGAGTAATTATGGAAGAATTAGAAAGAACTTTATATATCAATAAATTGTTCGCTATTTATGGCGGACTTTTAACCGACACTCAAAAGAACATAATTAGTGACTATTATGAACTCAATTTATCCCTATCAGAGATTGCTGAAAACAGAGGCGTTTCAAGAGCCGCTGTTGATGATGCAATCAAAAAAGGTGTCAAGAAATTAGAGTATTACGAGGAAGTTTTAAAATATAGCAAAACTAAAGAAGAAATATTTAAAAAACTTGCAAAAATCGGCAAAAATACCGAAAATGCTGAGATTTTGAAGATTATTAAAGATGTGGAGGATTTACTTTAATGGCGTTTGAATCATTAACCGATAAGTTAAGTCTCATATTTAAAAAACTAAAAGGACAAGCTAGATTAACCGAAGCCAATATGGAGTCCATGCTTAAAGAAATTAGGGTGGCTCTTTTAGAGGCTGATGTTAACTATAAAGTTGTTAAAGAATTTGTAAATAACGTTAAAGAAAAAGCTCTTGGACAAGATGTTTTATCAAAACTTAATCCATCTCAAATGTTGGTTAAAATTGTTCACGACGAATTAGAACAACTTCTAGGTGCGGAAGATAGTCAAATTCATTACCAAAATAACAAACCTACAATTATTATGCTTGTTGGTCTACAAGGTTCTGGTAAGACAACTACTGCAGGTAAATTAGCCTATTTGCATAAAAATAAACTTAATAAAAAAGTTTTATTAGCGGCATGTGACGTTTATAGACCCGCCGCTATCGATCAACTTGATCAAATTGCAAAACAAGTTGGCGTTCCAATTGTTAATATGGGCACGAATGTTTCCCCAATTGAAATCGCTATTAAAGCTAAAGAAAAAGCATACAATGAACACTTAGATGTTCTTATTATCGATACAGCTGGACGTTTGCAAATCGATGAACCTTTAATGAAGGAACTTAATGAAATTAAAGACAAAGTTAATCCAGATGAAATTATTCTTTTAGTTGATGCAATGGCTGGTCAAGACGCTGTTAATGTTGCTAAATCTTTTGATGAACAATTGTCTTTAACAGGCTGTGTTATGTCTAAACTTGATGGTGACGCTCGTGGCGGCGCTGCTCTTTCAATTAGACACATGACTGGCGTTCCAATTAAATTCTCAGGTGTTGGTGAAAAAATTACTGATTTAGATGTCTTCCACCCAGACAGAATGGCAGACCGTATTTTAGGTATGGGCGACATCATGACTTTAGTGGAAAAAGCCCAAGAAGAGATTGATGAAAAAGAAGCTAGAAAAACCGCTAGTAAGATGATGTCGGGTAAATTTGATTTAAATGATATGCTTGAACAAATGAGAAAAGTTCAAAAGATGGGTTCATTAGGTGGGTTATTAAAGTTAATTCCTGGTATGCCTAAAATCACTCCGGAACAACAGGCAGCAGGTGAAAAACAAATGAAGTTATTTGAAACGATTATTAATTCAATGACTCCAGAAGAACGACACGAACCAGAAATTCTCAAATTCTCTAGAAAAAATAGAATTGCAAAAGGTTCTGGCACAACACTTGCTCAAATTAATCAAGTCATTAAAAAATACGAGCAAATGAAAGAAATGTTGAAACAAATGGAATCTTATAAAAAAACTGGCAGAATGCCGCCAGGATTTCCAGGAATGTAAAAGAAGGCTTGGCCTTCTTTTTTTATTAAAATTCTTTTGAATAAGATTAAAGTAATAAATGGATAGATCCTTGTTACTATTTCATGAATTTGTGACCTTTTTCTTTAGCTTTAATTTCCCAATCAGCTTCTTTATCACCATCATCTATTTCTTTTAGAAGTTTTAGGTCTTGTTTACTTAGTTTATATGAGTTAAACAAATCTTTTCGATATTCTCTAGTGATTTTTAAAGATTGTTTTTGTCTCCATTTTTTAATTGCGGCGTGATTTCCGCTATACAAAATATCAGGAACTTTATAACCTTCAAATTCATATGGTTCAGTGTACTGAGGATATTCTAATAAACCATTTTCAAAAGATTCTTCTAATGTCGATTCTTCGCTAATCGCGCCATCAAGAAGCCTAATAACGCTATCAGCAATAGCCATACTAGCGATCTCACCGCCGGTTAGAATAAAATCCCCGATTGAGATTTGCTCATCAACATAATTATTTATTCTTTCATCAAGACCTTCATAATGACCACAAACAATAATTAAGTGCTCTGTTTCTTTGATAAATCTATGAGCTGTTTGTTGATTAAAAGTCGCTCCTCTTGGAGACATTAGAATTGTTTTTGAATTAGGTTTTTTACAAGATTTCAAAGCGTCAACAACTGGCTGACATTTCATAACTAATCCCGCGCCACCGCCAACCGGAGGAGTGTCTACCCTTCCATATTTGTCTTTAGTAAAATCCCTAATATTTACAAATTCAAGTTTGCAAACACCTTTTGAAATTGCGCGTTTTATGATGGAATTTCCAGCAAATCCCTCAAATAATTCAGGAAAAAGAGTGAGAATCGTTATTTTCATAACATACCTCCAATAACCTTAACTACTATCTTTTTGCTTTCAATATCGACATCTAAAATAAATTCCTTAATAAAAGGGACAAAGAAATCTTTCCCTTTGTTGTTTCTAACTCTTAAGGTAATTTGAGCAGGGAATTCTTCAACTTTTATTACCTTACCAATTTTATTAGTATCTTCATCAAAAACATCGCAAGTCTCTAAGTCGGAGAAATAATAAAAACCTTTATCCAATAAAGAAAGATCTTTTATACCAAATAAGGACTCACTTTTAAGCTTGTCAGCGGTTTCCTTGTCTTGAATTTCTAGAACTTTTATAAAGTCAAATTTGCCATTTGTTCTATAGGATTCAACTGTTAATTCTTTCTTTTCTCTTCCTAAGTATATTTTGTTTCCTTTTTGATAACGAACATCCTGAAAAGTTGAAGTAGAAATAACCTTCAATGTGCCATCTAGGCCAAACGATCCTGCTATATGTCCAAGTAATAAATATTCCATAAAATAATCATACAACAAAAAAGAGGATTATTCCTCTTCTTTTTCAGTGTCGAAAGATTCGAATTTAAGGTGAACTCTTTTATTTTCGCTTTTTCCTGCAACTGAGACGACTTCTCTTAATGCGTTTGCGATAGTTCCCTTTCTTCCAATCAAGCGAGCAGTATCATCGGTTTCGCTTGCGACGTAAATAACGATATTGCGTTCATCTTCATTAATTACGCGAATTAATAATGATTCTGGGTGTTCGACAATTGAGTCCACTAAAGCGTGGATAATTGCTTCGTAATTCATTCTAAAATTTCCTATTTTTTAGAAGCGTGTTTTGCGATAACGCCTTTTTTGGAGAAGATAGATTTAACTGTGTCAGATGGTTGTGCACCTTTTTCTAACCATTTTAATGCTAATTCTTCATTGATAACTGCGTTTTCAACACCTTTATCTGGATCGAAGTAACCGATTTGTTCGATGTAGCGGCCATCTCTTGCATAACGAGAGTCAGCGGCGACGATACGATAGAATGGGTCCTTATGACGACCGATTTTTGTTAATCTAATTTTAACTGCCATGATAGTTTCCTCCTAGCTTTTGCCTTTATATATTATATAGTATTTATTTTAGTGTCAAGCATTTTTACTTTACATCTTTAATTTCTTTTTTGTGAAATTGTTTGCAAATGCAAATATATCTTGGTATTATATACAAGCATTTAATGCTACGGGTGCTCCGCTGATAATCGAATCATGAACATCAAGAGAACAATATGTATAGGAGGAATGAAAGATGAACAACAATTTAGTTAATGAAATTACTGCTTCACAAATTCGTCACGATCTTCCAGAATTCTCAACAGGTGATACAATTAAAGTTTCTGTTAGAATTATCGAAAACAACAAACAAAGAATTCAAAACTTCGAAGGCGTTGTTATTCAAA
This sequence comes from Bacilli bacterium, assembly GCA_017502465.1. GTDB lineage: Bacteria > Bacillota_I > Bacilli_A > RFN20 > CAG-826 > RGIG5418. Next base: position 101,471 of record JAFVUY010000025.1, on the reverse strand, counting down.
GAAGTGGTCACGGCGTTTCTGAAACATTCACAATTCGTAAAGTTTCCTCTGGTGTCGGTGTCGAAAGAACTTTCCCAGTCAACTCACCATCTATCTCTGCAATTGCAGTCTTAAGAAGAGGTAAAGTTCGTAGAAACAAAATTTACTACATCAGAAAACTTTCTGGTAAATCCGCAAGAATTAAAGAACGTTTATAATTTAAAGTTAACCCTTCCCAATATGGTGAAGGGTTTTTCTTTGCTTGATATTTCTTATAAATTAGAAATATAATTTTAATAGTATGGCATTTATTAACATTGGACAAGATAACAAAGTAATTTTAGAGTCTAGTTGCGAAAGTAAAGAAGTTAAACGCAAACTTAGAAAAGAAAAAAGGAAGAACTCCAAAACAATTGCGATTTTATGGTCTCTTCTGTATTTTGCTTTGGTTATTGGTTTATGTATAAGTGGCACTTGGATATATGTTAAATCTAATTATTATCCTATATATATTTCGGGCAATTCTATGAATCCAACTTTAAGAGGTGGAACTAAAGGACCTCATGATTTTGGTTATATAGATTCAAGTTCTGCAATTATTGATGGAATAAATAGATTTGATATTGTTACTACTTTTTTCCCGTTCGCAGAAGAAGATTACGCTCAACCATATGTTCGTGGATCAAAACATAATGAAGACGCAAGTCATAAAATTAAAAGAGTTATTGCTGTTCCAGGAGATACGTTCACCATTAGAAACAACATTATTTATTTCTTAGAAGATGAAAAAGAAGTTGAAGCGCAAATTGATTTTCAATATAACTATTCCACATACACTCCTGTTGACTTTAAAACGAATGGTATAGGTGATGAGAATGGTTATATCACTTTAAAAGAAGATGAATATTGGGTCATGGGAGATAATTGGCCAGATTCTAGAGATTCATATGCCTCTAAAAATGAGTCTGGTGGTGGTCCGGTTTATAAAGAAAATATTGTTGGAGTTTTAATTGTAATTGTTGGCACTTGTGAAGTAACACCAGATGGCAAGATTATTAATAAAAAATACGAAACCCCAAGATTTTTTAAATAGGTGATTTTATGGCGACTCAAATTCATTGGTTTCCAGGTCATATGAAGAAAGCTCTAAATGAGATTTCTAATAAAATAAAGATTATTGATGTAATAATCGAACTTTATGATGCACGTGCTCCTTTATCATCTATTAACGAAGACTTAGAAAAAGTTATTAAGGATAAAAAGAAACTAGTTATTCTCACTAAAAAAGATTTAGCGGATCCTATTCAAACTGAAAAATGGTTAGTTAAATTAAACGAACGTTTTGATATGGTTTTAGCCTTAGATTTAAACCAACCATCGTCAAATAAGGCAATCGCTAATGCGGTTTTTAAATTAGGCGAATCTAAACGTTTGAAGGATAAATCTAAGGGTATGAAACCTCAACCAATTAGAACGATGATTATCGGCATTCCTAATGTTGGTAAATCTTCTCTTATCAATAGGCTTGCCTCTAGAAAAGCTGCAGGTGTTCAAAATAAGCCTGGTTATACTAGAGGAGAACAATGGATTAAAGTTAATAAAGACTTTGAATTGCTTGACACTCCAGGTGTTCTGCCTATGCAATACGAAAACAAGCATAAGTCTGCAAAACTCGCATTAATTGGTGCAATTCGCGAGGATATTTTGCCAATTTCTGATTTAGCTATTTATTTAATTGATTTTTTAAGAACACATTATCCCGACTGTTTGAAAGATAGATTTGGTATTGAAAACATAGGCGAATCTACTGAAGTTTTAAGACAAATCGCAATTAGAAGATCTGCGATGTTAAACGGCGATTTAGATATTGAAAAAGCCGAAAAAATACTCTTAAAAGAGTTTAAAGACGGCAAATTAGGAAAGATTACTTTGGAGCATTTAGAATGCTTGATTTAGAAAAGCAATATTATAATGAGAAGGTTAATTTTATCGCTGGTACAGACGAGGCCGGAAGAGGGTGCTTGCTTGGGCCAGTGGTAGCAAGCGCTGTCGTTTTTCCAAAAGATTTTTTTGATGCAAGAATCAACGATTCTAAAAAATTAAACGAAAAGCAAAGAGAAGAATTATATGACTATATTATCGAACACGCTCTTGCTTACTCTATATGCGAGATTTCTCCTGAGGAAATAGATGAAATAAATATTCTTGAAGCTTCTAGAAAAGCTATGGAAATATGTATTCAAAATTTAAATCACCAAGTAGATTTTGTTTTAACAGATGCGGTTAAGTTATATCACTGCGATTATCCATTCGAAGCAATTATTAAAGGCGATGCGAAAGCTCAGTGCGTCGCGGCAGCAAGCATACTTGCAAAGGTGACAAGAGATAGAATTTGTGTTGAATTGGATAAAAAATATCCTAATTATAATATTAAAAGTAACAAAGGCTATGGAACCAAAGATCACCTTGAGGCTCTTGAAGAATTTGGGCCTGTTAAAGGGCTTCATCGGTTCTCTTATAAACCGGTAAAAAATTCTCTAATAAAAAAAGTTTCATTATTTTAGGTAAAATTTGAAAAATCTCCCGTATTTATAATAGGAGGTTTTTTATTTTATGATTTCACCAAGAGAATTATTAATTTATTTCGCCCACAAATACCAAGGAGATTGGGCGAATATTCTCAACGCGATAAAGAGAAAAGAACAATTCAACACACAAGAAGTGAGAAATCTAATTGATAACTTACATTATAAGTGTCTTACTATTTTCGATCCTGAATATCCAGAACATCTAAAAAATACTTATCGCGTCCCACTTTGTCTTTTTTACTATGGAGACATTTCTATTTTAGCTAACCAAATGCTGAAATTAGCGGTTGTAGGATCAAGAGAATGTTCTGAATCCGCAAAAAACATTACTGAAGAATTAGTTAAAGGCGTTTGTTCTGATTATGTCATTGTTTCAGGAATGGCAGAAGGAGTTGATTCGATAGCCCATCTTGCTGCGATAAAAAACGGAGGTAAAACAATCGCGGTTTTGGGGACAGGAATAGATTATTGCTATCCTCCGACTAATATATATTTATATAAAGAATTAAAAGAAAAACATTTGGTCATTTCTGAATACCCAGGAAGCATTAACTATATTCAAGATGGTTTTCCTAATCGAAACAGGATTATTTCTGGACTATCGCATGGTGTATTAATTACAGAAGCAAAAATGGGTTCAGGCACAATGATAACTGCGTCGTTTGCAATCAATATGGGAAGGGATGTTATGTGCGTGCCCGATAGCCCAATTAGTCAATCTTACTGCAATAGGTTAATAAAAGATGGAGCGTACTTAGTTGAAGTTCCTGAAGATATAAAAAACGTGATGGAAAACAAAAAAATTTTAGTGAAAAATCTTAAATAATCACATTATTATTTAATGAAAAAAGGTGATATAAAGTGGTATTGACAACACAGTTTTTGTCTCCCATAATTTTGAATTAAGCGAGGTCACTATGAAACTAATTATCGTTGAATCACCAGCAAAATGTAAAACTATCGAAAAATACTTAGGTTCCAACTATATCGTCATGGCTTCTAAAGGTCATGTACGCGATTTATCCACGCGTGGTAAAGGCGGTTTAGGAGTTGATGTTGAAAATGGCTTCAAACCTGATTATGTTATCCCAAAAAGCAAAAGAGAAATTGTTGAACAGCTTAAAAAAGCTAAGACCGAGTGTGACGAAGTCATACTCGCAACCGACCCTGATAGAGAAGGTGAAGCAATCGCTTGGCATCTCGCGGAAGTTTTAGGCTTAAGTGTTAAAACCACTAAACGCTTAGAGTTCCACGAAATTACAAGAGATTCGATTTCTCATGCAATCGAGAATCCAAGAACAATTGATCTAAGTCTTGTCGCTGCTCAAGAAGCAAGACGTATTGTAGATAGGATAATTGGATTTAAATTATCTGGAATGATTCAAAAGAAAATTAAAAGTAGAAGTGCTGGAAGAGTTCAAACTCCAACTTTGAAACTTATTCACGACCATGAAAAAACTATTCTAGAGTTCGTACCTGAAGAATATTGGGATTTAGAAATTAAAGCGAAAACTAAAGATGGACACGTTTTTGCGTTGACTTTAGTGAATTCTAAGGGTGAATCTATCGAAATTAAAAGCGAGCAAGATGCTCAAAAAGTTTTAAATAGTCTTTTAGAAGAAATCGAAGTCGTTAATGTTGAAAAAGTTATTCGCCCTAAAGAAAGCAAAGAACCTTTTACAACTTCATCACTTCAACAAGAAGCGTTTGCTAAGCTTAAACTCAAAACCTCGGAAACCGCTAAAATTGCGCAAAAATTATACGAAGGCGTTACATTAGGCGGAGACGAACATACAGGTTTAATTACCTATACAAGAACCGACTCTCCAAGACTTTCTGATACATACATTGCAAAAGCTACTAACTATATTATTGAAGCCTTTGGTAAGGAATTTTTAGGTAAGGTTAAAAAAGGCAAAAAAGTTATCAACAGCCAAGAAGCTCACGAAGCTATTAGACCTACAAGCAACCATAGAACACCTGAAAGTGTTCAACCTTATTTAAAACAAAACGAATACAATCTTTATAAATTAATTTATAATCGCGCTTTAGGTTCTCTTATGAAACCACGTTTAGATGAAGTGTATATTGTAACACTTAAATCAGGTGACTATTATTTCAAATTTGAAATGGAAAAAACAACATTTAAAGGTTTTGAAATTCTTGAAAAAGTTAAAGAAAAGAACCAAGTTATTGTTGATTTAGAACCTGGAGATTTATTAACAATTTCTAAAAAAGAAGGAAAACAAAAATTTACTCAACCACCAGCAAGATATTCTGAAGCTAAAATTGTCAAAATTATGGAAGAAGTTGGTATTGGAAGACCTTCCACATACGCTCCTACTATTGAGAATTTAACCAAGAGTAAATATATTATTGATAATCGTGGAATTGTTCAGATAACTGAACAAGGAAGTAAAACCGCTTACGTTGTAAACAAATACTTCCCCGAAGTCTCTAAACCAGATTACACCGCAAAACTTGAACTCCATCTTGATGGAATTGAATCAGGAGAAGAAAATAGAACAAAAGTTTTAGACTCTTTCTATAAAGAATTCATAGAAGAAGTAGAAAAAGCTAATGAACTTATGTATATCGACCAAAATGGCGAGGGAGAATTATTGGATGAAACTTGTCCAAAATGCGGCGCTAGACTTCTTAAACGCGAAGGCAAATTTGGAGATTTTATAGGATGCAGTAATTTCCCAAAATGTTCCTATGTTAAAAAAGAAGAAAAAGCACCTGCTAAAAAAACAGGAGAATTTTGTCCAAAATGCGGAAAAGAACTTGTTGAAAGAGTTGACCGTAAAGGAAAAATTATCCACGCATGCCCTGACTATCCAAAATGTAAGTATGTTAAACCAGACAACATTCCAGTAGAGTCAAAACAAACTGGAGAATTGACTGACAAAGTTTGTCCGAAATGTGGTGCCCCTTTATTAAAGAAAAAAGGTAAATATGGCATGTTCTTAGGTTGCTCTAATTACCCAACATGCGATCACAAAGAAAAATATAGAAGAAGCCGTAAGTAAAATTACGGTTTTTTCTTAACAATTATTAAAAATATTTGTAAAATATTATTAATGAATAAACCATTAAAGAGATTTTTAACTCATCTTCAAGAAGAAAGAAAATATTCGTCTCAAACTGTTATATCTTATCAAAGAGACATTGAGAAATTTTTTGATTTCCTAGTTAGAGAAGATATCAATATGGATGATGTTGATGTTATTGTTATTAGAAACTTTTTAACTCAAGAACTAAATAATGGGATTTCCAAAAGGTCGTGTAGAAGAAGGCTATCTTCTTTAAAACATTTTTATTCATATTGCCTTAAGGAAGGCTATGTTGATATTAATCCATTTCAATTTATCCTTAACCCAAAATCAGACAAGAGGTACCCAAGAGTTTTAGACAAAAACCAAATTGAAGATCTTTTAGTGGACAATTTAAAAAGAGAAGATGAATTAATGCTTCGCGACCAAGTGATTTTAGAGATTCTCTATTATACAGGCATAAGAGCGAGTGAATGTGTCAATTTATCGATTCAAGATATTAATTTTACTAATCGAGTAATTAGAATTGTTGGCAAAGGAAACAAGGAAAGAATTGTACCTTTTACCCTTAATTGTAAAAAGACAATTGAAAGATATTTAAAAGACTGTAGACCTAAACTTGCTGAGAAGCAACTAGAACCATCTAACACTCTAATTTTAAATTCAGATGGTAAAAAACTCACTACTAGAGGTCTTGAATATATTCTTGATCAAATTCAAACAAAAACAGGAAATTTTGTTGGTCTTCACCCTCATATTTTAAGACATAGTTTTGCTACTCATTTACTAGAAAACGGTGCAGATCTCAGGGTTATTCAAGAATTATTAGGTCATGAAAGTTTAAACGCCACTCAAATTTATACCCATGTAACTGAAGAGGCGATGAAACAAACTTATTTAGCGTTTCACCCTAGGGCGAAGAAAAAAGATTAAACTTTACTTGCTCATTAAATGTGTGCGTGTTAGAATATGCACGCTGCGTTTATGCAGAATACACACATCATGGATTCGCTTTCCGTTGTGCACAACCTGCGGGTAGGTGTGGCAAAGCGTTAGAAATGATGGAGGAAAAAACATAAGGAGGCTCTCAAAATGAGTGAAGAAACAAAAGTAGTCGCTACTGAAGCGGTTAGCGAAGAAGTTGCTGCCAACCCAATGGAAGCAGCTATGCATGATCCTGATGCACCAGTCATCACAATGAGAAAATTATTAGAAGCTGGCGCACACTTCGGTCATCAAACACGTCGTTGGAATCCAAAGATGAAAAAATACATCTATGGAGCTCGCAACTCTGTCCACATCATCGATTTAGCTCAAACAGTTACAGCTATCGAAGTTGCTTACAAAGCATTAAAAGAAATCGTTGATAAAGGCGGAAAAGTCTTATTCGTTGGCACTAAAAAACAATGCCAAGAAGCAGTTGAAGCAGAAGCTTTACGTTCTGGTTCATTCTATATCACAAACCGTTGGTTAGGTGGTACATTAACAAACTTCAAAACCATTCAAACACGTATTAGATTCTTAAAAGAACTTGAAAGACGTGATGAAGAAGGTGAACTTGATTTATTACCAAAACAAGAAGCTGCTCAATTAAGAAAAGAAAAAGAAAAATTAACAAAGAACTTAAACGGTATCAAAGAAATGAGAAAAGTTCCAAACGCTCTCTTTGTTATCGATCCACGTATTGAACACAACGCTATTGCGGAAGCAAGAAAATTACACATTCCAGTCTTTGGTATCATCGATACAAACTGTGATCCAGATATGGTTGACTATGTCATTCCAGCAAACGACGATGCAATTCGTTCTGTCGCATTAATCTTAGCAGTTATGGCAGACGCAGTTGTCGAAAGCAAAGGTGGTATCCCAGTTGTTGCTTACGTCAAAGATGAAGGCGAATCCGTTACAATGAAAGATGTTATTCGTCAAACAGACAAAGAAAACTCTGAAAAATTAGCAAGAATTCGCGCTGAAAGAGCTGCACGTCAAGAAGCTTATGAAAAAGAACAAGCTGAAAGAGCTGCTCGCAACCAAGAAAAAGGTGAAGGTGAAAACAAAGCACCAAAAGCCCGCAAACCAAGAAAACCAAAAACTGAAGAAGTTCCTGCAGAAACAACCACAACTGAAGGAGAAACAAAATAATGGGAAACAATTTAATTGAATTAATCAAAATCTTACGTGATCGCACAGGCGCCGGCTTAATGGACTGCAAAGGTGCATTGCTCGCCAATGATTGCGATTTAGAAAAAGCACACGACTGGTTACGTGAAAAAGGTTTAGCAAAAGCCGCTAAAAAAGCATCACGTATTGCTGCTGAAGGCTTAGCAGTTGTCAAAACATGCTCTTGCTGTGGCAGAACAATCGTTCTCGAAGTTAACTGTGAAACAGACTTCGTCTCCAAAGGAGATGCATTCCGTGAATTATGTGAAGAATGCGCAGACTTAATCCTTAAAAACAACTGCCAAACAGTTGAAGAAGCAAAAGCAGCTACAGAAGCATTATTTGTTGACGCAACTGTTAAAATGGGTGAAAAATTTGATCTTCGTAGATTCCAAGTTCTCGAACAAGGTGAAGGCGAATTAGTCGGTTCTTACATCCATAACGGTGGCAAAATCGCTGTCTTAGTTAAAATCAATAAAGAAGACGCTGATATTGCAAAACAATTAGCAATGCACATCGCTGCTAATAACCCAGTTTACGCAAAAGAATGCGATATCCCAGCAGAAGTTATTGCACACGAAAAAGCAATTCAAACAGAAGCTGCAAAAACTGATGAAAAATTATGCAACAAACCTGCAGAAGTTCTCTCTAAAATCCTTGATGGAAAAGTTAAGAAAATCTTCGCAGAAACAACACTTGAACATCAACCATTCTTAATGGATGACTCCAAAACAGTTGGTCAATTCCTCAAAGAAAAAGGTATCGAACTTCTCACATTTGTTCGTTACCAAGTTGGTGAAGGCATTGAAAAAAGACAAGACGACTTCGCATCCGAAGTTATGTCCCAAGTTAAATAATTAACTAAAATAAAAAGGAACACTTTTGTGTTTCTTTTTTTCTACTCTTGGAGGTAAGTATGAAATATAAAAGAATCTTACTCAAATTAAGTGGGGAAGCCTTAAAAGAAAGCAATCCAAATTCAATTTTTGGAGAAGGAAGTTTTAAGCACATTTTAAAAGCCATCACCCTTCTTCACAATAATGGAATAGAAATCGCAATCGTTGTTGGTGCAGGCAATATTTATAGAGGCAAAATGGCGGCTGAATTAGGTTTAGAAAGAATTCCCGCAGATTTCATGGGAATGCTTGGAACAATGATTAACGCTATTTCAATTGCTTCTGCTTTAAGAAATAATGGCATTGAATCTGTTGTTTACTCACCAATCTCTCCGATTGAAGGAGTTGTTAAACTTTATGACAAAGATGACGCAATTAAATCATTAAGCGAAGGAAAGGTTACATTCCTTGCAGGAGGAACTGGAAAGCCATTCTTTACCACAGACACCGCTGCAACATTAAGAGCGATTGAAGTTGGCTGTGACGCCATATTTATGGCGAAAAACGGTGTTGATGGTTTATATGATGATGATCCAAACAAAAACCCACACGCCAAATTTATCAAAGAAATTACATATAATGAAATTTTAGAATTAAAACTTCAAGTTATGGACCTTTCTGCGATAGAATTATTATTAGATAAAGATATCGATATCCGCATATTCTCTATGTCTGATTTTGCTAACTTTGAAAAAATCGCAAAAGGAGAAGATGTCGGAAGTGTTTGTAAGAAAGGAAAATAAATTATGGACGCTATTGCATTAGATGCTCAAGAAAGAATGGGCAAAAGTATTGAATCATTAAAAAGTTCACTTTCAACATTGCGCACAGGAAGAGCGAACGCTCAAATGTTATCCGGAATTGATGTTGATTATTATGGTTCACCAACACCAATTAATCAAATAGCTTCAATTTCTATTCCAGAACCACGTCAATTATTAATTAAGCCTTACGATAAAAACGATGTAAAATCTATCGTCAGTGCGATTAACGCTTCTGATTTGGGTATCAACCCAATTAATGAAGGAACATGTGTCAGATTAATCATTCCTGCATTAACAGAAGATCGTCGTAGAGATATCGTTAAACAAGCGAAAAAATACGGAGAAGAAGCAAAGATTTCCATTCGTAATATTCGTAGAGATTATATGGATTTAGTGAAGATGGATGAAGAAATGTCTGAAGACTACCAAAAAAGAGTTCAAGATGACATCCAAAAAGTCACTGATGAAATGAGTAAAAAAATTGACGTTATCGTTTCTGAAAAAGAAAAAGAAATTATGACCGTCTAACTAAAGCGACCTAAGCGTCGCTTTTTTTATATTTTTTTATATACAAAAAAATAAATAGACTTTATACTTAAATTAAGGGTATAGAGGTTTTGAAATGAATAAAAAAAGAGAAACAATTACTTTTAATAGAATAAATAAAGAAACAAAACTTTCTTTGAAAGTTAGAATCATCTCCTCAATTGTTGCTCTAGCTGTTGCAATTCCATGTATTTTATTTGGAGATTGGCTTTTTGCTCTTTTGGTTTTATTTTTTGTTTTTGTCGCAACTTATGAAATTATTAGATGCGCGAAACCAAAGCATTCTGTTTGGTTATATGTTGTTTCAGTAATATTAATTATTTGTTTAACATTCTGGCCTTTATTAAGACAACTCACTTCTAAACTTGATCATGAAGGTTGGCACATATATGGTGGGTTCAATTCCATTTATTTGTCCATATTTATTGTTGTTGTAGCGTTCTTCGCTCTTTTCTGGTTAGTTGTCGCTGACGCGAATTTCTCAGTTAGAGACGCATGTTTTGTTTTTGCAATTGGAATCGTTGTAGGACTTGGTTTCCAATCAATGCTTTATCTTCGCTATATCCCTTTATATGAAAAATTCGTTTTATTAAACGAAGCTGATAATAATTATTTCTCATTTTTTAAAAATTTTGAATCATCATCACTTGCAGTATATGTTGCTTTAGCAACATTTATGACCGATATTGGAGCCTATTTTGTTGGTGTTTTCTTTGGTAAAAACAAGATTAATCCACGCATCTCTCCTAAAAAGACATGGGAAGGATTTTTCGGTGGAATTATTATTTCCACGATTTTCTCTTTCTGCTTTGCCTTTTTCTTAGCGTTAGGAGGACATCCAGTTTTACAAAAATTAGATGTTGAAAACTGGTATTTTATTTTATCTTTATCTTTATTGATTCCACTTTTTTCAACCCTTGGGGATTTCACCTTCTCATCTTTAAAACGTTATTATGAAATCAAAGATTTTGGTAAATTAATCCCTGGACACGGAGGAGTTCTTGACCGGGTAGATTCTTTAATTTTCTCTGCTATTTTCTCCTCGATCTTTATTTGCTTTATTCTTTCTGTTACATATAGTTATCCTGGTGGAAACCCACTGTTCTAATTATGAATTTATTAATTTTAGGAGCATCAGGTAGCATTGGAAAACAAACTCTTGATGTGATTAGAAAACATAAAAATATTTTTACACTTACTTCTTTTTCTGTTGGCGAAAGAGTCGAAGTAGTAGACGAATTAATCAAAGAATTTAAAAATGTAAAACACATCTGTCTTAAAAATGAAAACGATTATTTGTCTTTCAAAGACAAGTATAAAGATATTAATTTCTATTTTGGAGATTTAGGACTAATTAAACTTATCGAAGAATCTTCTTTTGATATGGCAGTTAACGCTTTAGTGGGATTTGTTGGACTAGTTCCCAGTGTTAAAATTTTAAAACTCAACAAAACTCTCGCCCTCGCAAACAAAGAAAGTTTAGTGGTTGGGGGACAAATTATTAATCATTTATTAGCGGAAGGTTTTGGGCAATTATATCCAATTGATTCTGAACATGTCGCGATTAGCAAATGTTTAGGTGTAGATAATCAAAATGTTGAAAAAATACTCATTACTGCATCAGGAGGAGCTTTTAGACATTTAAATAGAGAACAACTAAAAGAAGTGACTAAAGAAGATGCACTTAATCACCCAACTTGGAAAATGGGTAATAAAATAACAATTGACTCTGCATCTATGATGAATAAATGTTTTGAAATCATTGAAGCTTATTATTTGTTTAATTATTCATTTGACGATATAGAGGTAATTCTTCATGATGAGAGTCATGTTCATGGAGGTGTGAAATATAAAGACGGATATTATCGTCTAGATATTTCTAAACCAGATATGAGAGATGCAATTGAATATGCTTTGTTTAAGAAACAAATAGATTATTCGACCTATATCGCTTATAATTTAAATCAAACCGGTGAATATCATTTTCATACCTTTGATATGAAAAGATATCCATTAGTAAAATGGGCTAAGGTGGTTATTGAACATCAAGGTACCTATGGAGCGGTTTTAAATGCATCGAACGAAGTCGCGGTTAACGCTTTCTTAAATGATGAAATATCATTTCTTGAAATCGAAAAGGTTATCGATGAGATGATGCATCGACATATAAATACGAAAAATCCTACCTTAGAGCATATTATTGAGGTAGATAAATTGATTAGAATTGAAACGATTAGTTATATTAATAACTTAAGGAGGAATAAAAATTGATAATTTTACATATATTATTATTCGTCTTGTGTCTTAGTGTCTTAGTTGTTATTCACGAATTAGGACATTTAGCCGCTGCAAAAGCATTCGGAGTATATTGCTTTGAATTTTCTGTAGGATTTGGTCCTGCACTTTTCCGTAAGAAAAGAAAAAGAGGAGAAACCTATATCGCAATTAGAAGCATTCCTTTTGGTGGATATGTTTCTATGTATGGTGAAAACGAAAATGATACAAGTGAACTCCCTGATGGTGTTGAAAACATTGATCCTAAACGTTCATTAGCAAATGTTAAGAAATGGAAAAAAGCAATCATTATGGCAGCAGGAGTTTTCCTCAACGCTGTCCTTGCTTTAGTTTTATTTTTTATCTCTAATAGCTGTTTTGAACAAAAACAATTATATTTGTCACACTTTGATGTTATTGATAATTCTCCTGCGTCTACCGCGGGATTAGTGGTAGATGTAGAAAACCCATATACAACTTTATATGTTGGTTGGAACGATATTAATAATTTAAGCGAAGAAGCAAATGTCGCTGGAGCGAATGGTTTTTATATCGTTTCTAAAGATGGAATTATTACTTATGAAGACGGAACAAATCTAACTGTTGCAGTCATCATCGATACATCAAAAGCAACTTTTAAAAATCGTGATTATGTAGACTTATTCCGTTATTTCCCAATCGAAGATAATGAAATCAATTACATGAACGAAGTTAAAATTAATGCTTCTTCAAGTGAAAAAGCAATACTTTCACTCGATTTCACTCTTACTACTTGCTCCTATGGAGAAGATGAAATCGCTACTGACATTAAAGGTTATAGCATCCATTTAGATAGTGAAGTAGAAGGAAAGACAGTTACTCTAGAAGATAGCGGTGTTCAAATGTATTTATATACATATTGGAATAATTTTGGTCAAGCAATCAGCGAGACCGGAAAAGATTTTGGAAAATCTTCCGTTATGATTTTTGAAGCGTTAGGTGGTTTATTTGTTGGTAAAGGCTGGGATAGTGTTGGAGGGCCAATCGCTATCTTTACAGAAAGCACATCTACACTTCAAAACTTCGGTGCTTCATATTTTATCCAACTTTGGGCTATTATTTCTGTTAACTTAGCAATATTTAATTTAATCCCATTTCCAGGTTTAGATGGCTGGCACCTATTAGTGCTTGCGATCGAGGGTATTACCCGTAAAAAACTTCCTGAAAAAGCAAAGAGTATCGCCTCATTTGTTGGAATGGTTTTGCTTTTCGGATTAATGATCCTAATTGTTATAAAAGATATTTTTGGTTTATTCTAGGTGGTATTTATGCAAGATAAAATGGTTCGTTTTTTAAATAGTATCGGAATTTTTAATGTCGATGATTTTGACATTGATTTTGATATGCTTGGAAAAAACCGTTTTAAAAAAGACCAACTAGATATGGTGATTGTTAAAAATACACCTTGGGATTATTACTTATTAAGACAATTCCAAGATGGTTTGGCAACAATAACTTACCCATACTCTATTCGTTTTTCTTACATCAATAGACCAACTGGAGATGATGTTCAATCTTTATTTAAAGATTGGTATCAAACCATTTATCACATTCCTTCAAATATTAACTTAGAAATAAGCGAATATATCATTCATGTTGTTTATATGGGTGAAGAGGAAGAGAAAAGACTTTCCCCTATCTTAAAAGACTTCATGTCTTTCTTAGATTTTCTTTGTTATGAATTCTCATTAACTAGCGAAGTTAAAGAAGTTCAAGAAACCGAAGAAATTAAAATCTCTAAACGTGCGTTTAACAAAATTACAAAAGAAGCTACCTCAATTGCAGAAGAAGCAATCAAAGAAGACGACGTAAAAGAAGAGGAGGTCGAACAAAAACAAGACATTAAAAAAATTATTGAAGAAGAACATTTAAAAGAATTAGAAAACGATCAAAATACTTTGCTCGATCTTATGAAGCGTAACCAAGCTCAAATGAAAAAAGAAAGAGAGAGAGCAAGACTAAATAAAAGAGGAAACTACGTTCCAATAGATTTAATTGATACAATTGACTCCAATTCTGGCTCTATTGATTTTACTGGTAAAATATTCTCTATTGAAATCAAAGAATTTTCTCAAAAGAAGAAAATAACTTTAGGTGTTAACGATGATGCGATGGGTGCGATATTTGTTGTCCTATCACAAAACCAAAACCATGACGAACTATTAAAGAATTTGTCTCGCGGAGTTAATGTTCGTATTAGAGGTGTTGCTTATGTCGATGATTACACAAAGCAATTAATGGTTAGGGGCCATTATGTTGACCTTCTTCCACCTGATGAACCTCGTAAAGATTATTCAGAAATTAAAAGAGTTGAATTACATTTGCATTCGCCTATGTCAGTTCAAGATGCGGTTAGCCCTATTTCAAAATTATGCGAATCCGCAAAACAAATGGGTCACACCGCTTTAGCGATTACCGATCACGGAGTAGTTCAAGCCTTCCCTGACGCTCAAAAAGCCGCGAAGAAAAATGGCCTTAAAATGATTTATGGCTGTGAATTCTATGTTATCGATGACGAACTTAAGTATGTTATGAATCCTAGCGATAGAGTTCTTAATCGCTCGACTTATGTAGTGTTCGACTTAGAAACAACAGGTTTAAGTTCAAGATATAACGATATTATTGAATTCGGTGCGGTTAAAGTTGAAAAAGGTATGGTTGTTTCATCTTTAGATATTTTGATCAATCCTGGATATCCTCTTCCTAAAAAGATTAGTGAAATTACCGATATTACAGATGGAATGCTTAAAAATAAACCAACATTAGAAGAAGTTCTTCCAAAAATCATCGAATTTATTGGAGATTCTATTTTAATTTCTCATAACGCTGAATTCGACGTTGGTTTCCTTCAAGAAGCCCTTAAAAAACATGGTTATGAAAAAATGAATAACCCAGTTATTGACACTCTTGCCTTATCTAGATATTTGTTCCCAGAAGCAAGAAGACATAATCTTGGTGCTTTATGTAGAAATATGGAAGTTCGATATGACGAAGAAAGCGCCCATAGAGCGGACTATGACGCCTCTGTTTTAAATAGCGTTTGGCAACCAATGCTCGCCCTTTTAACAAAGGATAATTTGAAGATGACTCACGCTCAACTTGCAGATTTAAAAACGCCAAAATCACTTTTAAAACATATTAGACCATTCCACGTTGTCGCTCTTGTTAAAACAAAAGAAGGTTTAAAAAATTTATATAAACTCGTATCTCTATCTCACTGTGAATATTATGCAGATGGGCCTAGGGTTCCAAGAAGAGAACTTATTAAACATAGAGAAGGTTTATTGCTTGGCTCGGCTTGTTTTAACGGAGAAGTTTTTAACACTCTTCGTTACTATAACGAAGAAAGACTTAAAGAAGTTATGTCTTTCTATGACTATATCGAAGTGCAACCAAAATCCAATTATTCATATTTAGTGAACATTGGAGATATCGAAAGTGATTCACAACTTGAAACAATGGTTAAAGACCTTGTCAAAGCAGCAGATGATATTAATAAGATTGTTGTTGCGACAGGCGATGTCCATTATTGCGAACCTGAAGATAAAATCTTTAGAGATGTTTATATTTCATCTAAAGCTGTTGGAGGAATTCCACACCCATTAATGCCATACGCCCGTGAACATGGTAAATTTGGAGAATTTGAAAATCCTGATCAACATTTAAGAACTACAGATGAAATGCTTTGTGATTTTGATTTCTTAGGTGAAGAAAAAGCTTATGAAATCGTTGTTAAAAACACTAATATTGTCGCTGACATGATTGATTCAATTGTTCCAGTTCCAAATAATAAATTATTCACACCAAAAATTGAAAACTGTGAACAAATATTAACCGATATGTGCTTCAACAAAGCGAAAGAACTTTATGGAGATCCTGTTCCAGAATTGATTAGAAAACGTCTTGAAGTTGAATTAGACGGTATTATTAATAACGGATATTCTGTTATTTATTACATTGCTCATAAAATTGTTAAAAAAGCTGAAGATGATGGCTTCTTAGTAGGTTCTCGTGGTTCTGTTGGGTCTTCCTTTGTTGCCACGATGGCGTCTATTACAGAAGTTAACCCATTACCTCCACATTATAGATGTCCTAAATGTAAACATTTAGAATGGACGAGTGAAACTCATCCAGACATTAAGTCTGGTTATGATTTGCCAAATAAAAAGTGTCCAATTTGTGGCACTGAACTTGTTCATGACGGACAAAATATTCCTTTTGAAACCTTCCTTGGTTTCCACGCTGATAAGACCCCTGATATCGATCTTAACTTCCCTGGTGATTATCAAGCGATTGCCCATGAATACACCAAAGAACTTTTAGGTGCTGATAATGTCTTTAGAGCGGGCACTATTGAAACGGTCGCTGAAAAAACTGCTTTTGGTTTTGCAAGAGGATATTTAGAAAGAAGTGGTCTTAATCCAGATGAAGTAAGTAGAGCCAAAGTGGCTTTCCTTGCTGCTGGATGTGTCGATGTTAAACGTACAACAGGACAACACCCTGGTGGTATTGTTGTTATTCCTGATTACTGCGAAGTTAACGATTTCACACCTATTCAATATCCTGCAGATGAAGTTAATGCTTCATGGAAAACTACTCACTTCGATTTCCACTCTATCGATGAAACAGTTTTAAAATTAGATATGTTAGGTCACGTTGACCCTATGGCACTTAAGATGATGGCGGATTTAACTGGAATTGATGTGAAAACAATTCCTATGAATGACCCAAAAGTTTTAAGTTTATTCTCTTCTAACAAGGCTTTAGGCTTAAAACGTAATTATCTCGCCCAACAAACAGGTGCGATGGCGATTCCAGAATTCGGAACGAACTTTGTTCGTGGAATCTTAAATGATACTTTACCAACAACATTCTCTGAACTTGTTATCATTTCTGGTCTATCTCATGGTACTGACGTTTGGAATGGCAACGCTGAGCAATTAATTCATGATGGAATTTGTACTCTTCCAGAAGTTATTGGATGTCGTGATGATATTATGACTTATTTAATTTCAAAAGGACTTCCATCTCAAGTTGCTTTCCAAATCATGGAAGAGGTTAGAAGAGGTAAAGGTGTTAGACCTGAATACGAGGAGATTATGTTAGCGAACAAGGTTCCTGAATATTACATCAAATCTTGTAAGCTGATTAAATACATGTTCCCTAAAGGTCACGCTACTGCATATGTTATGATGGCGATTCGTGTTGGATATTTTAAAGTTTATTATCCACTTGAATTCTATGCGACATATTTCTCTGTTCGAGCGAAGAAATATGATATTCAAACAATGATTAAAGGTGAATCTGCAATCATTGAAAAATTAGACTCTTTTAAACTTAGATCAAGAACTAAAGGAGAATCTTTAAGTGCGATTGAAGAAGAAATTAATAAAACGCTTAATATCGCGATCGAAATGGTTCAAAGAGGTTACACTTTCTCAAATATTGATATTGAAAAATCTGATGCGACAAAATTCGTTGTCGATCACGAGAATAAATGTTTAATTCCTCCATTTACAACCTTGGATGGTTTAGGAGAATCCGCGGCTATATCAGTCGTTGAAGCAAGAAAAGAAAGAGAATTCTATTCAATAGAAGATTTACTTGCTAGAACAAAATTAAACAACACAAACGTCAAAGATTTAAAAGAATTAGGAGTATTAAAAGGTCTTCCAGAGTCAGACCAATTATCGTTATTTGATTTCTAATCGAGACGTAGCACAGCTTGGTAGTGCGCCTGGTTCGGGACCAGGAGGCCGTGGGTTCGAATCCCATCGTCTCGACCAGAAATACGGTTTTTAAAAATTATGGTAGAAGCAGTTAATCAACAAACTAAAAACATCTCAAGACTTGGTGCTTTTGAAAAAAGGGTTCACGAAGTTGATTTTGTTCGCGGTCTTTTGATGATTATTGTTATTTTGGATCATATATTTTTAAAACTTTGGCAATTTGGTTTAGTTAATACTTCAATCCCATTTTTAAATGGCTTATATAAAGTTTTTAGTTTCTATTGGTATAGCGACGCAAGAAGTGTTATTAGACCACTCGTCCTATTTGGTTTTACATTTATTTCTGGATTATCTTCTGCTTTTTCAAAGAATAACTGGAAAAGAGCAGGATTGTTATTAGTGGTTTATTCTTCTTTGTTAGTTGTCACTAATGTTATGCAAGTTTTTGTTAATAATGGAGCAGTTAGAATAGATTTTAATGTTATTGGAGTTCTTGCTTTTTCCACAATATTTTATTGTTTATTCCAAAAATATTCTTGGAAACCAATTGCCTCTTTTGCTTTATTGTCCGTTTTAATTACTGTTTATTTCGTTCCATTCTTAACTACTATTCCTGGATTTACTAACAATGTTTATATTCCAGTTTTATGGTCACCTGAGTTTTTAAGATCATCATGGGATCCAATTAGAAACTGCTTTGTATATGGAAGAGTTGAAACAATGGGAATCGCTCAAGGCGATTATATGCCTTTATTCCCCTATATTGGATTCTTTTTCTTAGGAGCTTTAGTGGCAAAATTTTTATATAAAAACAAGAAATCTATCTTTAAAAATCGTTATAATTTTGAAAGACCATTTTGTTTTGTTGGAAGACACGCG
The DNA here is from genome assembly GCA_017502465.1 of Bacilli bacterium. Classification (GTDB taxonomy): domain Bacteria; phylum Bacillota_I; class Bacilli_A; order RFN20; family CAG-826; genus RGIG5418. Next base: position 82,561 of record JAFVUY010000025.1, on the reverse strand, counting down.
ATATGGTTCTATTTAGGACATCAAGTTATTTTATTCCCATTATTTGAAATACTTAGAATTATTTTTAGCAAAGGAGTTTAAAATGTATGAACGCAGAAAATTATTCATTATATGAAGTTGTTGAAGCACGTGCGAAAAGCGATCCTCGTTTGAAAGCCCTTTATTATCAAGGAAGAACCATCTCTTATAAGCGTTTTTTAAAACTTATCGATAAAACTGCGGATATTTTATATAACCAATTAGGCATTAGAAAAGGCGATGTTATTTTGATTGCCCAACCTAACATCCCTGATACTTTAATTTTGTTTTATGCGGTGAACAAGATTGGTGCGATCGCTAATATGGTCCACCCATTCACCCCATATAACCAAATTAGAGAAATAATGAAAAAGACTAAAACAAAAGTTGCTTTCTTGTTCGAACAAAGAGTGGCAAAAGAAGTTGAAAAATATCGTCAAATCTCTAAAGAGATTATTGTTACTCGTGTTGAAGATTATCTCCCACCTTTAAAAAGATTTATTTATCACACTTTCTTAAATAGAAAAATCCGTAAAAAATTATCTAAAGCGAGAAAATTTGAAGGATTTACTTATTTACACGACCTTAAATATAAAGGACCAAGAATTGAAAAAGTTGATAATTCATTTATTGATGAATGTGGCATCCTCCTTCATAGCGGATCTACAACTGGAGAGCCAAAAACCATTATGTTATCTTCTCGTGCGTTTAATTTCTCAGCCTCTCACGCATATGAATATTTGTGCGTAGATGGAGAAGAAGACACGAAAGGTTTAGGAATGATGGGCATCCTTCCATCTTTCCATGGATTTGGTCTATGTATTACTATGCACGCGACTTTCTATTGTGGTATGTGTTTAGCACTTATTCCTAAATTTTCTAATAAGGCTGCGATCAGCGCATTTAACGATTTGAAGATGGGGTGCTTTATTTGTGTTCCTAATGCTTTTGAAAGTTTGTTAAGAGACAAAAAGTTTACCGAAAACAAAAGATTAAGATGGCTTCAAGCTTGCTTCTTAGGCGGAGATTCAATGAATTCGACACTTAAAGAAAAATTTGATAATGTTTTAATTAAAAATGGGGCAAGAGCAAGACTCTTTGAAGGATATGGTTTAACAGAATCTATCTCTGTTGTTATTGTTAACACCCATGAACATAACAAATTAGGCTCTATTGGTTATCCAAGTTCTGGAATGGATATTAAAATTTTAGATGATGATAACAAAGAACTCCCAAGAGGAGAAATCGGTGAAATTTGTATTAAATCACCTACTAACATGATCGGTTATTTCAATGATGAAAAAGCTACAAAAGAAGCGGTTATTGATGGTTATTTACATACAGGTGATTTGGGATATATGGATGAAGAAAACTTTGTTTTCTTTAAGCAACGTAAGAAAAGAGTAGTCAAAGTTTCTGGTGTTGGAGTTTTCCCATCTGAAATTGAACACCTTATTGAAACAGTCGCAGGAGTTGAATCTGCCTGTGCGATTTCAATCCCGGATCCTAGACTTGTTTCTGCGATTAAAGTATTTGTTGTAGCTAAATATTTTGATGAAGAAGATATGAGACATAGAATTATGGATACATGTCAAAAATATTTAATTCGTTGGGCAGTTCCAAAAGAAATTGAATTCAGAAAAGAATTACCAAGAACCTTATTAGGAAAAATCGATTTCAAAACTCTTCAAAAAGAAGAGGATGAAAAAAGAAAATAGTTAAGTGCGGTCGTGGCGGAATTGGTAGACGCGCTAGAGTCAGAACCTAGTGATTACTAATCATGGAAGTTCAAGTCTTCTCGGCCGCACCATCCTTAGGGATGAATCAATCAATTAATGTGCTTGTAGCTCAGTAGGATAGAGCGCAACCCTCCGAAGGTTGAGGTCACACGTTCGACTCGTGTCAAGCACGCCAAAATTGATTGAAAATATTAATTATCACTATATAATATTATTGATATGCAGGCGTGGCGTAATGGCAGCCGCGGTAGACTCAAAATCTACTGTCAGAGATGACGTGTGGGTTCGACTCCCATCGCCTGTACCACTTAACTCCAAAGAATGTCACTGATCCTAATATAACTATTAATCAAGATAACTTAATCCTTCTATGTACTGAGTGTCATAACGAGGAGCACCAAAGGTTTGGAGGCTCAAGGACTTATGAGTGGGACAAGGAAGGAAATTTAGTTGGGAAGAAAGAGAAAAATACTCCCCCCACCTAGCATTTTGTTTGATTCACTAAAGTGCCGTGGGACCAAACCTCTAAAATGCGTGGGATAAATTTTTCAAATTCGTTTTTTCCTGTAGGAGGCACTATGAATAAGAAAACAAATATCACAAAAGAATATAACCGACTAAAGTCGCTCTTCCAAAATTCGGATGAAATCAAAAAGAAAATGGTGGATGAATTATTCAAAAAAGCAGCGTTTTTAAAGGTAAATATGGATGAATTACAGGGAAAAATCGCTGAGGAAGGCATCACAATTGTCAACAATAAAGGGGTTCCAAGTATCAATCCAAGCTACAAAGCTTATCTCCAATCAGTCTCTGCTTACCAAGGAATTATTAAAACTTTGAATACAATCTTTGGTAAACAAATTGAAGATGAAGAAGATGAGTTCGAATCCTTCATGACAAAGAATGGTAAGTCCTAATGAACTACCTAAAGCAATACTATGATGAGATTGAACTTGGAAAGATTAAGGTTGGCAATGAATTAAAGACAGTTCTTGATTCACTTATAAGTGATTTAGATAATTCAAAATATTTCTTTGATGAAAAGCCTGGTGAATTAAGAATCAATTTTATTGAGACTTTTTGTAAGCACACTAAATCTCCATTTAATGGTCAACCATTCGTTCTTGAACTTTGGGAAAAAGCATTTCTTCAAACAGCATATGGATTTAAATACTCCGAAACTGGACTTAGAAGATTTACTGAAGCGTTACTTCTTATTGCTCGTAAGAACGGAAAAACAACCTTTGTAGCGGGAATTGATCTTGCTGAATTCTTCTTGTCTAGTGGTGGTGTGGACATCATTTGTGCTTCTAACACCAATGACCAAGCATCAATTCTCTTTGAGGAAATCAATAATATGAGAGAGCAATCCAAGGCACTCTCGAAAGAGAATAGAAGTAGAAAGAACTTATTCTTCATCTATTCCCCACGCAATAAAAACAAAATTAAGAAGTTATCCGCGCAGTCACGCAACTTGGATGGATACAATGTTGAAATAGCTTGTATAGACGAGGCACATCAAATGTCTGATTCAAAAGTCTATGACGCTATTAAACAATCTCAATCAACCAAACGAGAACCATTGATGTTCATTATCACAACCGAAGGTAATGTAGTCAGTGGTTTTTTGGATAGAAAACTTGAATATGTACGTAAGGTCATCAAAGGCGAAATCGAAGACGATAGAATCCTTCCTTGGCTTTACACACAAGATTCAACCGAAGAAGTCTATAACGATAAATCCTCTTGGGTTAAGTCAAATCCTTCCTTAGGAAGAGTTAAGGCAATTTCCTATTTAGAGGACATTATGAACAAATCAAAGAATGACCTTTCTACAAGAGTCACGATGCTTTGTAAAGACTTCAATATTAAACAGTTAGAATCAGGTACTTGGTTATCGTTTGATGATTTAAATAACGAAACCACATTTGATATTGAATTTCTTAGAGATTCATATGCTATTGGCGGTGTCGACTTATCATCCACGACTGACCTTACCTGTGCTTTGCTCCTTGTCATTAAAGAAGGCAAGAAGTATATCGTTCCACATTTCTTTATGCCTAGTGAAGTGGTGCAGAAAAGAATCCAAGAAGATAGTGCCCCATATGATTTATGGATCAAACGAGGATTAATCACGCTAACTGATGGAAGTCAAAATGACTTTACTAAAGTGACTGAGTGGTTTCTTCAAATGGTTCGTGAATATGGTATTAGACCATTATGGATTGGCTATGATCCTTGGAATGCACAGTATTGGGTAAATGAAATGGAAGAACACGGCTTCAATATGGAAAAGATTCGTCAAGGTATATTTACTCTTAGCGAACCAATGAAACAACTTGAAGCAGACTTAAAAAATAAGGGTGTTATCTATGATAATAATCCGATTCTTAAATGGTGTCTTGCTAACACTCAGGCTAAAGTGGATGTTAATGGAAACATTCAACCAAGCAAAATGAATAGCAAATATAAGCGTATTGATGGATGCGTTGCATTAATCATTGCTTATGCCGTACTGAATAGGTACAAAAACGATTACACAAATATGAGCTCCTAGTTAGGGGCTTTTTTATTGGATTGGAGGTCTTATGTTAAAAATCATTGAATTATTTGCCGGTATAGGAAGTCAGCATCAAGCTCTTAAAAACATCGGTGTTGAACACGAAGTAGTGGCGATATCTGAAATCGATAAATATGCAATTAAGTCATACGAAGCACTTCACGGATCAGCAAATAATCTTGGTGATATCACTAAGATAGAGAGACTTCCTCAAGCAGACCTATGGACTTACAGCTTCCCATGTCAGGATGTTTCCGTTGCTGGTAAACTCGCTGGAATCACTGAAGGAACTAGAAGTGGACTCCTATACGAAGTTGAAAGATTACTTAAGATTGCTAACGATGAAGGAACGCTTCCAACTTATTTACTGTTAGAAAACGTCAAAAACCTCGTTTCTAAGCGTTTTAAGGCTGACTTCGATAAATGGCTCGATTTTCTCTCTTCCATCGGTTATACGAACTATTGGAAGGTATTAAACGCAAAAGATTATGGTATCCCTCAGAACAGGGAACGTGTTTTCTGCGTTTCCATTAGAGGATCACATACTCCATTCATCTTCCCAGAGAAACAAGAATTAAAGTTAAAACTAAAGGACTTGTTAGAAGCGGAGGTTGAAGAGAGATATTATCTTTCCCAAAAAATGATTAATTGCTTTATGTCCGATGGAACAGGCAATTATCCACGAAGAGAAAGATTCCTTCAAAACATCGGAAGAGATAATCAAGAAGTTGGCAATTCAGTTACAACCTTAGCTGGTAGTAGGCCAACTGATAACTTCGTAGTGGAAAAGTTTGGTAACAAAGCACTTGATGAAACGTTAGAAGAAAACGAAGTTGAAGATGGTGACTTTATTGATGCTTATAATCGCAATGTTAAAAAAGATGTAGCGGGCACAATCACTACACGTGTGTCTGATTCTAACGGTACTTTCATCGCTGAAAGATTAGAAAAAGAAAAACTTTGCGATGATCTTATTCAAAAAGGCGAAGTTAATGAGGGTGATGTTGTTAATCATTCTCGACCAAAAAGCCCTAAAGTTGGTGAAGATGGTGTTACTCCTACAATTACAACTAGAGCTGATGAACTTGGGGTAGTTGTTTTAGGCAAGTACACACCTAGTGGTCATAATGCCGCTAGAGTAGTGGACACTGAAGGATTATCTCCAACAGTGATGGAAAACCACGGAACAGTAACGGCAATTCCAATTAAAAACAACACAAAGAAAGGCTACCTCTTAGCCGAAGAAGGAGATGCAGTCGATATTAGCGGAAGGATGGAATACCATCGTGGCACTGTTCAAAAGGGCATCTCTCAAACTGTTACAACGGCGGGTGGTGACAATATTGGAGTGGTCATCAAAGATGAAACACTCTATTCAGACCTTGAAAAAGAATTATTTACTGAGGATGGAAACATTCGAAGGTACGTAGATAGTGATGTGGTAGATGAATTCAAAGAAGGCCAAATGGCTTCGACATCTTACCCACACGGATATGGAAGAGGAAAGAGGACTCACGATGAGTCTATTTCTTTAACTTCCTCAGAGAGACCATCAGTTAAGTATAACTTAAGAATCCGTAAGTTAACCGCTAGAGAGTGTCTCAGATTAATGGGTTGGAACGATGAACAAATCGACAAGATTCAAGCTTCCGGTGTTAGTTCATCGCAACAATATAAACAAGCTGGTAATGGAATAGTTGTTCAAGTATTAGAAGCAATCTTTAGTCAACTATTCGGAAAGGACAATTAGTATGAAAAGAACTTACAGCGCAGAATCAGTCTGTTGCGGACATCCTGATAAGATTGCAGATTTAATCTCTGACACTATTTTGGATGAATGCTTAGCAGATGATCCTAATTCGAGGGTAGCGTGCGAAGTCATGCTTGCCCATAACAAATGCTTCATTAGTGGTGAAATCACTACCAAGGCAAAAGTGGACTATGTCCAAGTTGCTAAAAACGTGATGTGTTATGTGGGATTAGACCCAAATTCAATTGAATATGAATGTCGAATCCACGAACAATCTGGCGATATTTCCCAAGCAGTAAATAAAGAAGAAATATGTGCTGGAGATCAATCTATTGTTTATGGTTACGCAATCAAGGAAACCAAATCCTATATGCCTCTTCCAATTGTCCTTGCTCATCGATTAGCAGCAAGACTAGAAGACTGTAGAAGAAATCGCATCATTAACGGACTCCTTCCTGATGGCAAAGCATTAGTCTCAGTTGATTATGAAGACAAAGTCTTAGTTGGTATTTCAACGATTATTATTTCTGCTCAACACGAGGAGGATAAATCAATTGCTGAATTAAGAAGAGAGATTAAAAAGCATGTCATTGATTATGTGTGTGAGCATTTTAATCTCGCTAGAACAGCTATCTTTATCAACCCAAGTGGAAGATTTGTCTTAGGTGGTTTTGAGGCTGATACTGGTCTAACAGGAAGAAAAATAATTGTCGACACCTATGGTGGTAGAGCCCATCATGGTGGCGGTGCTTTTTCTGGTAAAGATGCAAGTAAAGTCGACAGAAGTGGTGCTTATTTAGCTCGATATATTGCTAAAAATATTGTAGCGAGCGGATTAGCAAAAGAATGTGAAGTAACACTAACTTACGCAATCGGACAACAAGAACCAGTAAACGTTGATGTTAATACGTTTGGCACTGGTGAATTTGATGATGATTTTATTGTCAACGTTGTCAAAGAAGCGTTTGATTTATCTGTCGATGGATCAATTAAAGCATTAGGACTAACTGAACCAATATATTGTCATGCTTCAGTGTATGGTCATTTTGGAAAAGCTTTCCTTCCTTGGGAAAAGATTGACAAAGTCAATGACATTAAAGAAGCCATAAATAAAGTACAAGGTTTTGAACAACTTAATTTATTTGATTTCAAGGAGGATTAGCAATGGCCTATGAAATAAACGTTCACGTTGATAAAAGCGGTAAACTTGAGGCAGATCAGTTTCCTCTTGAGTTATCCGTATATAGGGAAAGCAAAAGAGTAAAACTTTTGTTCCAGGTGGATCAAGAGATTGACTCAACTTATCATTACCTAAAATTCACACACAAACATGCAACCTATTTATATAGAGTTCATAACAATGAATTTGAGATTCCTAAAGCGATTACTGCTTATGAAGGCAGATGGGAAATGTCATTTGTTGCCTGTGATGAAGTTGCTAATAGTGACTCCACAATTACGGCAAATTACATTTATGCTTCAGAGCCAATTGTAGCAGATGTTCTTAAAGGTAATCTTGGAATTATCCATACCTCAGAAGAATTCACTTTGTTATCCCAATTAGTTGAAGGAACATTTGACCATTTTGAAATACCTAATGGTTGTACCTACATCACTTCATACTTCTTGTCTCAAGCAAGTAATGAATTTGCTGTTAGCGTTCCTTATACAGTTGTGACTATCGAGGATCACGCTTTCTATGAAAGTGGATGTACAAGAATTGATTTTGAAGAGGGTTCTCAATTAGCTTCTTTGGAAGACTATGCATTATATAGAATTCCTAACTTAGAAGATATCAATTTCCCATCATCTTTATCTAGATGGGGCAATTACAACTTAAGTGGTTGTGGAAGTGAATATGTCACTTTTGGTGCTAATTCAAATTTAAGAATCTTATCTTCCTATGCTTTTTGGAACATTCCAAAACTCAAGAAGTTATATCTTCCTGATAGATTACAGCAATTCTCAGGAGGCACTGCGGTAGTTAAGGGTTGTCCTTTATTAAATGAGATTTGGTTCCCTAACACAATTAATGTTCCAATCCCATTAGAAGCGATTCAAGACTGTCCTGTTTTAAGCAAAATTACGTTGCAAAGTAACTTCAATGTTAACGCAAACTTTGGTAACTGTACTTCCCTAACTAGAGAATCAGTTATTCAAATGTTTAGAAACTTAAAAGACTTATCGAATTCTGCTTCAAAAGTTATCTCTATTCATCAAACTGTCTATGACAGGCTAGAGGAAGAAGATATTGATATCGCCACGAATAAGAACTGGACAATCGGTATTGTTGGTGGAAATAACCCATTAGCAGGTAAATCATTCCATTATGAGAATAGTCAAATCTCGATTGATTTAGAATTCTCTTACGGATTTGGCTGTATCTCAATTGATGCTAATGCTGTTAACTTCACATATGAATATCTATCAGATACTACATTTAAGATTGATATTTCAGGTGGAGATTATATCCAAAGTGCATGGGGCAACTTTATGCCAGTCCCAGTTGGTGAGGTCATTAATGACACAGGTGTTATTACTTTCAGTAGTGGTGAAGCTTCTTCAGTAAAACTAAAAACATATTCCAATAATAACGTTGGAACAAATAGAACATTCAATTTAGTGAGGGAGGGAGACTAGTATGGAAGTAGTCATTGAAAAAGGAAGAAAAGTCCTAAAAGCAAAAGATGGATATATCATTCAAAGTGTGACTGATGGCTCTATCTTAGGCAAAAAACTCATTCTAGGTAAAAAGGACTCCGAAATTCATTATCACGAGATTCCTATAGAAATCCCAAAAGAAGAATAAGGAGGTTTAATCGATGGGTTTATTTGACATCTTTAAACGAAAAAAGAAAGTAGTAGTGCCCATTGATTATGACACTAGACTTTTTCAAACAACCCTAAACTTGTTCAGCGATTTTGGGGATAACATTAACGCTAGTGATGTGGTGAAAATCTGCATAGATAGAATTGCCACTCATTCAGCAAAGCTGAAACCACGATATGTGAAGACTCAAGATGATAAAACTGTCCTTGAGAAGAAAGGCAATTTAGCTTATCTACTCAAGTTTCAGACTAATCCTATGATGACACCATATGATTTCATCTATCGAGTGGTCACATTACTCTATTTAAATAACAATGCGTTCATATACCCAGTGTATGATCCATTAACATATGACCTCTTAGAGTTATGGCCAATAAAACCTAATTCAGTTGAGGCATTAAAAGATGAAAGCGGAGAACTATATCTCCGTTTTTATTTCACTGATAAGAAAGCATTCACGCTCCCATACGAATCCATTATTCATTTAAGAAGATTCTATGGAACAAACGATATCTTTGGTGGAAGTGGTGCTGTTAGCGACCACGCTGCTCTATTAAAAACCATCAAGATCAATGATTCGGTTTTGCAAGGGTTAGACAACGCTATTAAAACATCATTCCAAATCAAAGGTTTATTAAAAATAAACGGAATGCTTAACGAGAAGGATAAGCAAGCTCAAAAGGCTGAATTTGAGAAAGCACTCAAAGATTCAGTTGAGAGTGGGGGCTCTTCCATTGTTCCTGTTGACTTGAAAGCAGACTATGTTCCTCTTTCGGTTGATCCAAAACTAGTGGACAGTAACACGCTTACATTCCTTCAAAAGAAAATCATTACTTACTTCGGCGTTAGCGATGCCATCTACGATAACAAGTACAACGAAAATGAGTACAACGCCTTCTATGAAGGAGTAATCGAAGGAATTGCCATCGCAATGTCTGAAGCATTTTCCAAAGCGTTATTAACAAGAAGTCAGTTGGAACATGGTGAGCAAATCATCTTCTATTCCGAAAGACTTCAATATGCTTCTTGGAATACCAAAGTCCAAGCTATCGAGAAATTGATGGGTCTTGGCATCCTCTCTTTAAATGAATCTAGAGCACTTCTAGGGTTCGAACCAATTGAGGGAGGCAATCGAAGACTTCAATCTCTCAACTACGTTGATGCAGATAAAGCCAACGATTATCAACTACAACCAATCATCTTACAACCTAAGAAAAAGGAGGATCCAAAAGATGGAGAAGGAAACTAGATTCTCTTCAATCGAAACTAGAAGCGATGATGAGAACAAGAAAATGATTGTTGAAGGCTACGCAATTGTCTTTGATGAAGAAACCTTAATCGGTGATGAAGATAGAGGATTCATCGAAGTGATTGATAAAGGTGCCTTAGCAAGTACCAATATGAAAGATGTGCCATTTAAGTACAATCACAACGATGTCACATTGATCTTAGCGAGAACTAGAAATGGTTCTCTTTCTTTAGAAGTCGATGAAAAAGGACTCAAAATCAGAGCAGAACTCATCGATACAACCAGTAACGTGGACATTTATAAATCCATTGTTGCGGGGTTATTAGACAAGATGTCATTTGCTTTCACTGTTAAAAGTCAAAGCTGGGATAGAAGTGGAAAGATACCAAAAAGAACGATTACGGCAATTGATCGGCTCTTTGATGTATCCGTTGTTGATTTGCCTGCATACGACCAAACTTCCATCCAAGCAAGCGCTCGTTCTTTAGAGTTGGTGGAGACCGAACTAAAGGCATTGGATGATGCAGAGAACTTAGAACGTAGAAAAGTGATTGCCAAACGCATAAAAATCAAAACTAAAAATTAGGAGGAATTCATTTTATGAATTTAGAATTACGTTTAAAGGAAATTAAGACCCGCCTTGAAGAAATTAGGGGTCTTGCTGAAACCGAATCCGATGTCGAAAAACTTGAAGCTTTAGACAAAGAATCCGATGAATTAATCAATGAACGCAAAGCCATCGAAAAGAAACTCGCTATGAGAGGTAAATTCGATGTCAAAGAAGTCATTGAAACAAAACACGAGAATAACGAAGAACTCGAAGCACGTGGTAAAGCCTTAAAAGAAGGTAGAACTGTCACAATTGCTGCCGATGGCGTTTTACTCCCTGAACACGTTGATGACAAACTCACACCTGTTCCTTTCCGTGAAGTCTCTACTTTAGTAGAACAAGTTCACACCGTTAACTTAAAAGGTGGCGAAACCTACAAGAAATCTTTCGTTAAATCTCATGGCACTGGTGGTTTAACCGCTGAAGGTGATCCATACACAACTGCTGAACCTGAATTTGGTTACTTAACCATCTCCAAGGTCAAAGTTACTGCATATGCAGAAATCACCGAAGAGCTCGAAAAACTTCCTGCTGCTGATTACCAAGGTGAAGTTGTCAAAGGAGTCAACATCGCTTTAAGAAAGAAAATCTCCGAACAAATCTTACGTGGTGCGGGTACCACAAACACATTCAAGGGCATCTTCTCAGCTAACTGTGAAGCACTTGCTGATGCAACTGACCTTGAAATCTCTGCTATCGATGAAAACACACTTGATGAAATCGTTTACGCCTATGGTGGTGATGAAGAAGTCGAAGGTGGTTGTGTCCTCATCCTCAACAAGAATGACTTACGTGCATTCGCTGGTTTAAGAACTAGAGAAGGTAGAAAAGTCCACACTGTTGACTACAAGGCCAAAACAATCGATGGCATCCCATTCATCATCTCTTCACATTGCAAAGCAATCTCTGCATCTGCAACACAAGCTGGTGAATACGGCATGGCTTATGGTCCACTCGCTAACTACGAAGTCCCAATCTTCAGTGGTGTTGAAGTAGCTAAATCCACTGATTACAAATTCAAAGATGGTATCATCTGCTACAAAGCATCAGTCTTCACTGGTGGTAACGTAGTTGGCTACAAAGGCTTCTTAAGAGTCAAGAAAGCATCTGCTTCTCAAAGCTCTAACGAAGACAACTCCGAACAAGACGGAGAATAAGACTTAGGTCGAAACACGGAGGAGTGCCCGCTAACCTTGATAAGTCGCTAGTCGCAATGTAAGTGAAATGGGAGAAATCCCTTTTTGTTTACATGAAGGCGGGTCCTTCCGTTTAAGTGTAATAGGAAGAATTTTAACGAATAGATAGAAGAGGAGGTGTCAAAATGTCGAGCGAAAACATGCTTAATTTGATGAAGAAAGCTTTGCTTATCCCTGCAACCGAAAACTACGCTGATGATGAAATATCCGTTCATATCGCCTCGTGCCGCCAGTTACTAATCACAACTGGAGTTCCTCGTGAAATCGCTGAATCGGACAATCATCCATTAGTGACAGCTCTTATTACCATATATGTGAAGACAAACTTCGGATTTAAAAGCGATGGGACAGTGAAAGAACTTCCTAAGAGCTTTGACGTCTTACTCAGGCAACTATGCTTGCATAATCCTGAGGTTGATGGAGGTTCATCCTCGTGATAGCGTACCCTAATTCCGGCAACATTTCCTTATTCCTATTACGTGTTAAAACAGCTGAAGATGACTTGGGCAACCAAGGATATCGGTTGGTCGACTCCAAGGAGGTGGTAGGGATGATAAGCTCTATCACTTCTAAGGAATTCTATTCATCAAAACAAACTCAAATGAAGGTGGACTTTAAGGTCTCCGTTCAAGCGTTCATCTATGATGGAAGCAAGTATATCTATATTCAAAGAGAAGACAAAATATATGAGGTTCAGCGTACCTATCAAAATGGTATGTGGATGGAACTATATGCATCTGAATCTTCTCTAAAGAAGGAGGAAATTCAAGGATGGAACCTATGACACCTGAAAAATTACCAGTTGAAATTGAACGTGCCGTTAGAGATTACACAAAAGATGTTGAATTAGCGATAGTTCAACGTTTAGATAAAACGGCAGATCAAATACTGGATTACATCAAATCAAACGCTCCAAAGAGAAGTCATTCAGGTGAACACTTGGCGGATGCGTTTATTAAAGAATCCTATGGCGAAGGAGTAAATCAAACAATTGTTATTTATTCGAAAACCAAAGGATCAATCGTTCATTTAATTGAACTAGGCTTTAGGCATCGAAATGGAAAGATGGTCGCTGCTCGTCCGTTTATGAGACCTGCATACGATGAATTCACTCCAAAGATGCTAGAGGATATTCAAAAGATTATCGAAAGGGGTGGTGAATAATGCTTAAGAAACTTAGACAAGTTTTACTCACAGTTCTTCCGACAGTTATTTACGCTCATATCGATTATGACAATGAGCAAAATGCTGATCCACCTTTGATTGTCTATCAAGAGATTGGCAAAAGACCTCCTCAGTTTGGAGATGATAAGCCAGTTTACTATGTAAGAACGATACAAATCACATTAATTACGAAGAAAAAAGATGAAGCCCTTGAAGAGAAACTCGAAAGAGCATTGCTCAACAAAGACTACATCTTTTCTTTAACAACGGAGTTTAGAAACTCTGATGGCTCTATAAGTAGAGTCTATGAAATTAGGCTGGAGGAATTTAAATATGCCAAATAACAAAATTACATTCGGTTTACGAAATGTTCATTACGCCATTGCCAATCAAGATAACAATGGTAACTGGAGCTTTGATACTCCAGTCGCTCTACAAGGAGCACAAGAATTCTCAAGTGAAGTAGTGGGTGGAAGCACCAATGTCTATGCAGATGACACTTTATATGCATCTTTAGTGCAAAACGCTGGTAGAACATTAACTCTTAAATTCACTGAAATCCCTGATGAATTCAAAACAGCAGTTCTTGGATACAAGAGACTTGCAAACGGCAACTTAGTGGAAATCGCTAACGCACCTGTTGTCACATTTGCTCTTGGTTTCGAATTCCAAGGTGATGCTAAAGCAAGAAGAGTTTGGTACTACTTATGTAGTGTTACTCCAATTGCAGAAGCAACAAAATCCAAAGCGGATTCAATTGAAGCGAATAGCGTTACTCTCAACATTACTGCTAGACCAATCGAAGTTGGCGATGATTTAATCACCAATTGCGTGTCTGTTAAAGGCGATAGTAACTACACTAACTTCTTAACAACCGCACCTGTGATTCCTGAAATCCCTGCATCTAATCCATAGGAGAGAGAATCATGGAACGTACAGTTAAACTCAATGGGAAGGAACTAAGATTAGCTTCTTCCCTTTTTACTATCATTTCCTATAGGAATGTTTTCGGAACTGAACTATTTGATGATGTCGAAAAGTTAGATAAAGCAATGCAAACAAATAAGAACGATGTCGGTAGATTTATCGATGTCCTTTTTAGATTAATCTATGTGCTTCATAAACCTTTCTATGCTGATTCATACGATCACTTCCTCCAATCTTTCGACTTCAGTGTTCTTTCTAACGTGGAAGAATTAACTGTTTTGGCGAATACGATTGGCGAACTTCTTGGTGAAGTGAAGAAACAATCTAATGGAACTGATTTAGCCCCAAAACAATAAAGCCAGGGGAGAACATCACGGCAAACATTATTTTTAACCTGGCTCAATTAGGAATACCGATTCGTGATGCGGAATTCTTTGATATTAGGACTTACCTTGACATAGTCAAATTACAAAAATCCATCTATGAAGAAGGTGGTTCTAAACAAGCGACTCAAGCAGATATTGATGCTTTTTTAGGGTAGGAGGTGAGAGAAATGGCAGAAGCGATTAAAGGTCTTAATATTAAGCTCGGACTTGATACCACTGAACTAGAGGCTTCTATCAAATCTCTCAATTCCGACTTAAAAGAACAACAACGTGATTTAGCCGCGATTAATAAAAACTTAAAATACGATTCTTCTAACGTTGATCTATGGAAGCAAAAGCAATCTAAGTTAAACGAAGTTCTTCAAACTACAAAGAAGAAATTAGATGAACAAAAAAAGGCTCTTGATGTTGCTAGAGAAGGTGTCAAATTAGGCACTGTTTCTGAGCAAGAATTCAACAAGATGCAACGTGCCATCCAATATACGGAGGCAGAAGTAGCAAAGCTAAATAAGGAACTTAAAGAGACTGAAGGTAAGATTTCAAGTCTTGGTAGTGTTAATGTTGAGAAACTCTCAGCAATTGGATCAGCAATGACCAAATACATTACCGCTCCAGTTACGGCAGCAGTTACAGCTTTATCAGCTTTAGCATTGAAAACCACTGAAACAGTAAATGAAATGTCTGATACCGCTAAACAACTCGGTGTTGGACTTGAAGCAATGCAGAAGTGGGAATATGCAGCAAAGCAACTTGGTAGTGAAACCCAATACCTTGATAAGGCATTCCAAAAAGTAAATAACTTGTTAGGTCAAATTGCTAATGGAGATGATGTCTCCGAACAATTAGCAAAGATTGGTTTAACAATGGATGATTTAGCAAGTTTAGATGCAGAACAAGCCTTCGCTAAAATCCGTAGTTCTATCGCTAGTGTAGAAGATGCTGCTACAAGAACTGCTTTAGCAAACCAATTCTTTGGAGATAAATTAGGGACTTTACTTAACCCTGTTTTATCTGCTTCCGAAGAAGAACTTCAATCTTGGATGGATGAAGCCGAGAAAGTCGGTATCGTGTCCGAAAAAGATGCAGAAATTACTGGTGCATTAGGCAATGAAATCTATGCACTCAAACAAGCATTCCTTTCTTTAAGAACTGAACTTGCGACTGCATTGGCTCCAATTATCACAAAGATAGTGGAGTTCTTGAGAGAAAAAGTAATACCAAGAATCAAAGAACTAATTCAAAAGTTCAATGAGATGTCCACAAGGATGAAGGGAATCATAGGCGTTGTTACGGCAGTAGCAGCGGCGATTGGACCAATTCTAACAATCGTTGCTAAAGCAATAACAATGTTTATGAAGTTTAAAGAAGTCCTTGGAACAGTCAGTGAAGCATTCAAAGCTGTCGGTGGTGCCGCTAAGGCAGGTCCTTGGGCTGCACTCATTGCTTTGATAGCGGTGTTACTTCTTCAAAACGAAAACTTCAGAGCCTTACTCAAAAGGGTTCTTGAAATAGTTCAACAGTTAATCGACAAAATAGTCGAACTCGTTGGAAGAATCATCGAAAAATTGAAACCAATCCTCGACATCTTAATGAACGTTATTAATCAAATCATTGATGTATTGGTCGAGGTTATAGATGGCATCCTAGATGTTGTCATGATGGTGTTGGATGAAGTAGTAAAACTACTTGAAAAACTCATTGATCCAATAACTAGAATCTTAGAAATGCTCACGGCAATCTTGATTCCTGTCACTCAACTGATTGCAAAGATTCTTCAAGTTGTAGCAAAGATTCTTCAATTAGTTATTGGACTTATTGTTCAGATTATTGAAGTAGTAATTGAGTTAATCGATGGGGTTTTGAACATCTTAATCGAAATCATCAACGTAATAGTGGACATCTTAGGTGCTGTTATAAATGTTGTAGTGACTTTACTCGACATCTTGGTCGATATTCTTGAACCAATCCTTGAGATCATCTTGGCGATTCTAGAACCACTTATCGAATTCATCTCAGGAATAATTGAAATCATCGCTTCCTTATTTGAAGTGTTGATGCCTCTAATTGAGATTTTCTTAACACCAATTATGGATATCCTTGATGTGATCTTTGAAATCATTGAGGCAATTTCTCCTATTTTGGTGATTATTGGGAATGTCATTAAAGCGGTAATTCTTCCTGTTCTCCAACTCTTGATGCAAATCTTAAAACCAATCCTCGATATCCTTAGTGCCATTATCAATGCGATTAAATGGATTTTGGATCATACAGTTGGTTGGTTAATTAAGTTAATCGAAAAGATGTTTGGCACAGGCGACTTTGATGCAGAGAATACGGTCAAAACAACAAGCAATTCATACATGAATACTGACAATTCTCGTACAACAAATAATGTCACTATTAACACTAGTGGTAATGTTGATATGGATTCAATTAACGAAGCTTTAGGAGGTGCTTACTAATGAGAAGAAAACTATATTTAGTTAACGAAGTTGGTAGCACCTTCTATTTTGATTACGCACATAGTTGTGTCATCGAAGAAATGGATGGCTTTGGCTTTGAATTCGACATCGACTATGAAGAGTTTGATTCAAGGTTTGTTGAGACAAAACGAAAGATTCCTCAAAGAACCCTTGATTTAACTCTTGATTTCTTTGATGGGTACTATGGCTTTACTCGATGGAGAGAATTCATTACTAAAAGCAAAGAAATTAGACTCTTCTATGAGACATCAGTTGGCAAAAAGTATTGCTACGTAAACGTTGTTTCTTCTTCAAAAGCACAGTTAGAGAGTGGAGTACTTAAAAGCAAGGTGAAGATTGATTGTTTATCTCTTTGGCTTGTAAATAAGTCTACCCACATTGAAGTTACTGATGTTGGTGGTGGAAAGATTTATACGTATCAATATCCATATGTATATGCAGTTTCCTTCAATGGAAAAGTCACTGTTAATAATGAATCATCTAGGAACGTACCTTTGGTAATTAGATTAATTGGCAATTGCTATAACCCTAGAGTAATCATTCGTCAAAATGGCGTTGATCTACAAACTTTAAGATTGATAGTCGATGAAAGAGACGAACCAACGATTGTTATTTGCTCTGAACCAACTAATCAATACATCAAGTGGCTTTTAGATGCAGAAGAACAAGACTATTACGATAAGCAAGACTTTAGCTGTGAAAACTTCTTATTCTTACCACCCGGCGAAAGTGAAATATTCTTTGATCCTGGAGTAAGAGAAGAAGCAACCTGTGAAATCTCGTTTAAAGAAGAATATATCGCTCATTAGGAGGTAGTTATGCAACTTATCTTTTTAAGTGAACAAGACTTATCAGTAATGGACTACGGTTACGCCACTGATGACTTCGATATTATTCTTGATGCGTTAGTACCTCAAAAGTCAAAATTCACAGTAAATAAACAAAGTTTAAAAGCGAAAGTTGGTGACTTATTAATCGTTAAAGAAAATGGTTATCCATATGTTGGGATAATCACATCAATTAAAACCGATGAAAAGTTACAAACTAAAGTGGAAACAAAGGACTATTTATCTCTTCTTGATGTAGATGTTCCTCTTCCAAGAACTTTTAGTGGTAACTCAGCTCAATTTATTGTGAACCTAATAAACAACACATTTAAGTATTCAGGTGACACATACCAAAATGTCAGTTATCTCGAAACATCGGTTGAGGTGGTGAAGAACTGTAATCTAACTTATGAAGCAGACACTAAAGAAAACATCTTGGATTTAGTAGAGGAATTCTCCAAGACCTATGGCATTAGGCTTGAATACGAAGTTGTCCTTGCTAATGGAAAGTTTTTCAAGATCAGAATCAGAGTTGTTTCTGCTAAAGTTGGTGTCACCATGAAGTCAACTCTTGGTGGTATCACAAATCTTAATGTAAATGACACAAACGAAATAAGTTTAAACAAAGTTTATTACATACCAAAAGCTGAGAATACGCAGCATACAAGTCAAGTTATTTATTACTTAACAAACGATGGGCAAGTGGTAACAACAGCACCTGCTCTTAAACGTATTCCAAAAGTGAAGATGAAATACGAATTTTATTCCGATAAAGATTATGATTCGCTTCTTACCAAAGCTACAAAGGCATTAGTGGATTCTTCACTAGAACACACGATCACATTTAATTTCTCATTTATCACCAATCAAATTGATGCTCTTCAAGAACTAAAAGTTGGTGCAATTGTGAGATTCATCACGGAAAGTAAGACCTACGATACCATCGTTTCTAAGATGGAATTCAAAGGAACTTTCAATGTCGCTAAGGTAACACTTGGTGAATATCGCCTGTCTTTGACAGACAAACTCAAATTATTCGATAGGAGGTCTGCTTAATGGCTATTCAAAAAATTACATTCGATGCCGCTTCGGTATCAAGCAAAATGGATGCCGATATCAATCACTTTTTAACCAGTGGTGTGAATGGCATTTTTTACGGCATTTTAGGTAGATGCCAAGCTTCAGTCAGTAATAACTATATTTCTTTCCAAAATGGTTACGTTCAAGTATACGGAAGAAGAATCTTTGTTGAGAGTGGAACTAAGATATCAGTTTCTTTAGATGGATCAGCTTATGGCATTGTTGTTATCAAAATTGATCTAGGAAATAACACAATCTCATTAGAGAAGAAAGAAGCTAGTTCTGCTTATCCAACTTTAACTCAGCAAGATTTGATGAATGGTGGTCTCATTTATGAGTTTCCACTTTGTAGATACACCAAAACTTCATCTTCAATCACTTTGGATTCTACATATGATCCACCATATATCAAAAATGACCAAACAAAAATCAACGAAAAGGCAACCGAAGTCAAAAATGATGCAAGTTCAAGATATGGTCCTCTTTATGATGGATGGTCAACATTATCCTATGGTCATTGCTATGTTTTTGAAGACATTAACTCTTTAAATGCTTATGACGGAATTATTTCTGTCTATGTTGGTGGAACGAATGTTTTATTCTGCGGAGCATCAGTTGGAGGTAGTGGTGGCATTGTTCATTATCGTTATAACGGTCAAGACTGCACACTCTCATGTCAATTAACAAGTTCGAAACTTTATGTAGAAGATTCAAGGGGGAACCAACCAAAATATGCAAGAGTTATTAGATAAATTATTTTCACCAAACAAGATTTTATTGGTGTATCGCTGCGGTTCTTCAATCTTTGGACTAAGCGAGGATGAAAGTGATAAAGATTTTACTGTCGTCATTGATGGATTTGATAGTTGCAATGTAGTCAAAACTGATGATTGCGATTTCTTTACCTTTGGTAGAAGTTATTTTGAGAAGCTTAAAAACTTTGATAAAGGGTGTCTAACATATTTCCTTTGTTGGTTAGACAACACACTTCTCGCCAAAGAAAACATCGCATATGTTGATGATTCAATCAAAGATCAACTTGATGAGTTCTTATTTATCGATTTCAAAAAACATTTTAAAGATTGGCTTTATCGTTTAATTGCTTACTTTGGCATTAGACTTGAAAACTACAAGGATGAAAAGAGTCTTTATCATTTGTATCGAGTCGAGTCCCTTATTAGGCATTACAAAGAAACAGGCAAATTTGAATACTTCTTCTCAAAAGAGAACTTCGAACTTGCTAAAGACCTTAAAACAAGTATGAACATTGAAAAACATCTCCCAAGATTAAAGGAGATTTTTTCTTACTTATTAAGTGTTTATGAGGAGGAACAAGAATGAGTCACATCGTGGAAATCATCATAACAACAGCATCAATCATCACTGCATTGGGAGTAATCTTTGGAATTCTATTTGCCTTATTCAAATGGCTTATGAAAAGAGATAAAAACGATGCAGAAATCAAAGAGATAAAGGAAGAACAATCTATTCTCACCAAAGGTGTTCTTGCTTGTCTCAAAGGTTTAAAAGAACAAGGATGCGATGGTCCAGTTACGGTAGCAATTGCCGAAATTGAGGATCACATTAACAAACAAGCTCATAAATAGGAGGAGCAAATATGAATCAAATCTTACTTAATATTTTAGCTGCTGTAGTAACAGCAATTGTCCTTCCTCTCATTTCCTATATTGGAGTGAGATTTTCGACTTATCTTAATAACAAGATTAAAGATGAAACCGCTAAGAGATTATTGAACGAAGCAACTCAAATCGTTCTTAACGCAACTAGAGTGGTTTTTCAGACCTATGTTGAGGCTTTGAAGGTAGAAGGTAAATTCGATAAGGATGCTCAGTTAATTGCTCTTAACAAGGCTAAATCGATTGTCCTAGCGGAACTTAAAGAAGACACTAAGTCATTCATTGAAAAGAACTATGGAGACTTAACTTCATGGATCACAAATCAAATTGAAGCATCAATTAACATATTAAAAAACAACTAAGGCTCTTTCCGAAAGGTTTGAGCCTTTTCTCAAATAGTGGAGGTTTTGGACTATGAATAATGAAATAAGAATAGCCTTTGCCAAAGCCATTATCGATACGATCTGGATGAAAGGCAAAATCTCTGATGAAGAAAGATTAAAAAGTAAGGCTATCATCGAAGAAAAATTAACAAAGCAAAAATAATTCATTTATAGCGCTGACGAAACAAAATGGTCCCGGCAGAATAATTGCAGGGCTTATTTTTTTACCCCATCAAGTCTGTTCGGTAACGGAAAGAAAGGAAAAGCGTTATGAAACACATCGAAACCAAGAAAGGTTTAGAAACTCTCTTAAAGAGATACTTGGAGGCAGGAGTCACTGATGAGACTATGGATGTCAATGGTGGTTACCAAGCCGATTGGATTAGAACAATCAAAGGATGTATCGAGGAAGGATTCGCAATGGATGAAACCGATTACGAAAACACTCCTTACGAATTAAGAAAACTTTGGAGAGGACTTAAATAAGGAGGTTCTTCTATGAAGAAAAGGGTAGTAGCATATGCTCGTGTTTCCTCAAAATCGAGGAGCCAAGCACATTCTTTAGAATTCCAAAAAAACTATTGGAACGAGAAACTATCAACTGATCCAGATTACGAGTATCTTGGTCTTTTCTATGACCACGGAATAAGTGGTAAGACTATGAAAAAGAGACCATCTTTTATGCAAATGATTAATAAGGCATTAGATGGTGAGATTGATATCATTTTCACTAAATCAGTTCAGAGGTTTGCTCGTAACACTGAAGAGTTACTCGACATAGTGCACCAACTTAGAGATATCGGTGTTTCAATAATCTTTGAGAAAGAAAACATAAACACTCTAGAAATCACTAGTGATTTATTCCTAACTGTTGCCGCCGTAGTAGCTGAAGAAGACCTTAATCGATATAGTGCTAACGTAACTTGGTCGATTAACGAATCTTATAAAAGAGGTGAACCAATATCATTTGGTGGAAGGATATATGGATTTAACGTTGGCAAGAAATGTGAATTAACTATCAATCCCAAGGAAGCAAAAGTGGTGGTAAAAATATTCGAAATGTATGCAAACGGATATTCATTAACTGACATACAAAAACACTTAGAAAAAGAAGGCATTCCTAGTTCCTATGGCAATCTTCGATGGGCAAGGAACACCATCAGTGAAATGCTTAAGAACGAAAAATATATTGGTGATGTACTTCTTCATAAGTCATACAACAGAGATGGCATCAAACATAAAAATTTACATAATGAGGTTGACCAATATTATGTAACTAACCATCACAAACCAATTATCTCTAAGGAATTATGGGATAAGGTGCAAGCTGTTTTTGCTAGAAAGTATGTCGGTTCTACCAAAGGAATATATCAAAAAACCTATCCTTTCACAGGTTTAATTGAGTGTTCTTGTTGTCATAAGAACTTTGCTCATAAAATGAACCACTCAAGCAACGAGAATGCCTATCCGTGGTATAGGTGTTCATCTACTAGAGATAAATGTACTTCAAGTGCGATTAGAGATGACATTCTTGAAGAATTATTTATTGAAGCTTTTAACGAATTCGTAACTCAAAAGTATAGAGGAATAGAAGAGGATGACCTTTTTAAACAAGTCACCGACTTAGAAGAGCAAGAAAAGGAACTCACTAAACTCTATTCAAATGGTTGGATTTTGCAAGAAGCATACGCAAAAGAAGTGACGGATATAAGAAGCAAAATCGAGTCACTAAATAGTGAAATTATCGGTTTACGTAATAGAAATATTACAAATAAGGACTATAAACCAATTACCGTTTTTGATCCTACCAAGGTCGAAAAATTCATCAAGAAGTGTGTAATGAAAAAAGACACTTTAGAATTCCATTTCTATAACGGAGTAATCATCTCTAAAAAAGTTATTAATAGGAGGATTTATCATTATGTCAACTAGTACAGTTAGAATTATCAAAGCTAACCCATTCAATTATAAGAATGCTGGAACTAACGAAGGGAATCACCTTCTTAGAGTAGCGGCATATGCACGTGTTTCTACTGATAGCGATGAACAAGAAGATTCTTTTGATAGACAAGTCAGTTATTACACAAACCTCATATCAAGCAATCCAGATTGGAAGTTTGTTCAAGTCTATAGTGATCCTGGCGTTACAGGTACAAGAGCAGACAAAAGGCCTGGTTTTATGCAAATGATGGAGGATTGTAGGGAAGGAAAAATCGATAAAATCCTCGTTAAATCTTTAGCTAGATTTGCTCGTAATACTGTTGATGCTCTTAAATACATTCGTGAATTAAAAGAACTTGGAATCTCTGTTTTCTTTGAAACACATAATTTAGATACATCAAGTGGTGGTGGCGAAATACTTTTAACAATCTTAGCTGCAACCGCTGAAGAAGAGTCTAGAACAATCTCCAAAAACATCAAATGGACTTATCAAAAGAAGTTTGAAAAAGGAGAATTCGTCTTCAACTATAAGAACTTTATGGGTTTCAAGAAAAAGGATGATGGATCATATGAGATAGTTCCAGAAGAAGCTGAAATAGTAAGAAGGATTTATAGAGAATTCTTAAATGGCAAAGCTATGTCTGAAATTAGTAAGGAACTTAATAATGAAAATATTCCTACCCCAGCACATAAACAAATATGGAGAGCAAACAACATTAAAAGCATCTTAACTAACGAGAAATATTATGGTGCTGTAATGATGGGCAAAACCTTTAAACCAGATGTTCTTTCAAAGAAAAGATACAAAAATGAAGGACAAGTTGATTCATATTATGTGGAACATGCTCTTCCTCCAATCGTGTCAAAAGAAACCTTTGATTTGGTTCAATTTGAAATGAAGAAAAGAGAGGAGAAACTCAAGGTTGGTCAACGAATTGTCGGCAAGTATTCTAATAGATTCACTTTCTCTAAAATGATTCGATGTGGATGTTGTGGTGAGTTTTATGTTAGAAACTCCAATATGCGTGGCGGTAACCATAAAAACATTCCTTGTTGGACTTGTACTAATCATTTTAACGATAGTAGTTCTTGCCCACAAAATAGCATCAGTGAAAGGTCAATTGAGAATGCTTTCCTAGAAGCTTTAAAAGAATTGATTGGCGATGCTAATGAATTAAAGACAATGCTTAATAATGCAATGTTGGAAGCAATAACCAATAGGCCAACAGTATCCAAAGATGAAATGGAGCTTCAACTAATTGGCCTTCAAGAAGAAATGCTTGAACTACATAAGAAGAAAACCAAAGGTTTGATCGACGCTAAAGAATATGCCACTAGAGGACAAAAGTTAGCAGAAGAAATCGAAATCAAAAGAAAGAAACTTGAAGAATTAGAATCTGAAAGCATCTTGTCACAAGTCATGGAAGAAAGAATCAACGATATCAACAAGTTGATAGATGGTGGAATTTCATTAGATACATTTGATCCGTTAGTATTTAGAAGTATGGTTGATTCGGTTGTTATTAATGAACGTACCAAACTAACATTCAAGTTCAAAGTAGGTATCCAAAAGACTTTAGTTACAACAGTTAAATAAGAAGAGAAGAACCGAGTGGAGAAATCTGCTCGGTCTTTTTTTATACATTACTCTCCTAAAATTACTACAAGTAGTAAAAAAATATGAATCAAATTTCAGTTTTTCTATGTTGCGAGACTTGTTAAAATAATAATGCTAGGGCGTGGCTCGATTTGAGTGCAGAGCGGCGTTCAGTAGAACAAAATAATTGCTGAGATTTGTCTCTATTGGCGGAACTAATAATGCATATATGTGAACCTTTGAGCGAATTAAAGCAAATGGTTCATTTTTATTTATTAGGAGAAACCAAAATGGAAGAAGAAATCAAAAGAGTTGAGCTTTGTGTACACACTAGTTATTCTATGAGAAAAGGCATTGGATCGCCTACTGATGTTGTTAAAGCGGCAAAAGAATTAGGAATTGAAGCTCTGGCAATTTGTGATGACTACAACACAGCAGGGTATTTCGAATTTTTTAGAGCATGTAAAACAAATAATATCAAGCCAATTTATGGCGTTACCATCAATATAGAAGGAAATAGAATTGTTGTTTTGGCAAAAAACAAAAATGGTGTTCCTGCGATTAATAAAATAATTAGTATATCCACACCAGAAGATGATTTATTTAACTGCCAAAATAAATTAGATGACCTATTGAATTCCAAAGAAGATTTGATAACAATTGGTGTTTTGAATGATAGTTGTGATAATTTTGACTTCTTATTAAAGAATTTCAATTATGTTGGAATTACTGAAAGAAACAAATTAAATTTTGCTGATAAATCTATATCTAAAGTAATCATGAGAAAGCTAATAGCCATATCTGATTCGTATTATATAAATAAAGGTGACAAGCTATTATTTGATGCCTTACAAAATAATTATTCAAAGGAATACCGTTTTCTAAAAAATGGTAATGACTTATTAAATAGTTTTCCTTCCCAATTAGTATTTGAAAATCCTAAAAAAATATATGAAAAAATTGAAGAAAACGTTTTTGAAGGATATGCAGCTTATTTTGATTTTCCTAATTTAATTAATGAAGATGATTTTAGGAAACTTGTTAAAAAATGTATTAAAAATAGGCACGAATTTAAATTAGAAAATTATGCCTCTAGATTAGATTTAGAATTAGAGAGCGTAATTAAACATAAATATTGGAATTTATTCTATATCGCATATAAGATTGCAGAATTCGCCAAAAAGAAAAAGGAACTTGTTGGTTGCAGAGGTTCTGCCAGTTCTGCATTACTCTCCTATGCTTTAGGAATAACTGCTATTGATCCAATTGAATGGAATATTCCATGTCAAACGTTCCTTGGCTTTGATTTAGATAAAATGCCAGATATTGATTTAAATGTTTCTGTCAAATTACATGATGAAATTTTTGAATTTTTACAAGTATTAGTTGGTGAATTTAATGTAGTTAGAGCAGGTTCTCTATATACATTAACCGATTACAATGCCTCATATTTGGTTACAAAATATGTACAAAACGATAAGCACTATTACGATAGTTTAAAAGATACAAACACCTTTAAATTAATGGACACAGTTGTCGAATTAGGAATGCATCCAGGCGGATTCATGCTAAAGAGTACAAATAATGATTTTTACAAGTATACTGCAATTAAAAACGTTTATGGAATGCCAACAACAGTAACAGACTTCCGCAATTTACATGACAGCATTTTAAAGATGGATGTTCTTGGACATATTGATTTGGACTTGTTTAGAACCTTAGAGAAAAAAACAGGTATTAAATATGAAGATGTTCCAATTGACGATCCACAAGTTTTATCACTTTTACAAAATTCAAAAGCACTTAACAAAAAGAAAATTATTAATCCAGACGGAAACCCACTCGAGTGTATCTCTGAATTCGGTAGTGAGTTCATGTACAGCGTTATTAAAAAATCTAAACCAAAAACAATCAATGACCTAATCAAAGTATCTGGTTTAGGTCACGGAACAGGAACGTGGATTGATAATGCTGAGTTATTAATTAAAGATGGACATACATTAGAAGATGTAATTGGATGCAGAGATGATGTATTCAATATCCTTACTCAAAAATATGGCGTCAATTCTAAAATAGCCTTTGCTATTATGGAAGATGTTCGCAAAGGAAGAGGGATAAAGGAAGTATACGCTGATGCATTGAGAGTACACGAAGTCCCAGATTATTTAATTCAATCAATGGATAAAATAAAATATGCATTTCCTAAAGGACATGCTGTTTACTATGTAATTAATGCCTTAAAACAAGCATATTACAAAGTATATTATCCAAAAGAATTCTACACAGCTTACTTTGATGCGGATGCAAGAAAAGAAGTGTTGGCTGGAATACTATCATTGAGCAATGAGGAATTTACAAGAAAATCTGAATCCAATGGTTTTAATAGTGAGGAATTAAAATTGATTTCCAATATGTTTGACATGATTGAAAGAGGGTACTTCTTTGAAAATAAAGAAGAAATCAATGTCATAGAAACTGATGTTGTCTCGTTATTCAATTAATAACGCGCTTAAGAAAAGTTAGGGTGAATTATGGGTTTGATTAGTTTTGTTGCTACCTCGTTAGTGGCTTCTGCCCTTGCCTACTTAGGTGAAAAGCAAAACGCTGAAGCAGAAGCAAGGAATTATTATTCCAAAGTGATCATCGATGCTTGTAATAATTATATTGATACTGCCCAAAAGGCGATTGATGAGAGAAGAGCAAAGATGAGCGAGTTTTTAGAAATAATCGGTAAGCTTAAAAAGGATGCTGTTGAACTAGTGTTTGCTGATTATTTAGATACGTTGTCTAACAAGTTTATAAATTTCAATGTTGATGAAGAAGTTGATGGTTCTTTTGATTATTCTAAAGAACTAATGACAGTCGACAAAATGAAGGAAATGATTTATGCAATTAGTAAAGCTGAAATGATAGTTTCTAATGGTAATTATAAAGAAAATTCATTTGCTGTTTCGCTTGCTATTTTAGGCGTCACAACTGTGGCAAGTTCAGCGGTCAGTGGTGTTATGTCGAGTATCCTTTTAGGGAATTCATTTACGCTACTTCACGCTATTCCCATTTCGCTTGGCACCGGTTTTGCAATAACAGGACTTCTTAATAATTATAAATCAAAACAAAACTACCAAGATGCTCTAGAATTCTATGAAAAAACTAAGAAATTTTCTGAAGAGGCTGTTTCGCTTTGCAATGCCTACGATAAATTATTAGATTACGTTGCCTATATTGGAAACAACTTAAGAACATTAACTCTCAATTTTGCCGATTACGTTGCGGAATTGATGGGTATTGTAGAAGATAAAAGCAATGAAGGGTTCGAACTAGTGGACGCAAGAAATCTAAGTATCAGTGAAAGAAGACTTCTTAAAAATTCATATATTTTTGCTCAAATTGTTTATGCATCCTATGATCTACCTCTTTTTTCAAAGGAAGGGGACATAAATATCGATACATCAAGTGCTGTTATTAGTAATATGAATGATGCAAGCGAAATAATGTGGAGTAGATAAAATGCAAAAAAAGCACAACAACAGTTTTGATTACATAGGTTCCGCTTTAAGTGATAATAGTATTTTGGCTACAGAAGTATCTAAAGTTGCTTATGATAGCTTGAGAGTGGAAGCACAAAGGGTGCAAAATACGCCATATTATTTTAGTAGAGGGAATCTTTTCGAATTTATTGAAGGCGCTAAAGTAAAAGTTGCAGCAGCCGAAAGAGGAAAAATCTTTAATTACGAGCCTGTGAATGCTGGCAGAGGGCTATATCAATCTCCTGACGATTTAAGCGTTTTTTATGATGGTGGAAAGTGGTGTTTCCAAGCTAAAGTTAGCAATAATCCAGAGTGGATAGTTAATGCGTTTTCTAAAGAAAAATATTCTGGAATGGCACGTATTACGACCTCTGATATGTATCAACCTGTTAAAAATCTTTTAGAACAAAAACTTAGGAACGGCACCATTACAAGAGAAGAATATGATACATTGCAAAATTTAAAGCCTGGTTTTTATGATTCAGAAACTGGAGCTATGGCTGGAACATCGAATGCCGAATTATATTCTTTGCAAGGTTCTGATGGAAAGGTTGACCTTGTTAAACTAGAAAATTATATTCGCACACAACAAAACAAGGCTTTTATTAATGAATGCGTTAATAACACTAAGGCAGTTACTCTTACTAGTACTGTAGTTGGTTGTGTAATATCTTCTGCTCAAAATTTTTATAAATATTTTAAGGATGAGCAAGACATAAAAACAACGGCTAAAAATATTGGAATCGATACTGCTAAAGCCGCTGGCCATGGTTTGTTGTCGAGTTCGATTGCTAACGGAATTAAATATATTGGTTACAAAAGCAATACTTTTTTCCTAAGAGAAAATGTTAATGCACTAGTTATTGCTAACGGAACTATCGACTTAGGAAGAGCATTTTATCATTTAAAAAAAGGTCAGATATCATATAACGATTTTTTGCACAACATTATTGCTTCCACAGCATTAACAACTATAAATTTAGGGGTAAACTTTATTTTGGCAGGTCACCCATTAATTAAATTGGTAAGTACAATCGTTCTTAATCAATTATGGCATAGTTTGTTTAAACGAAAACCTACTACTGATGAAGAACAAGATGTATTAAGTCATGAAAAAGACATTGAATTAATGGAATCTATAAAAAACAAATTAGATGAGATTAATAATGATTTGAAGCAATATATAGACGATAATAAAGAGCTTATAGAGTCTATTAAAGATGTTTTTACTGGTGATTTATCAAAAGAAATAAATGGTGAATCATTATATAATTTATGTGTTAGTCTAGGATTAGAAAAAGAATTTGAAATCTATGAGTCTTTCGATGAAAAAATTGACTCTGGTGATAAAATTGAAATTTCATTTAAAAGGAGAAAATGAATGAAAACGTTGATAGGATTAAACGAACTTCTATCTTGCTTGGAATCTTTTATCAATCTAGGAAGAAGCGGTGAAATGGATGAAGATTGCGATATGTTTTTTGCAGAGAGAAGTATATTCAATAGACTTTTAGGAAGCTATTCACGTGTTTGTGACTCTTGCTATGTTGATGAAGATAATTTTGCGTTTTGTGCTGCTTTTGGTTTAGTCAAAAGATTTACCAAGTACCTAGCTGATATTGCAGAAAACAATTACAAAATTCCAGCTATGTATGTTTTGACAACTTGGCTTCCTTTACTTAACGAAGCTAACGACAATAAATATAGGCTTCAAAATATTCAAAGCAAACGATATCCATATTTCAAAATTGTTACCCTTGTAAACAAAATTGGATGTCCAATAACTATTAAATATTTTCATCCTATTGAAAGAGGGAATACCGAATTAGATGTGTACAACGACGGAAGAATAACAATGGTTGCAACATCGCCTGAGTTATATTTTCAAATTGTTATAGAAGAAATGGCGTTTGAATCTAAACCGATAAGAATCTCTGTTGATGGTGAAAGAAATCAACCATTATACAATTTGAGATCGACAAAAGAGGGATTTAAAGTTGAATTAAACGAATATAGTGATTAGAATTAATGCTGAAAATAGGTTCAAGTCCTGTCACCTCAGTGATTTTGTATCAAAGGACTTCTTCAACCTATCGGCAAAACCTTGATTTGTATCAGCAATATTCTTCAAGGGCATTATGAAGCTAAAAGATTGATACACTTTATCAGTCTTTTTTACTTTTAAGCTCGTTTTTAGTCCAAAAAATCTACATTTTTAGCTTTTTACGATTAGGATAGTATTGCTTGTTAGTTGTGTTGTATTATTTTATGTTTTTTGTAGTGGGTTTCAAAACAAAAACTGACTGATTTGCGATACTTGAGACAATATATTTTCTCAAAATATTCTAGTGAACTTATCAAAAAAATTGACAAGTTCAGCAAACTTATCAAAAATCTTGAAAGTTCATCTTTTCTATTATATAATATTAATGGGTGAATAATAATGAAAAAAAGAAATGAAGTAATAGAATTTTTATCAGTTATATACCAATCTGATTCGTCATCTATAAACATTATCATTAATGATGATAATATATGGGCAACACAAAAAGCTATTAGCGAACTTTTTGATTGTGCAGTAAGCAATATTGCTTATCATATTAAAGAAATAATTATTTCTAAAGAATTAGATGAAAATAAAGTTTTACGAAAAATTAATGTTAAACAATTAGAAGGCACAAGAGAAGTTTCTAGAAGTGTTCTATATTGCTCTTTAGAAATGATTTTAGCTATTGGTTATAGAGTTAATTCTACTAAGGCCATAGAATTTAGATCGTGGGCAAATAATGTGTTGAAAGAATTTACTATTAAGGGGTTTGTCATTGATTCATATAGATTATCAAATGGTGCAGTTTTAACTAAAGATTATTATGATGAATTATTAGAAGAAATTAAACTAATTAGAATGTCTGAAAGAAGACTATATCAAAAAGTGACTGACATATTTGTTACAGCTATAGATTATGATAATCACGCTCAAACCACATTAAAATTCTTTAAGACTGTTCAAAATAAGCTTCATTATAGTGTTTCCGGAAAAACGGCTGCAGAAATAATTTATCATAGAGCGGATTCTACTAAGGAACATATGGGATTAACAACATGGAAAAGAGCTCCTGAAGGAAGGATTCACTCAACTGACGTTGTCATAGCTAAAAACTATTTAGACGAAGAAGAGCTAGCGTCATTAAAAAATGTAGTGAATTTATTTTTAGATTTTGCGGAAGATATGGCAACAAGACATATTCCGTTGACTATGAATGATTATGTTAGAAGATTAGATATTATATTAGAATTATCAGGAAGAAAAGTTCTTAATAATGCTGGTAGTATTTCTAACGATGTAGCAGAGAAATTTGCTCTGTCTGAATTTGAAAAATATAAATTGATTCAAGAATCTAAAATTATTAATCATTTTGATTTGTATATTGAAAATCCAAAATTATTCGAGTTACCTAATATGAATAATAAATATAAAGATGAATTGAAAGAATTTATTAATAAAGAAGTTGTTGTGTATGTAGATAGACCGATTAATAGTGTTCATCCTAAATATAATGATATAGTATATCCATTGAATTACGGATATATAAAAGAAATAAAAGCCCCTGATGGAGAATATCAAGATGCTTATATATTAGGTATTAATAAAAAAGTAGAATCATTTAGAGGAATTGTAATTGCGATAATAGATAGATTAGATGATAATGAATCCAAGTTAGTAGTTGTTCCAAATGGACTAGAATATTCAGACGAAGAAATTGAAGAGCAAATTCAATTCCAAGAAAAATATTTCAAACATAAAATTGTAAGAAAATAAGTTAATTATTATAACAGTATTTATTACTTTTAGAATACTTGCTTTAGTAAAATAGCCTATTTGTATCACTATTAGTGTTTTCACACAAAAATGAAAATTAGAACCAATTCATTGGTTCTTTTTTTCTAGGAAATAATAAAATGTTAAACTAAACCACTGGTAGGTGTAAATTTGTGTATTTATTTATATATTATATAGTTGAAGGAGGACAAGTATGAATCAAGTTAAAATAGGAAAATTTATCTCAGAATGTAGAAAAAGCAAAAACCTTACTCAAGCCCAATTAGCGGACAAACTAAATATCACAGACAAAGCAGTGTCTAAATGGGAAAGAGGGATAGCGACTCCTGATTCTTCAATTATGATTGAACTCTGTGAAATTCTAGGAATAAGCGTTAATGAATTACTACAAGGTGAAAGAAGTGATGATAAAGATAATAATCAAAAGCTTTTGCTTAACATGTCTAAGGAAATAAGCGACAAAAACAAAATAATATGGAAGTCCATGTGGGTAATTATGATTTCTAGTATTATTGCATTAATAGGTGGTTTATTATTAGCGGCTTTTTTAATCCCTGAAGGTCCTTGGCAATTAGTTGCAATAATATCAATTGCAGTTATCTTCATGATCCCATGTTTATTCGCATTAAAACTAGAGGTTAGTGTAGGAGCTTATAAATGCAAAAAATGCGGTCATGAATTTGTTCCAAGCTATATGAAAGCAATGAATTCACCTCATTTTGGAACAACCAGATACTTAAGATGTCCAAAATGCGGGAAACGTTCTTGGGCAAAGAAAGTTATTAATTAAACTTTCTTTTTTAGAAAAAAATGCATATTTTCGCCTATATGAAAAAAGAAGACTATGATGAAATTAGGAGGTGAAAATATGAAAAAAACAATTAAGTTTAAAGACAAACAACAAAAGAAAGATATGGAACATCTTAGAAAAGCTTTAAAGAAATTAGAAAAAGTTAAAGATGTTGAAGTCGATGAAGAAAATTATGTTGCTACTCTTTATTTATTTGAAGACATTTCCGATCCTGTTCTTGAAAGAATTTTCGAAGAAGAGGAATACGAAATCGTTAATCTTGACTAAGCAAAAAGAGTTCCCGGTTGAAAAGGAACTCTTTTAGATTTTGTTGACTAGATTTATAGTGCGACACAGAAAGCGTCAGCGTAGAATTCTCCAGATGTACCGATATAAGTATCGTTTTCGTATGTGTATACTTGGACGTGCAATTCAATATATTCATCGATTCCTAATTTGACTTCAAAGAAACCCTTGTCTTCATAACCGGTTGTAACGCTTACAAATTTTGCGTCAATTAATTTTGATAAATAAGTTTGAACTTCTTTTGATGAGGCATAAGGAGCAGAGATTGTAACAGTTCCTTTTTCTTCATCAGGTGTATATTCATCAGAATCAATATATGGTTCAAAAGTTACAATGTTATTAGCAACTTCACATTCTGGTAAGACATAACCATATAAATATGTTTCCATAATTCTTTCTTCGACAACTGTCCAAGAAATAGGTTCGTTTTCACCAGCGACGATATCATAGAAATATGCATCAGCATGGAATTCTCCAGATGTGGAGATCTCATATCCATCTTTTGCGTATGTATCGATATAGATGATTCCATTATCAACGCTTTTTGTAAATGTGTGTAAACCTAAAGATGTATATTGTTCTATTAAACAATCTTCAATAACTTCTTGGTATCCGTTATCTAAAATTGTTTGTTGATAAGCATCTAATTGCTCAACACTAATAAATGGAGCGTTTAGCGAGACACAATCTTTCTCTCTATTGTATTCAACGGTTAATTCATCTAATTGAATGAATGGTAAATAGTGACCATTTAAATGGGTTTTCATGATTAATGCATCTTCTTCATTCCATAAGGTGGAAGAGCTTCCTCCACATGAAGCAAGTAGGAGAAGAGCAGGGACTAAGGCTAAGATTTTTTTCATAATTAAGTCCTCCTAATTAAATCTATTATACAAAAAACCTATTTAAAATAAATAGAAAACTTTGTTTCTATTTCAGAATGTATTATTATTAAAGTATTAATTGGGGAGTAGCGAAGCCTAATGTTCGTCATCACGGATATTAATCCCGGAATTAGGCGAGTTAATCAGCGAGACCATTAATTCATCTTAATTAAGGAGGAATTGTTATGGTTAATGATGAAACAAATACCCGTAAAATTGCCTATGAAACTTTAACCCCGTCTCAAACAGAGGAAGCTTTAAAGACTAATGGAGAAACTGGCCTTACTAGCGAAGAAGCAAAGGCTAGATTAGAAAAATTCGGACCAAATAAGCTAAACGAAAAGAAAAAGAAGAGTTGGTTAAGAATCTTCTTTGAACAAATGAATAATCCGATGATATATGTTTTATTTGTCGCGATTATTGTCACAATCGGAATTTCAATTTTCGAAACGATTAATGTTATTTCTAATGGAGGACAAAATCCTCACACTGGAGAAGTAAT
This sequence comes from Bacilli bacterium, assembly GCA_017502465.1. Taxonomy (GTDB): domain Bacteria; phylum Bacillota_I; class Bacilli_A; order RFN20; family CAG-826; genus RGIG5418. Next base: position 48,334 of record JAFVUY010000025.1, on the reverse strand, counting down.
AACCAATTATTTTTTAGATTGTGGCGACTGGCCTGACGTGGTCATTATTTTAGCGGTCATTATTTTAAATGCGGTTATCGGAACAATTCAAGAAGTCAAAGCTCAATCTTCTTTAGAAGCTTTAAAGAATTTATCTTCTCCTGAATCTACAGTTATTAGAGATGGTAAAAGAATTAAAATCAAATCCACTGATTTAGTAATTGGTGATGTAGTTATTCTTGAAGAAGGTGACACAATCGGAGCGGACCTTCGTTTAATTGAAGCTGTAAATTTAAAAACAAACGAAGCTTCATTAACTGGTGAATCTGTCCCAGTTGAAAAAAACTCTTCGCTTGTCTTCTCTGATCCTGTTGGGATTGGCGATAGAACAAATATGGTCTATATGACCACACCTGTAAGTTATGGTAGGGGAACAGGTATTGTTACCTCCACTGGTATGGATACAGAAATTGGTAAAATCGCTAGTGCGATTGATGAAGAAGAGGATAGTGAAACACCTCTTCAAAAAGCACTTGCAAAGTTATCTAAATTCTTAGGTATTTTAACCCTCATTGTTGTTGTATTAGTATTGCTTGTAGATATTATATGGATATTTGTTGATAATAACGCAAGTAACGTTGATAGTTGGATTGATGCAGTTCTTTCTTCTATTGCTTTAGCAGTTGCTGCTATTCCAGAAGGATTACCTGCTGTTGTTACAATTGTTTTATCTATCGGTGTTCAAAAGATGGTTAAAGTTAATACAGTTGTTAGAAAACTTCCATCTGTTGAAACTCTTGGAGCGGTTAGTGTTGTCTGTAGCGATAAAACTGGCACACTTACTCAAAATAAAATGACTGTCCTTGAAGCTTATGTAAGTCAAACCTATTTTGTTAATGAACAATTTAATAAAGAAAGCGATAGAGAAGACCTCAAAAAACTTGCAAAAGGCATGTCTTTATGTTCAAACGCAACAGTTGATGAAGGATTATATGGAGATCCTACTGAAATTGCTTTAGTTAATTTTGCAAACTTATTTGATATGCATAAGGCTGATTTGCAAGCTCTTACTCCTCGAATTGATGAACTTCCATTCGATAGCGTTCGTAAAATGATGTCCACTAAACATGATTTAGGTAATGGAAAAACAATTATATACACAAAAGGCGCCCTAGATTCAATTTTAGCCCATGCAACTCACATTGAAATAAATGGAGAAGTTAGACCCATTAGTCAAAACGATATTGATGATATTTATAAAGCTAATAGTTATTTTTCATCAAAAGCTCTTCGTGTTCTCGCCTTAGCCTATAGTGATGAAGATGAAATTAAAGAAGAAAACTTAACCTTCTTAGGTTTAGTAGCGATGATAGATCCTGCAAGACCAGAAGCCGCTCCTGCGGTTAGTGATTTTAAAGGCGCTGGTATTACAACAGTCATGATTACAGGTGACCATAAAGATACGGCTTTTGCTATTGCTAAAGAACTTGGAATCGTTGATTCTATCGAACAATGTGTGATGGGAAAAGACATTGACCCATTATCATTTGAAGAACTTAGAGAAGTGGTTAAAACTGTTAGAGTCTTCGCTAGAGTTTCTCCTGAAAATAAAACTCAAATTGTTAAAGCTTTCCAAGCTAATGGAAATATCTGCGCGATGACTGGTGACGGAGTTAATGACGCCCCTTCATTAAAAGCTGCTGATATTGGCATTGCTATGGGTATTACAGGCACAGATGTTGCTAAGAGTGCTGCTGATATGGTTTTAACTGACGATAACTTTGCGTCAATTGAAAAAGCGGTCGAACAAGGAAGAGGCATTTATGCAAATATTAAAAAGACTGTTATTTTCTTAGTCTCAAGTAATATTGCTGAAGTTTTGGCGATGTTCTTCATTATTTGTATTGGCTTCCCTGCTCCATTAGTGGCAATCCATTTATTATGGGTCAACTTAATTACAGACTCATTACCTGCTATTGCGCTTGGTATGGATCCTAATGACCCAAATAATATGAAAGAACTACCAAGAGATCCTAAAGAAGGAATTTTTGCAAGAGGTGGTCTTAAAAACACCATACTTTATGGTTGCGTAATTACAATTGCTGTCTTATGTGCTTATTTCTCCTGCGGTTTTATAAATGGAGAAACTAATTTATTAGCAATTAGAGACTTGTATAATTCTAACCCAGATATTTTACTTCAAGCTCAAACAATGGCGTTTACAACCCTTGCTTTATGTGAATTGTTCCATATGGTTGGAATGTCTAATACAAAACGTTCATTTGTCCATGTTTTTAAAAATAAGAATTGGATGATGTTAGTCGCGTTTATTTCAGGTATCGCTTTACAATTTGTTGTTATTTATATGCCTGGGGTTAAAACAATCTTTGGAACACATTCTTTAACTTGGTTAGAATGGTTAATTACCGCGGTCTTGTCGTTAATACCATTAATAGCCCACGAATTAATCGTATTCATTAATTTCTTAGGAAATAAGAAAAACAAATAATAAACGATAAGAGTCCTCCAATTTGGAGGGCTCTTTAAAATTTTTTTAACTTTTTTTCATTTTGCTCTTGTATATGATGCTAACTTTGTTATAAAATACAAAAGCGACTTGAGTTGCCGACTTAGCTCAATAGGTAGAGCAACTGAATCGTAATCAGTAGGTTGTTGGTTCAATTCCGATAGTCGGCACCAGATATGGACGCTTAGCTCAGCTGGGAGAGCACCACTTTGACGTAGTGGGGGTCGGCGGTTCGATCCCGTCAGCGTCCACCAAACAATCGCTGATCAGGTTCCCGAATTGGAGGGAATTTTTTTATTTCTTTTTGACTTTTAGGCATGAAAAAACCTCTCAGTAAATTTGAGAGGTTTTTGTAATTATTTTCTGTTTTTGCGTCTAGCGTTTTCGCTTTTGAGTTTTCTTTTTAAACCTGGTTTAAGATAGAATTCTCTTTTTTTCGCTTCTTGAATGATACCAGCTTTGTTGACTTGGCGTTTAAAGCGGCGAAGTGCATCATCAAGTGTTTCGTTGTCACGAACTGTGGTCTTTGGCATGTTTCTTCACCTCCTTAATCGTGTATCAACACGCTCATACATTCTACAAATATATTTTAATATTTGCAATAATTAATTTTTAGTTATCAGGACTATTATTAAATGTGTCTAATTTTGCAGATGCATATGCTTCAAATGTCATATTGCTGCCACCTGCATCATTGATGTTCTTATTAGCGAAATAGACGTTGTTAGTAAATTGTTGGAATTTATTAACATCTAAATATTTATTCGCATATTCTATGCAGTAAGCGATATATTGTTCTCTATATTCTGCAATATATGGATAGGAACTTGCTAAAGATAATCCTTCTGAACTAGTTTCACCTGATTTAGTTCTTAAGATTGTTCTCCATAGTAATGGATTTCTTTGCCATTCTCTATTACTTCCTGCTGCTTTTGTGGTGTGATATGGGACGCTTTCCATATGGATTTCCCAGTCTTGGAGAATACCTAAGCATCTATCATAGTCATAAGGAATAAATGTGGCTTTATTTGTGGATGAATTGAAGTAAAGATAATAATTATTGTAATTATTTCTTAAATCGTCTGGATTACCCATAACCCAACACATAGCGTTATATTTTAGTAATGCATCGACATCAATAAGACTATCAAGGACTGGTTTAAATGTGGAAGCACTTGATTTGTCATTGTTAATGGTAGTAATCAAGTTTTCGAGTAATGTGTGATCGATTTCTTCTGGGTCATCATTTGTTTTTAAATCAAACGCTGGATGATAGTTAGGTGCTTCGACCCCAATTTTATTTAAACAATCATTTGTTAAGTCAGCCTTACCCATATTTGTGTAAGTACATTTATAAAGATTACCTTTTGCTTCAGAAGACGCTAAACGTCTTTTTAAGAATTCTTTATCAATGCATTCTTGGGCTAAGTAGATAGCGGTTTCTGAATCAGATTCAGTTTTAATAGTGGTTTGTACTAAGTTGTTATTTTCAGCAAGCATACCTTCGCTTCTAAAAGCGTTATATGTGTACATTTGTTTTGTGTATGTACCATCTTGGCATTTATTATATTTGATATCAAATTTTTTTGCTCCACCGAAGCGACGATCTTTTCTTAAAGTTCTTTCTTCTTTAGTGGCCCAAGTTCTGATGTAATAATCATTATCTTCTTCGTCATCAAATGTTTGGTTAAAAGAAATCTTAAAGTGGACTAAACCGCTAATTTCCCCATTTTCATTAACGAAGTTTGGGTTTCTTGAAGTGTTTCCCTTCATCCTTGCTCCACATTCTTCATAGAAGTATTCTTTACCATTAATGGTAATAGTGACATCTACAGGATGGTACATTTCTTTCTTTTCTTCTAAAGCGGAATATTGAGCAAGTTTATAAATTACGTTATTTTTAAAATCTAATTTAATTTCAACTTTATTAGAGGTGTTATAGAAAAGTTCATACATATCTTCCTCTTTATCTTCGCTTTCGCTTTCGGAAGAGGTTGATTCGCTTTCTATAGTGGATTCACTTTCAGGCTGTTCGCTTTCTGATTCACTTTCGCTTTCAGTAGTAGAAGAACTTTCTGATTCTTCATTAATTGATGTAGATTCATCTTCTGTACTTTCTGAAGTGGAAAAAGAACCAGGAGTAAAAGTGCAAGAAGTTAAAAGGAGAGTTGTTAAAATAATAAACAAATTTCTCTTTTTCATAATTAAATAATTTTGGCTCCTGAAGATGTTCCGATTCTTGAAGCGCCTGCTTCAATCATATTGATTAAATCTTCGTGAGTTCTAACTCCACCTGAAGCTTTAACTCCCATTGTTTCTCCAACTGTCTCTCTCATTAATTTAACAGCGTGAATTGTCGCACCACCACTTGAAAAACCAGTAGATGTTTTAACAAAGTCAGCACCGGCATTCTTGCTAGCGATGCACGCTCTAACGATTTCTTCATCAGTTAATAAGCATGTTTCTAAAATGACTTTTAAAATTAAGTTTCCACAAACAGATTTTAATTCTCTAATTTCGTTTTCAACATAGTCATCGTGTCCGGCTTTTAACATGCCGACATTGATAACCATATCGATTTCAGTCGCTCCTTGAGCAATACAAAGTTGAGTTTCTTGAATTTTGGTTTTAGTCATGTTCATTCCTAAAGGAAAACCAACGACTGTGCAAACTTTGACATCGCTTCCTTCAAGAACTTCCGCGGCTAATGGAACGTAATGAGGATTAACGCATACAGACATGAAATCAAATTGTTTTGCTTCGTTACAAAGACTAATAATTTGTTCAGGGGTTGCGTCTTGTTTTAATAAGGTGTGATCAATAAATTTATTATATTTCATATAAAGCCTCCAAAGTCATATTAACAAAAATAAAAGGGTTTTTGCACCCTTTTTATTTTAAAGAACTAACCAACGTATTTGCCGTCTTTAAGAATTTGTTTACCGTTATAATAACCGCAGTGTGGGCAAACTTGGTGAGATTTGATAAGTTCGCCGCAGTGTGTGCATGCTACTAATCCAGCTGCTTCGAGTTTGAAGTGAGTTCTTCTTAATCTTTTTCTTGTTTTACTAATTCGTCTTTGTGGGACTGCCATAGATATATCCTCCTATAACTGCCTGTTCATTATATGAAAAAACATAAATAAAAACAACTATTTTTTGACATGTTATTAAAAAACGAGATTTAGTTCGGTATTATCGATGTTTTTTGTAGAATGTTTTAATGATATGACCAGTTAAATTGATTGTAGAAGGGATAAAAACTTCTAAATAATTTGAACTATGACCTTTTAAAAGATGTTTCTTTTCGTCATATTGTTCAATTAACACCTCGACATTTTTGCCAATGTTTTCGTCTTGATAGCCTTCCCATAATTTCTTAGACAAGCTTAATAATCTTTTAACTCTCTTTTCTTTTGTTTGAGGATCAACCTGATTTGGCATGGTGTAGGCTTTGGTTCCTTCTCTAGCGGAGAAAGGGAAAACATGCAACATATCAAAACCGCATCTAACAATATTCATTACAGTGGTTTTGAATTCAAGGTCACTTTCGCCTGGAAAGCCAACAATAACATCTGTGGTTAAACAGATACTTGGTATTTTTCTTCTAATATTTATTAATTTTTCAACAAATTCTTCGGATGTATATTTTCTATTCATTCTTTCTAAGACGGTTGGAGAACCGGATTGAATAGGAATGTGTAGATGTTTTGCGATGTTTTTTCGACTTTTAATTAAACTAATTAATTTTTCATCAATATCAGTGGCTTCAATTGAAGAAATTCTTAATCTAAAAAGATTTGGAATATTTGAAATTTCTTCCACTAAATCGCTGAAACGATATGAATCTAAATCGCTTCCATATCCTCCAACATGGATTCCTGTTAAAACAATTTCTTTATATCCGTCGTTTACAAGCTTTTTAGCTTCTTTGATAATGTCGTCTTTGTTTCTAGAACGATTTTTGCCTCTTCTATATGGAATAACACAGTAGGAGCAGAAGTTATCACATCCATCTTGTATTTTTAAATAGGCTCGAACATTTTCGCTGCAACTAACAATGCCTAATTCTTCATATTTAAAAAGTCTTGTTTTTGTATCTATATCAACAATTTGTTTTCTATTTTTTATAAAATCCTCAACATAAGATAAAATCTTATCTCTATTCGATGTCCCGATGATAATATCAGCCTCTATTTCTTTAGAAATAAATTCATAGTTTCCCTGTGCGTAGCAACCCATTACAACGATAATCGCGTTAGGATAATTTTTCTTAAATTTCCTAATGTGTTGTCTAGATTTTTGGTCCGCAGTAGAGGTGACTGAACAAGTGTTAATAATATCGATATCAGGAATATCTTCGCTTAAAGCAAGCTCATAACCCTTGTTTAAAAACGATTGCTTAACTGCATCGTTTTCATATGAATTAACTTTGCATCCTAATGAGAAAAATTTAACTTTCATGTTATCTCATCTTTCTTAATTTATATAATAGGCGATTTGAAATGAAACCAGATTTGTATAGGGATTCAATGAATTCAGTTCTAGAACAGGCGAAGTAAGCAGAGATAACTGGCTTTATTCTATTTAACATATGCGAGTAATTTGGGTGTTTGATATATTTGTCAAATAAAACGATTTTTTGATCTAATCTACCTTGGCTGTTGATTATATAGATTATGTTCGTGTCGTAATGAAAGAAGGCTGCCTCATTTAAAGAAGGAGAGGTTCCTAAAAAGATTAAACGAGTAAAAGAAGAATTATAAATATGATAAGAAAAATTATCATATGGGTCGATAAAAGAATCTGAATAATCTTTAATCAATTTATCATAAGGGAAGGTTAAAAGCTTTTCAGGTTCTCTTAAATAAATGCCGTTTAAGGTTCTTGTGAAAAACGGAATATAAATTTTGTTTTTGCCATCGGAAAAATAAGGTAAGTCAATAATGCGATCTCTAATCGTGGAAATGAATTTGATGTGACTTTCTTTATCTGGTTTAGTGAGGTAAGTTGAAAGGGATGCGATTTCTTCTTCAATGATTTTTTTATTTTCAATTCCATGAAGAATAATATTCGCGCGCATAACATCAAAGGAGTTGTCCTCGCTATGATACAAAAAGCGATAATTTGGGAATTTGTCTAATAGATATCTATTGTTTAAAAAATAATGATATTCTTCACTTTTTTTAAATGAGTTTCTTTTAAGGGCTTTGCTTTCAAGAAGATAAAATAAATTTTCCATTATTTGGCCTCCAAAATAAAAGCTAGTACACTTAATGCATATACCGCTGCAGTCTCAGTTCTTAAGATTCTTTTTCCAAGTGAAATAGGTATAAAATTATTAGAAGTTAAAACACTAATTTCTTTTTCATCAATCCCGCCTTCAGGACCAATTAAAACTGAAATTGATTCAGATTTTTTGCAATTTTGTTGTAAAAAGTCCAATGTTTTATTAGTTTTTCCACTTTCAAGTTCGTATGCAACTAAATTATGATCGCATAATAATTCGTTTGGAATTTTATCTAAATCGTACAAACCTTTGATGTCTGGGATGATATTTCTTTTTGATTGTTCACTTGCTTCTTTTGCAATTTTCTTATATCTCACTAATTTCCTTTCAAAATCAGATTGGCTAAGTTTGATAACGCTTCTTTTGCTATTTAAAAAGACAATGTTTTTAACACCTAATTCAGTGGCTTTTTGAATAACAAATTCATTTTTATCACCCTTAGACAAAACATAAAAAAGTGTAACATTATTAAATAATTCCTTATCTTCTTTATAGACGTCAATAACCTTAAAAGCAAAAGGGTTAATGGATGTGATTTCGCAAACGACAATCGCGTCTAAATGAACAACTTCAAAAGTGGATGAAACCTTTCCTCTCATCACTTTTAAAATGTGATAGATGTCGTCATTAGATAATTCAATGTGTTGATTTGAAAGAGAAAAATATCTTTGCATTATCTAATAAATTCCCCTCTTCCATCCTTGATGTCGGATTTAAATAAGTAAAAAAGGCCAACTCCTATATTGATAATGTAGGATATAATAACAGGGACGATAATTCCCCAAATCAAGTCGAGTTGTACCACAAAAATTAATAACAAGGCAATAAGAGAAATTAAAACGATATTACCAATTGACCAAATAAGTCCTAATTTGTTTTTCTTTAAGTAGAAAAATGGAATCCCGGTAAATCCAATAAGCGTAAACAAAAGCATTACGATATTTCTATCTTTTGGTTTGAAATTAAAATCTTTAGAATTTATATCGATTTCACTTGTTACTTCAATTGTTTCACTTGTGACGCCTTTTAAAGGCGAAACTGCCCCACATACTGGGCATATATCTTTGTCGAATTTTGAAATTCTGCTGTTACAATTTCTGCACACTGGCATACCTAATTCCTCCTACTTGTTATTACATTATGTCATTATTTGATAATTTTATTAATAAAAAATTACCAACGGTTTTTAACTTTTTCTGCAAAACCTAAACAGTTTGTGATTTTAAATGTTTTATCATTAACTTTAATTTCGCCATTAAAGATACCAAACACTTGATGTTGCTTAGATTGGATAATTAAAGCGTTTGTATTTGAATAACGATCTATAATTGGGGTGAAGACTAAATTGATATCTCCGCTATTAGAAGTAAAAGTCCATTCACTTAAATAGTCGTCTTTACCTTTTTTATCTTTCGGTATATTAAATGTAACATCATCTAATTTATATGCTTCTTGGTCATAAAAGAACATATTTTCGCTAGCGTTAGTCGTGTCACCGAATCCATAACCTAAGTTGAAACCAACGTTATGCCCTTCACATTTAAATGATAAAGAGGCCCAATACCAAGTATTAGAATATGTCCAAACCCCTCTTCCCCAGTCTAAGACACCAAAAGTGTCTTTCGGGAAATTATAAGACAAATCTCCAAACGAGAATGAACCCGTTGCTCTAAGTAAATTGATTTTTTGATTGTAATAAAAGTGTCTATTCTTTTTAAATGGAGTAGCAATAACCATTGATTTATCTAATGTTTCATTTAAAATAACGTCACATTTAAAATCTTTTCCTTTTGCGACATTTTTCATCTCACAGACAAGTCTTCTTTTTCCAGAGTTATTTTTAAAATACATATTGAATTTTTTGCCTTTATGATGGACATCTCCAGTTTTAGAAGAAGATGGAAGATTTAGCTCTCCAAATGTCAACCAACCCATATATGATTTTGTGGATTCTACTTTATTTACAAAATCAAGGACGCTTACTGACACAAGTGACATATAAGAATTGTCCGCGACAGTTAGAGCGATTCCATATTTATCGTCTCCAATGTAATAATAGTCCCATTCCTTGATACGAAACGCCATCTTCTTGATAGCCTTGCGATTATATTCTTTTTCTAGAGAAAAAGCGTAACCTGCTTGGTTGAGGTTTCCTTTATTATTTAATAAAGGTCCTTTAGTGAGTAAAACTTGTTTTGACATTGCTAAACTCCTTATTTGACATCTCTTTTTTGGAAAAGATAAGTTCCAAGTACTAAGAAAATGGATGTATAAAATAAATTCGAAAGAACTTGATAAAGCATGATATTTTCAATTTTCATTATTTGTTCCAGAGGCATTAAACCTAATGAAACAAATGATGAAAGTGCTAATGGGTTAAAGATTAATAAACCTGTTGGAGTGTTTTCGCTTGATAAAAAGACAATTATGCTGACGACAAAGGAAAAAGTCATCAATACAACAGTCCCGGAAATCGAACCTCCGATATGTCTAAAAGTAGTAGCGGTTAAAACGGATAAAGCTGTTAAAGTGACATAAACAAGAACAACATTTATTAAGAATAAAAGAAGCGCATTGATTTGTTCTTTGTTAAGCGGTTCGCTAGAAAAACCTCCAAAAGCAGTAGCAAGAAGGCTAGATATAAGCATATAGGCAAATAAAAGAATGAAAGAAAATATTAATCCATTTATAAATAACGATAAATAAATACTGCTTTTTTTGTTACCTGCGATGATTTTGTTTCTAATCGTCCCATAATTAAATTCACCAATAATAAAGGTGATTAAATTAATTGGAATTGCAATACCAAAGTTTTGAACAGGAGATGCGGATTGAATAATTAAATTGTATCCGTTGCAAGTGCTGCCAATATTGCCTGTTTGACTATCAATAATTAAATAAAGAAGAGGCATAAAGACAGAGACAACAACGCCGATAATTAAAATAATATGGAATGTTTTGTCTCTAAATAATTTATATAAAGAAGAACGCATTAATTTAATCATTTTTCTTATCTCCTTCCTGTCAAAGACAAATAATAATCTTCAACATTTAAGTCGTTTGTCTGTATTTCATTAATTTCAATAGACAATTTTTGTAATTTACTTAGTAAATTAATCGGAGCGATTTCATCATAAATTCTAATTGTTTTATTTGAAATTTGTTCAAAATTATTAATCCCTATATCTTTTAAAGCCTTAGCTAATAAGACTAAATCTTTATAGGAAATATCAATTGATTTTTGACATTCACTAATAAGTTTTTCGCTTGAAATTTCTTTAAGTAATTTTCCATGAGAAATAAATCCCCAATGTGTTGCAACTTTTTCAAGTTCTGCAAGGATGTGAGAAGAAATTAAAAATGTAATACCTTCTTTGTTTAACTGAATAATTAATTCTCTAAGTTCCGCGATTCCTTGAGGATCCAAACCATTCATAGGTTCATCTAAAAGTAACAATTTAGGGTTATTAAGCAATAAGACTGCGATACCTAATCTTTGTTTCATACCCAAAGAAAAGTTTTTAACTTTTTTCTTATTTGTGTCCCCTAAACCGACCTGTCTTAAGACTTTATCGATAATTGAAAAATCTTTAACCCCATAATATAAGCAAGCGTATTCTAAATTTTGTTTCGCTGTCATTGTAGGCACTAAAGATGGAGCTTCAACAATCGCGGAAATTTGGTTTCTAATTTTGTAAATTTGGCTATCTTTACTAGAAATGTCAAAAAGAGAATAATCTCCGCTTGTTGGATTCGCTAAACCCATAAGTAGTCTCATAATTGTGGTTTTGCCTGATCCGTTTTCTCCAACAAAACCATAAATTGAACCTTCTGGAACGTGGAGATTAACGTGATCTACAACGAGATTTTTCCCATATTTTTTACATAATTCTTTGGTTTCTATAACGTTCATATCTTCCTCCTAATTATAAAAGACATCATCATCAAAAAATTCTTCTTCGCTAGCGACAGAAAAATATTCATCCCCGCTTAAGTGATAAATGTATTCTTCGGTTTCTCTTTCAATAAAGAATTCTTGATTTAATTTTTTTCGATAATCTTCTAATTTATCATAATCGACTTCAATTCCTAAAAGTCTAATAATTTCTTGTTTAACAAGAATTTCTTCATCATCCGTATCTAAAATTTTCCTTAATGTTATTTCTTTTAGCAATATTGCGTTAACAATATCTTCCTCTTGAGCAAGATAAGAAAACGCACGAAGAGTGAAAGGTGAAGCTTCTTTGCTGACACTTAAATCAATATCAGGTTGTTCGCAGAAAAGAGCAAATAAACTTGAATATAAAAATATTTTTTCATCAACAAATGAATTGATATCAATTTGGGTATATCTTTCATATAAATAAATAGCGCGAGCTTTATTAATGAAAAGATTGCTCAAACTTAAAAAATAGGCGTGTAAGGCATCAAATCTTGTCCTATCTTCCTCTGCTAAATATGCAGATGTTTGAATATAACTATTAATAGTGTCCTCATTATCTGAATCTTCTAATAACATTGTCTTAAATAAAGAAATATCTGCAATATAGCTAAGATTTAAACTCTTTTCAAAAGAAGCAAAGATGAATGCGTTTGAATAAGAGTTATTTGCGAGTTCTTTAAAATCTAATTTTTCAAAAATTTTAGCGTTTAAGAATAATGTTTTAGCGACTAATTCAATATTTTCACTATGAGAGAAGATGTGGTTAGAAAAAATAATCTTCTCATAATTAGAAATAAAACTAGATGCCTCATCATATGAACCTAAATTGTAATAATATAATGCGTATAAATAAGATAATCTTAAAGATTGAATAATGGTTCTATCGTCTTGAGATTCGTTATAAGGGACCATTTTGTCTACATATTTTTCTAATAATTTGATTGTATTTTCCTTAAACGGTTTTGAATTAAGCAAAATCTCAATGTTGTCTAAAAAACAATCAAAATAATAAATTGTATCAAATTCACAAGAATCGACATTTTTCATAGAAACTTCTAAGGCTTCTTTATAATTAAATGAAGAAATTAGGTATTTCACTAACAAACGTTTTTCCTCAATATTTTGCTTAAAATTAATACCTTTTCCAGAAATATAATCAATGTATATTTTTTGTAATTCAATCGCTTTTAAAATATTTGAAGAAGACATGTCATTTGTGAAAAATGAGTTAGCGAGATATTTGCTGGCTTTAATTTCTCCTTGCTCATAAGAGTCAAAAAATAAATCAAAAGCAATATCTTTATTTTTTTCAACCCCTATTCCGTAATAATAAGATTGAGCAAGTAAAAATCTATCATAAGGCGTGTTAATTTTATTCTCTTCTAAAATCGAAGCTAATAAATTAACAGTTTCATCTAAATCGTCAACTTTAATAAAAGTATCAATTTCTTTAAAAGTCTCTTTTGCTAATTTTTTACTTACCCCATTAGTGATAATTCCAATAATTTTTTTGTGATTTTTTAAAGCGTAAGGGTATTCGATATCTAAAACATAATTACCTTCTTCAAAGATATTTTTTGTAATAAAAAGAATGAAAATATTAGATTCATCTAATACTTCTTTGATTTCTTCGTCATAATTAATGCCAGGGTTTAAAAAGTCGTCATACCAGAAAGGATATGGTTTAAGCGCATCAAAATTATGAAGTTCAAATAAGAAATCTTTTAATTTATTTTTATCTTTCTTTCTATAAGAAAGGAATATTGGTGAAGTGAAGATATTTTGGATTTCATTGATATCATAAGACATCCCGCCTTCTAAAGTTTTGAAGATGTATGATTCTAATTGTTCGATGAAAATATTGTGATCTTTTTTATATGTGATGCATTGTTTATGAGAAAATTTTTCATTAAAAATTGCGATATGTTTTGCTTCAAATAAGATAGGAAGAACAGGTATTTTTTTGTCTTCTGCAACTCTTAATTCAAGTTGATTTAATTCATCCCCATCCAAATATTCTTTATCTACAAGAGCGACCACTAATTCGATATCGTTAAAAGCTTCGTCAAGTTCGTCATAACTGACAGCATTAAAAATAGAATAATCTGTATAATAAACGTTAGCTTTAATAGTTTCATTAATCCAGGAAGAAAAAGCTTCTGGAGAAAGAAGATTATGCTTACTATTTATTTTAGATTTTGGAAAAGAAACATAAATGTTATGAAAGCCTTCGGTTTTTGAATGCTCTCTATTGACGCTTAAAAAGTGATAATCTCTCATATTAAAATTATATAATAATTTTTAATAAAATGGTATATAAAATTAGAAAAATATCTTTTTGATGAACTTTGAATGTTATTGTGAAAAAATAAATTAGCAAGGAAGTATGAATTATGGAAACTAAAAAAACAAAAATGAAATGGTGGAATAAAACCTTAATTATTATTGGATCCTTTTTTGGTGGATTGTTTTCTTTAATATTGGTTGTATTATTATCTCTTAATATTGTTAAATTCTCTATTTATAGCGACTATTACTCTATAAGAGAAATTGTCTGCACAAACCATGGTTTGAATGACAACTATGTTAGTCAAGGAACAGCGATTACAAACGACGGTAATTATGCGATTACATCCGGATATATGAAAGATAAGACAGCTTCAAGAATTTATATCACAAATATAAGTAACAATACCTCTCATTATGTCAGTTTCTTAAAAGCTGATGGAAAGGCTGCGAAATATCATTTTGGAGGCGTTGCTGTTTCCAATGACACAATCTTTTTAGCAAGCAACGATTCTATATTTACAGTTTCGTTAACCGAAGCGATGAATAACGATGAACTTACACTTAATTTATTATTCGAAGTTAATAACTCTGCATCATTTGTTTTTGTGGATGATACTTACATTTATGTAGGTGAATTCTACGATGGAAAACAATATGTTACTGAAAACTCAGTTACATATAATAACAAGACATATAATGCGATAGTTGAGCAATATACATTAGGGTCATATACAACTCCTTACGCAGTATATGGAATTAGAGATAAAGTTCAAGGATTCGCAGTTAGTGATAAAGGAGATATGTTATTGTCTACATCCTTTGGATTAACATCATCTAATTTTTATTATTATAAAAATACATCTGTAATTAATACTGGTGAAACATATCTATCCGCTCCATTATACGTATTAGAAAATGAAGATTTTAAATTAAGTGGACCTGCAATGTCAGAAGACTTGGATTTCTTAAATGGAAAGTTCTATACAAACTTTGAATCAGCTTGTAATAAATACATCTTTGGAAAATTCTTTTTCAACTCAGATAAAATCGTTGCATTAGATTTTAGTGGGTTAATTAACTAATTATATATATTAATTGTGTGGATTTAAATTTGGGTGAGCATGGTCGAGTTCATCCTCTTTTAATATAAAAAAAGCCGTAATCTTTGTTCAATTCCGGCATACTGTACGAATGACAATAGGTGAAAGAAATGATGCAAAGCACCACTAAACGCTACAAAAAAAAGTCACCTTCTAACAGTGACTTATTTTATTAGAAATCGACTTTTTCTAAACGTTTGGAAGATACTTTATAAACCACCAAGTGAAGAGCGAAAGAGGTAAGTAATGCTCCCGCTAACACGCCGAATTGGATACCAATATAGAGATTATTGAGAAACTTTAATCCAGGAACAAATGGTAAGCCGATGGTGAATGCGCTGATATATGCAACAAACCCTAAAATGGTAAATAATGTCGACATGACAATCGATTTTCCTTTCTTGTAATAAATAGGAAAGAAAATCAAATCCGCAATAGCGTAGCCAATAATGGCGATTGCAAGTAGAAGCACATAGCTATCAAATCCTAAACCTGGAACAACGAATTCATTTGGATTATCCGCTGATTGCGCAACACTAGTGTTGATGAATCTGGCAAGTGGGTATAAAGCTGACATGATAAAAATGAAAGCAGATTGCATCAAAATGACGGTCACGATTCTTGCCAAAACGATGTCCTTTTTACGAACCGGTAGCAAGGTTGAATAAAGCAAGTCATTGCTTTGTTGCCCCTTATTTGCTCCTAAAAAGAGGATTGGATAACACGTTAAAACATAGATGAATCCAATGCCTAATGGATATGAAGGAATAAGAATCATAAAAGGGAATAAAATAATAAAGACATAGCAGATGGGATGCATCGCCAATTTGAGTTCTTTATAAACCAAAGCTTTCATCTTTTTTCTTGCTCCTTTCAATATAAATCATAATTTGTTCTAAATCTGGTTCTTGTGGTTCAATTTTGTTTTTAATAAAGAGATCTTTTTTATCTGGGCTGATTAACCCTTCAATACGATCGTCAAATTCTTTGTAGGCAATGTATTCATTTAATAGTTCTTTATTAAAAGTTTTATCTTTGATAAATAAGTAGGAATTAACAAAGTCATTTTTTGTACCTGAATAAATGATTTCTCCATCATGTATATAGGTGATATCACTCGCACATTTATCTAAATCACTAGTGATGTGCGTTGAGAAAAGAATCGCTCTGTCTTTGTTTTTAACAATTTGTCTAAAGATATCTAAGATTTCATCTCTTGAAACTGGATCAAGTCCAGAAGTTGGTTCATCTAAAATAAGTAATTCTGCATGATGAGATAAAGCAATTGCCACAGAATATTTAACTTTCATGCCACTGCTTAATTCTTCTAATTTCTTATCTTGATTTAAATTAAATAAACGACACGCTTCATCAAATTTCTTTTGATCAAACTTCTTATAAAACCTTTTAGTGACGTCTACTAATTGACGAATGGTTTTGTTTGGATAGTAATTAAGTTCGCTTAAAGCAAAACCGATGCGTTGCTTATTCTCTAGCTCGTTTTTACTCATGTCCGTTTCAAAAGCGGAAATCTTTCCACTTTCATAATGGATGAGATTCATAATGCATTTTAAAGTTGTGGTTTTACCCGCACCATTACGGCCAATAAAACCCATTATTTGTCCAAGTTTAACTTCAAAAGAAACGTTTTTTAATGCAAAAGAAGGATATGTTTTTCTAACATTTTCTAATCTTAATATATCGCTCATTTTATCTGGTCCTCCGCAATATGATAGAAAGCATCCGCTTTCAAAATAGCGATACCCCTTTGTTTATCGCCTAAAACCATTAATGTTTCTCCTTCTTTGATATCAAACATTTCTCTGGCTTCTTTTGGTATTGTTATTTGACCTTTAGGTCCCACTTTCACGCTGACAATGAAACGGCTTTGATTATTATTGTTCATATTCTTACTTTTCTTACCTTTCTTACTTAATCATAGTCATTGCGTTGTAAAAGTCAATGAAAAAACAGTACCGATTTGCATCGATGCTGTAGTTAATACAATGGACCACCTTTAGAAAAAAATGGTATAAATGATCGCAAAATGGAACAAGGTTTATCAGGCACCAAGCCTTTCTTTCACAGAAACCAATAAGTTTTCATCTTCTAGTTTTGTTATAGCAAAAACCTTTTTTCCTATGTAATTAAGCGATGCTCCCAAATGATAAAGAATTGCCCCATCCACTATAATAAAGCGGTCATGAAAACTATCTTCTATTTTGACTTCCAAACCTCCGTATTGTCTGTTGAAATCGTTAATATCTCCTTGTGTAAGCTTTGCTTTCGAAGATATAAATAGTTGAACTATTACGCCTTCTGTTTTGACTTTGAGATAGTCAAGAGCCTTGATGTCAGCATATGGATCAATAAGTATGATTTCTTCTTTTGCTCTTGTAAAGATGTCTTTTATAAAACTCCTTGCGTCAAACCACTCCCCATCAAAAAATATTTTCTCGTTATCCATATGATTGTCTGATTCTAATTTAGAAACACGATTGTCAATGCTATTGACTCGATGGACTAGTTCAATATAATTGTCGTTGGTAATTAAAGTCCTATCCTGATTTAAGACATACCCTTTAAGAAGGTATTCTTTCAAAACCGAGTTTGCCCATCTTCTAAAGATAATGCCATTATGTGATTTGACGCGATATCCAACGGAAATCACGACATCGAGACTATAGAATGGAACGGGCTTATCGGAATGTGCAATATGCAAAAAATGCACGTTGCTTTTTTCTATGAGCTCTTTTTCTTCGAAAATCTTTTTAATGTGGCGGGATATAACGCTTCTATCCCTATCAAAAAGAATGGACATATCTTCCTTGGATAGCCAAACCGTATCCTCATTAGGAGAAACATTAACGTCAAGAATTAGATTATCTTGTTCAAATTTTACTATTTCATATTTTTCGTTCATAGTTCTTTCTCCTCTCCTAAACCTTTCCTTAACACTATTTCTCCATCAATATAATCATCAGTGAGTATAAAACCGTTATTTTGATAAAAAGCAATTGCTTTTTTGTTAGTAAGGTCACAACTGGTGTAAATTGTGTCTGATTCACCAAAAGGAAAAGCCTTACACCATTTAATCATCGCCTTTAATAATTCTTTTCCAAATCCTTTACTTTGATAGTTCATATCAATCATAATCCGCCAAAGGCAATAGGAGTTAAGCATCCATTTCTTTTCTCCTTCAGCACCAATCGTACCCAAAGCAATCGAAGCGAATCCAATTGGATAATTATTGTGATAAGCAACGAAACATTCAGTTTTGGTTCCGTGTCTTTCAGCAGCATATGCTTCCGCTAAATAGATAGCATTATCTGCGACAAAATCTCTTTGATGTGAAGCCACTTTCAGAGAAAGTGCATCCTCCAATTCATCAAAACCAACAGATTTAATCAACAAATGTTCTGTTTTCAAATGGTTTGAAGTCTCGATTACAGGGATAATTGGTTCAATCTCTTCTCCTTCAAATTCATCACCAAAGCGAGATAAAAGAATCATTAATTTGTCATAACTCATTTCTGCAGAGTCGTTCTCTAGACGAGAGATCATTCCTTTACCGGAATAGCCTAAAATATTAGCCATTTCAGTTTGACTAAGATTTCGTTTTAAACGTATGGATTTAAGTTTGTTTCCGAGTTTTCTAGACATGGTTTAATTTTAGTAAACTTTTGTGAAAATAGCAATCTGTATAACAAAAAACAGTCCTGAACGTATCAGAACTGTAGTTAACGATTGCGTTACTATACACCAAAGTGATACATTTTGCCCCTAAAAGTTGGTGTGTATTCACCTCAAGTGATACATTATTTGTTTTCAGTTTTTTACCTTGGATTAAAGCTATAAATACCTGATATTATTTTTCTTTCGGGATCGTGACTAATATCCCCACTTTCATCCATATACATGCTCTTGTAGTCGAAAGATAAATATAATTTATCCCCACTGAAATTATCTAAAGAAATATATTGCCCACTATTATGTGTGATCACATATCTGTCATTAATCTCAAAAGCTCCATCAAGTTCAGAAACACTACTGAATGTGAATTCTTGAATAACTGTTTGAATATATTTGTATTTTTCCAGATTTCCGGCAATATCCAATTCGCCAGGTATTGAAAAAATAGGATCCATAATGCGACCAGTATACTGAAAATTAAGTACATCTCCGGCCACTAATATACTCGGCTCCACAATGTCTTTAAAAGCCGAACCAAGTGTTTGATTCTCATAATAGAGTTTAGCAATCCCGTTATTGTAATAATAATATGTTAAAGACACATTCGCGGTTTTAATATCCAGGTCTGGCGGATATGGAGAACTGTTTTGCTTTTTGTAATTGATAATGCCTAATGTTACTCCAGTTATTGTTCCGCCAACAAGTAAAAAAGCGAGAGCGATTGTCCCAGCTTTAATCAATGTTTTATTATTTTTGTTCTTTCTTACAGTTTGATCGCTTCTAAGTTCATCGACTTCAACACCAAAATAAACCGCTAAGGCTTTAAGTGTTTCTTCGCTTGGATTTCCATTTCCATTTTCATATTTTGCAATTGCACTTCTTGAAATATGGACAGCATCCGCTAAGGCTTCTTGGGAAAGACCGTTGTCTGTTCTAAGCTTTTTGAGTTTTTCTTTGAATTCCATAATTATCCCTCAATTATATTTTATCTTTTTTTCATAGAAATGTTTGTTACTTATTGTTACTTTTATTGATTATCGTTGTTACTTTGTTTAGATGTAAAAAAACAGTCCTGAACATATCAGAACTGTAGTTAACGATTGGAAATAAGCTCCAAGATTAATACAAATATTACAGCCTATTCAGAAATATGTTACAAAAGCTTATGAAATTGTTACAAACAGAAAAAATAAATGTTACAAAATGCATTATTTTTTTCTTACTTTATTAGAGGAGCGATAAACGTATTTATACCCATAACTAGAATTACTATTTCTCCTATAGCCGCTGCGGACATTTCGTTTAGCGGTTTTGTATCTACTTGATCCGAACATTAGTCATTCTCCTCAATAAACCTATTAAATTTTTCCAGTATTTTATTGTAATCATCTTGTTCAATGTGCATTGTTGCTTTTTCTATTTTCAACCTTTCTGTTTTGCTCAAAGGGAGAAAGTGGCACATTGTTTTGTCAGGGGTAATTCCAAGGAGATAGTTGAAACCATATATTGATGGTTCAATACTTACTAAAACTAATTCGTTTTGAATTCCTTCATTAACAATGTTGACAATCGACTTTTTCTTAATAGCCTTTTTAATCCTTCTTACTAAATCATAGTTAATGAATAATTCTCTTTGTAAATCGGCTCTTGAGCAATATTCATAGATAATTGATCTAACATAAGATGCAAAATCCATGTCATATTTTTCCAATGTTTCAAAGAAAATATTGCCAATGTCTTGTTTGAATTCTTTGCTTACCCTATATCCAACATTTACATAAGAATCATCACAAATATAACTCAAAGTTTTCAAATACACATTAAAGATACTTTTTTCGATGTTTTTTACCAGTTTATTATCACCATTATTTTTCTTTAAAAGCTCATCATGCAAATCATTTCGATATTCAGTTAATTCTTTGATTAGTTTGCTTATTATATACGATATGTTTTCTTTGCCGTTTTTTAAAAAACCAAATCTATTACAATCCATCATCAAAATATCAAATGCCGCTGAAGATAAACGTATATTTGTAGAACCACCATCCAATAAATTTGATTTCAACATATTTATATAATACATTTTATATTTCATTTTTTGAATATTTAGTTAGTATAAATAAATTTTATTTTTAAAATCTTAAAATTGTATTTCACTTTTCCGATGTTTTGCAATATGGATATTATTATTTTTATGCATGACAATAATATCGAAAGGAGGTAAAATCAATGAGAAAACTATTTAACATCGTTTTTAGAGGATATAGACCATCTAAAGCTAGAATTACATCAATTCCTCGTTCTCCCTATAGAGATGGCAGATTCAAAGTTTCGATACATTCAGTTCAAAGAATGAATCAGCGAGGAATAACGCAAGGCGCTCTTCACACTAATCTTCATACAAAAGCAATCAAAACTAGAGTCAAACGTGATAATCTTGGTAGACCATCGTATAATAGAATAAGTCAAAATAAAATTGTCTCGTCTATCAACCCAAAAAATAATACAGTCACTACCGTTAGAAGAATGCACACAAAAAAATTTAATAAATTAAAATGGAGGTAAATATGTATAAATTTAGTGATAATAGTATAACGTTTATTAAAAAATATATAATTGCAAAGAACATTGTTGATTTACCACTTACTCAAGATAGTATAGATACAATAATCGACTATATCGTCTTAAACTATGAAACCGGCCTTCTTGATGATAATGGGGATTACCCTATTGCGGGTTTCGAACAATTGCAAAGAGAAGGAGCTGAGGTTGTTGATGAATACTCATTACATTCAGAAGAAGATTTCGATATAGATTATTTAAATAAGAAGTTAGCGCAATAATTGAAGCAATTATCATACTATTAAGAGGCATGAGCCTCTTTTTTAGTAGAAGGCGAATTGACCTTTAAGAAAAAAACAGTACCGAATTGTATCGATACTGTAGTTATCATCTGGAAATAAATGCTAGAAAGGATACAAATGCAACACTCAGGTATCAAACGCAACACCTTTTCTTTCACTAACTTATCATAGATAAACCCTCTTATTAACTTCTATCATTATTGATTCAACATTTTTAAGTTCTGACTTCTTAAGACCGTTTGGCATGATGCTGCCACTATAAGGATAATTGACTTTATAAGAAAGTCCTTTTTCTTCAATTCTTCTGATGAGGGCGTCGAGCATTTTCTTGTTCTTAAACCCTTCATTTAACCCAATACAAACATCGGGAAAAGGCGGTTCTTTTTCAATGTGTTTTGCCTGCTCATCGCTATAGGAATGGATGTCAAGAATTAGGGCTTTCTTTTTCTTTTCTAAAATCTTCCTAACTTCAGAAGTTAAAACAGCATGATGTTCATCGTAATATTCATCTACTTTTCCATCAGGGTCTACACCATTGCATTTGAAATGTCTGAGCATTTTCTCTCCATCAAACGAGATTGTGTAAACATATCCTTGACCATACTTGCTCATTGGTTCCAAGTTATCATCTCTATATTTTTCAACATCACAATAAAGCCTAGTATATTTTGCTTTGACCTCTACCCCTGGAACCCACTTAAACAATTGATCCACAAATAGATCAGTCATCTTAAAGTTATTTATTTCATAGTTTTTGCCAAAGGCAAGTATCTTAGAAATCCTTCTTTCATCTTGATATGATGGAGGAAACTCTAAAGATGCATGAGGTATGTGTTTGATGATTTCAAAATCTTTGAAAACTAAATACTCTCTTTCATACCAATCTATAAACTCTTGAACTGGACCTGTGAATTTCCTTGCTGGATATCCGTTTGCACATGTAATTCCTAATGTGCTAACGCTTCCTAAAGGTATAGAAAATAACAACAATTTAAAGCCATCCGTGTAATGTTTAATTCCGTTAAAATCTATATCTCTGCCTGTGTGTTTCTTGAAAAAATCTCTTAACTTATCACCAGTTTTTCTATCTTTGAACCCAAATAAAGCCCTGCTAACGTTTTCGTACATATCATCTGCTCCTTAACCATAAAACTTGGCCTTCTTTTTTCATCAAGAAACCGGTGGGTGGACCAGCTGCAATATTACGGAAAGTAGATTCAATAACATAGCCATTCTTTTTAAGAAGTTGGGCAATTGTGTTAACTAGACGATATGACTGAAAACCAGTTATTAGTATTTCATTTTCCATCTTTTTTCTCACTTCCTTGTAGTGACAAGATGGACACCAACATCTGGTTTCATCATCGTATTCTTTAGCATGCAAAACCTCACCACATTTAGGGCATTTTTCTTCTAAAACAATATGACCATGAAGTTTAGGATTCTCGCTTGTAACCTTATACCAATGTTCAATGAATCTATTTATAAAATCTTCAAACTTCTCGTTTTTAGGAACCCATAGTCCTAAGCTGCTTCCATCAGGCATGCAAAGAAGAACATGACATTGCATATCCTCTCTCCAATTCTTCTTTTCCATTATTTGCCCTCAGAATATGAGATGTATTCATCGACTGAAGCAAAATGTTTATAGCCATGATTCTTCACTAAATCATGAGAAACAATCACGCCCAGGAAGCCAATTCTTCCTCTAGCAACACCCACTAATTGAAACCCTTCAAAATCATTAATGTTTGAGATAATGAAACCATCCTTGTTTGTGATGTAATCAATGAGATTCTTTCTCTCTTCTTTAGAATGTGTGTCAATGACACAATCAAATGTTTTTTCTGACATCTTTCTTTTCCTCCTTATGTCAATCATCCATAAAGAAGAAAAAGCTCCCATCGACTGATGAGAGCAAATAAATCAATACCGTTTGTTCCCATCATCCAAGCTTTAGCACTTTGCTCAATACTGAGTAAGTTGCTGACAGTTCATCGGGCTTGTCCCTCGCTGTTCTCTTTATGGTTGTCTATATTGTATTTGAATTTTTTTGAAAAGAAAAGAGTAATCTGGCCTATGTATTATGCATTATGAAGATTGGCGTACCTCTGCTTGCTTGTGCCTGCTCAAGCGTAATCCTTATTTTTATTTACTGTACAGCATTGACTTGTTCAAGCGAACCCCACCTTTCGTATAGCGAACCTTCAATCGTGCACAGACCCCTTTTTGAGCAATCAAAAATCACAAAGAAAAAAGCACGTAATGGATACAAAACGTGCATTATTGACATTTGGTTGCGGGAGTGGGATTTGAACCTCACGACCTCCAGGTTATGAGCCTGACGAGCTACCAAACTGCTCTATCCCGCGATATCTCCATTACTATATACTTTTTAGACTTCCAAAGTCAAGCAAATAAAACTATTCTAGTTTACTTTTTACGAATTAATTTTTTTGAGCGTTATTTCGCCACTTTGTTTTCATAGATTTAAAATGCAAGTGTAGGAGGTACAAAAAATGTGTACATGCTTAGCTCTTAAAAACAACGACACTTATTTTGGAAGAAATCTAGATCTTGATTCAAATTTTGGTCAAATGATTGTTGTCACCCCAAGAAATTTTCCCCTCGGTTTCAAAAAGATGAAAACACTCAAAAGCCATTATGCGATGATCGGCATGGCTGCAATTATAGATGGATATCCAATGTACGCGGATGCGACAAATGAATATGGTCTTTCAATTGCAGGATTACAGTTTGAAGGATATGCGAAGTATCATAAACACGACCCTAAAAAAACAAACATTGCCCCGTTTGAATTAATTCCATATCTATTAGGTACTTGCAAAACTGTTAAAGATGCTCTTCAAATCCTGAAAAACAGCGTAATCATTAATGTAGATTTTAATAGTAAAGTAAGCAATTCTAATCTTCACTGGATGATAGCAGATAAAAGAGAAAGCTATGTTATCGAGTCAGTAGAAGAAGGGCTTAAGGTTTATAAGAACCCATATGGTGTCCTTACCAATAATCCTCCTTTCCCATTTCATTTGGAAAACTTAAAATTATATTTAAACATTACAAATGAAGAAGTGGAATCTCGTTTCTCAAATTCCTTAATGCTAACATCGTTCACATCTGGTAATGGCACCTATGGCCTACCAGGAGATTACACATCTCCATCTAGATTTGTAAAGGCTAGTTATTTGCTTAACAATTCGAAGTCTGAAAAAGATGAATTATCTAACGTTGCTCAATTCTTCCATATCCTTGACTCCGTAGCAGTCACACGTGGAGCGGTTAGATCGTTTAATGGAAAATATCGAACCACAATTTATTCATCTTGCACGAACGTCGATAAAGGTGTTTACTATTGTAAGACCTATGAAAATAGCCGCGTCATTGCAGTTGATATGAAAAAGGTTGATTTTAAAGGAAGCAAACTATTACCTTATTCTATCAAGGGCGAACTCGATATCAGATATCTTGTATAAATAAGTGATCGTTGGGCGTAGATCTATGGGATAGGTCTACGCTTTTTGTGCGTTAAGGAGAAAAAAATGAAAATCGCAATTGTTACTGATGTTCTAGGCGAAGCTAATAATGGCACTAGTTTAGCGGCATATAACTTAATAAATTATTTAAAAGAAAAGGGACACGACGTCAAGGTCGTTTGTCCCGATAAGCTTAAATCAGGTATGGATGGTTATTACATTCTTCCTCAATACAATTTAGGAATCTTAAATAGGTACGTTAAGAAAAACGGAGTTGTAATAGCAAAAAGAGATATGGATGTAATTTCTAAAGCATGTGAAGGAGTAGATGTTATTCACTCGATTTTACCTTTTTCAGTTGGAAGAGCGGCTGTTAAATACGCAAAAGAGCATAACATTCCAATTACTTCAGGCTTTCACGCTCAGGCAGAGAACGCTACTGCGCACGTTTTTATGATGAATGTAAAACTTGCTAATAGATTAACCTATAACAATTTATGGAAGCATTATTATAAATACGTGGATGCGATTCATTTTCCAACCCAGTTTATTTGCGATTTGGTTCAAAAATATGGAATTAAGTCTAAACATCCTTATGTAATTTCTAATGGTGTTCAAACTAATCTTTTCTACCCTAAAAGAAATAAAAAACCATTTTTATTAAGTGACAAATTTGTCATCATTATGTCTGGTAGACTTTCTAAAGAAAAAAACCAAATGGCGTTATTAAAAGCTGTTAAAAAATCTAAATATGAAAATAAGATTCAAATTATTCTTGCAGGAGACGGACCTAGAAAATCTAAATTAGTTAAATGGGGAGCAAAAAATTTAAGCAATCCTCCTATTGTAAGAAGATTTAAACACGAAGAACTTGCTGATGTTTTAAGAATGGCGGATTTATATGTTCATACCTCAATTATTGAAATAGAAGCTATATCCTGTTTAGAAGCGCTTGCTTGTGGTTTGGTTCCAGTTATTTCTAATTCTCCAAGAAGCGCGACTTCTAAATTTTCCTTAGATAAAAATTCATCCTATAATTACAAAAATATTAAGGATTTGACTAGGAAAATTGAATATTGGTACGAACATCCTAAAGAGAGATCTGACGCTAGCAAAATGTATTCAGAATTTGCTAAGCAATTCGATTTCGCTAAATGTATGGAAAAAATGGAGAAAATGTTGTTAGATATATCTAAATTTCACAAGGAAAAAGTAAATGGATAACGAATTAATATATGAGTATAGCGATGAACTAAACGACGACTTCGCGAATAACAAAATTAATAAGAAATCCTTAAACGACAATTATAATTATTTTTCAAAAAATCCCTTCTTCCATTTAGCGTCTTTTCTTTTTAGATATCTAATTGCAATACCTGTTTTATGGTTCATGGATGTCTTTATTTTTAGAGTCAGATTTAAGAACAAAAAAGTTTTAAAAAAGGCAAAGAAAAAAGGATATTATGTATATTCTAATCACGTTCTTCCTTTAGATCCTGTTATCCCTCCTGTTATGACTAATCCCACAAAGTTTATGGTCATTGTGGCAAGCCATGATACTTTTTCAATAAACCCAATTGTAAGTTTTTTGGTTAAATGTTTAGGAGCAATACCTGTTCCAAGCAATACGAAGATGTACAAAAATTACACTACTTGTATGTCTTATCATATAAAGAAAAAACATAGGATTTTAATTTATCCAGAAGCTCACATATGGCCTTATTACACCGGCATAAGAAATTTCAAAAGTAGCTCGTTTAGATATCCTTTTGACGATAATGCCCCTTGTTTTGCGTTCACCACCACCTTTAAAAAGAGCAAGTTTTTTAAAAAGCCATCTAAAGTTGTATATATAGATGGACCATTCTACCCAAATAAAGAATTAGAAAGAGTGGAAGGGGTTAATAAACTCAGAGATGCCATTTATGAGGCGATGGTTGCTCGCTCAAAAACAATTGGTAATTACTCTTACATAAAATATATTAAAAAAGATAAAGCATCATAGTTGAAAACTATTATTATTTTTTGCTAAAATCGAATTATCGGAGGAAAAAACAATGGATTTAAAAGGTTCAAAAACAGAAAAAAACTTAGAGATTGCATTTGCTGGTGAATCTCAAGCAAGAAACAAATACACATATTATGCTTCAAAAGCAAAAAAAGAAGGATATCAACAAATTGCTGCTATCTTTGAAGAAACAGCCGCTAACGAAAAAGAACATGCTGAATTATGGTTCAAATATCTTCATGGTGGCAAAGTCCCTTCAACAATCGAAAACTTACAAGACGCTGCCGCTGGTGAAAACTATGAATGGACAGATATGTATGCCAGAATGGCAAAAGAAGCTATCGAAGAAGGCTTCGTTGAAATCGCTGCAAAATTTGAATTAGTTGGCAAAATCGAAAAAGAACACGAACAAAGATATCTCAAACTCTTAGAAAACGTTAAAGAAGGCAAAGTCTTCATCGCTGAAGATGTCGTTGTTTGGAAATGCCGTAACTGTGGTCACATCCATGTTGGTAAAGCGGCTCCAGAAGTTTGCCCAACCTGCGATCACGAAAAATCCTATTTCGAATTACGCGCAGTTAATTATTAATAATTAAAGCAAGATAAAACGCTTAGCACCGAGCTAAGCGTTTTTTTATACTTTGGATTAAATTTATTCTTGTTTTGCTGTGCCTTTTAATCCAATTGTTAAGGCTAATAAAACAACATATACACCACCGATAATTGATTCGGTAATGATTAATGGTTTTGAATCGGTTAGGTTAGTGGCAAACATGATGACTGTTGCAATCAAGTTTGCAACCATCGCTATAATGGTAACTATTGTTTCTGGGCTATCGAATTTCTTGATTAATAAGATAGCAGCGCTTGGCATAAGAAGTGTAACAATCATGCAAATCAATGTTGCAACTCTAACAGAGTTAGATAAATCAGTAAAAGCAAGATTTAAACCAAGAACGATCCCAATAACAACTAAATTAGCAAAAACCACTAAAAGTTTGTTTTTAAGTGTCATGAGTATATCCTCCAACTTTAATGTATCTATATTTTATAACAAATGGTCAATATTTGCTTTATTTTTTTATATAGGTCACTTTTACATCAAAGGAATTTGTCTCCCCGATATTACCTTTAATAATTTCAGGATTTTGTTTGTTTGAATAAATTGAGACGAGATCATTATCTTTTAATTCGTGATTATAATTTATCAATATTTCCTTAATTGCGTGTTCTTTATAAAAGTTAGAATCGTGAATGTCCAAAATATATTCGATGTATTTTGTGTTATTTAAATGACCGTTTAAATCTATATCGTTATATCTAACCTTTCTCTCTTCGACAAATGATAAGTCCTCAACATATTCAACTTTGTCCGCTAATGGAAGTTGATCGACTTGATCTTCACCTTCAATGTCTTTATCAAATGGAGACATACAAACTTTTCTTGTTTCGTTATATAGCACTAACCAAGTAGAAGAAGCCTCAATTAATTTATTTCCGTTTTCATCTTCTAAGACGAAATAACGAGGGAAAATAAATTTGATTGTCTTGCCAGGATATGTTTTTAAAGTAACTGTTTCTTGATATTTAGGAAGTTTATGAATTTTGACTAAGAATCTAGTGATAACCCATATTAGATTTTTAGAATTTGTTTCAATGTGGCCTATCCCTAATTCTTCAGCGTTTTGACTAGCGACCTCTTGCATCATTTTGAAAAAAGATGAAATTTTTAAATCATAAAATTGGTCAACGCTGTTTGAATTAATGTAATATTTTTTGTTCAACATAAACCCTTTCTCCTGATTAATTATTTATATAATAAACCATCAGATAAATATTTTTTAAATAATTAGAAATAATTTCTTGCATTTTTTCTTTCCTTCTATAATAATATAAAAGCACGACAAGTGCGATGGACCAGTGGTGTAGCGGTTAACATGTCTCCCTGTCACGGAGAAGATCGCGGGTTCGATTCCCGTCTGGTCCGCCATTTTTTTATTAAATAGTGGCCCGGTAGCTCAGTTGGTAGAGCAATGGACTGAAAATCCATGTGTCGCCGGTCCGATTCCGGCCTGGGCCACCATCTAAAACTTCCTTGAAGGAAGTTTTTATTTTGTCAAGGTCTTGTTATTTATAAATATTGTTTTAGAATAAAAGTATGATTAAGAAATGGGATAATCCTTATATATTTATTTCATACGCTCATGCTGACAAGGATGTTGTTTTACCTATAATTAATGAATTAATTAAAAACAAATATCGAGTTTGGTATGATGATGGCATTCATTTATCTGAAGATTGGCCAGATGTAGTCGCGGAAAATTTAATGAACTCTTCTTTAGTTATTTTTATGATGAGTGAAAATTTCATTAAGAGTCAAAACTGCAAAAGAGAATTATATTTATCTGCGGATGAAAATAAAAATATGTTTTTGGTGACTTTAGAAAAACTAGAATTGCCTTTTGGAATAAAACTTCAAACCGCTGGGATTAATTCTATATTTTTTGATAAAAACGAATTAGATAAATTTGCTCAAAAATTGTTTCAAGATCCATTCTTGGCGAGTTTAGATTTAAAAATGAATGACGAGGAAGCAAAAGAAACTTCTAATTTAGAAGTTGTCAAGGACACCTTTATCCCAAATATGACAATCGCTATTGGGATTGTTAAAAAAGGAAATGACATTCTGATTTTAAAAAGAAGCAAACCAGAAAAAGGTTTGGTGTGGGGTTTTCCTGCTACCATAGTTAAACCTACAGATGATCCTGAAAGAAGAATTGTAAAAGAAGTAAAAGCCGAAACATCTTTAACAACAAAACTTGTAAAAAGTTTAGGAAGCAGAGTTCATCCTCAAACTCATACGATAACTTTTTATTACGCTCTTGATTATGTCTCCGGAGAACTAATTAATATAGATGATGATGAAAACGAAGAAGCCATTTGGGTTTCTATAGAAAATTTAAAAGATTATATCCCAAGCAATTTATTTGAACCCGTTAGTATGTATGTTTATAGCGGATGCGAAGTAAGTATGTGTATTGCCACTAAAGGCGATGAAATTTTATTAACTCATAGAAAAGATGATTTAGGTTGGGTTTTCCCTGGAGGCACTATTGAAGAAGGAGAAAACGTTCTTCAAGCCGCAATAAGAGAATTAAAAGAAGAAACAAATATTGATGCCTCTAAAGCAACTGTAATAAGTGCGAGAGTTCACCCTAAAACAAATAAGTTTATGGCCTATATTCATCTAACAGATTTAAGTGATGATGAATTAAAAATTTCCGACCCTGATTTAGATGATGTGAAATGGGTTAAAATCAACGAAATTAATAATTATTTTAAATATCCAATTTTTGATAAAGTGTCTAATTATTTAGACACATTAAATAAAAAGTAGGTCTTAATTATGTCTAAAAAAGTAAAAGATGTCAAAAAAAGAAAATGGTGGTTTCGTCTTCTTAAAAAGTTGATGAAATGTAGATATAAAAAACCAAGATTAATTTATCTTGGGGATGATTTTAAGGATGGCTCAATTATCATTTCTAACCACGAAGGAACTGACGCTCCAATGGCGCTTGAAATTTATGTGAATAGAAAAATGAGAATGTGGGGAGCATATGAGATGAACTCTGGTTTAGCAACTCTATATAAATATCAAACCAGAGTCTATTATCACGAAAAGAAGAAGTGGAATCTTCATTTAGCAAGATTGTTTTGTTTAATAGCTTCTCCATTAACTTATCTTTTTTATCGCGGGTTAAATTTGATTTCCACATATAAAGATTTAAGATTCAAAAAGACTATAGATGAAAGCATTTCAACGATTAAAAACGGAGAAAATGTCGTAATTTTCCCAGAAGATTCCACGAATGGATATCTTCCTCAATTAGAAAATTTATTTAAAGGTTTTATCTTTTTAGCGGAATCTTGTGAAAGAGAAGGGGTTGATGTTCCAATCGTTGTTTCTTTCTTTAAAATTAAAGAAAATGCGTATATTTTTGATCAACCGATTCTATATTCGGAAGTCAAAGAAAAGTATAAAACAAGAGAAGAAATAGCAAAGTATTTCTTACTTAGATGTAACGAACTTGGACGAAAGGAAATATAAAAGGAGAATTTATTCTCTTTTTATTTTGAACTTTATTGTTTAATATATTATTAACAAAGAGAAAACTCTTTAGGGGGTAGCTTATGAGCGAACCATTACGCAAAAAGAAAAAAACTAGATGGTGGAAAGGTTTGTTAATCGCCTTAACCGTTATTGTATTAATAATTGCTCTTCCTGTCGGTGCTATTTTTGCATGTTTTTACAATGGAAACTTTAGTAATACCTTTGTTGATTCAGGAGAGAAAAGCGAAGACGTTTTAAAAAGGGTTATGGCTTCTTGTTTAGATGATACTAGAACAGATGGCAAAATTAGTTTTAAAATTACTGAGGAAGATTTCAATCAAATATTAATTCCTACAATCAACGAACATTTAGATGATCAAGTTGGTGAATTTTTAAACGGATTTTATATTGATATTACTGATACCACATATAACTTTGTTATTGAATTGGTTGAAAACTACCTCGATGTTTTTAAAACCAAAGTCACTATTGTTACTGAATTAGAACACAAAAAGAGCACTAATCCTAGCGAAGATTATTTTATTTTTAGAATAATTGATTTAAAAATTGGTAATTTAAGCAAAATGTTTGATTTAGGTAAATCATTAATTTCCATGTTTGGTTTGGATTTATATATTGAAGATTTCTTTGTTCAATCTGGATTAAATATTCAATTAGATTTAGGCAAAAATCAAATGGTGTATAACACCACAGATTTAGTTCACGACGTTGTTTCTATGATCGAATCAGACAATGAATTTTTGGATATTTTCATTCCGGTTGTTGACCTTAGTCTTGAAACTGGATTATTTGGCTTTGATTTTTATCAAAACGAAACACTCGAATTATATTTGAATTTGGAGCGTTTTGATTTTAATGAAAATTTCTGTTTAGACGAAACTTCACCTGTTGAATTGGATTTGCAAAAACATATGGATGATTTGTTGACTCTTATTCAAAATGAAATCGTATCTAGTGAAGATGCAGGCAAACTCCTTCACTATCTTATTCACGGATATGAACATACAGACTCTTCTAACAAAGAATTAGTGGATACTCTTGATTTAACTTCTATCGGTATTACCGATAACGAAGCTTACACCGGTGATAAATTCCCTGAAACAGTTTCTTTAACTGATGAAGCGACCAATCAAATTAAAACCGCTAACTTAGTAACTGGTCATTTGGCTTCTATCTCAGAAGAATTCATTAATGATATGGTCGGATCAAGTCCGGTTATGGGTTATTCCCTCCTTTTACAAGGAAAAGATAAAGGAGGCAATCCAAAATTAAGTTATGTCACAATTGATAAATTCTATATCAATTTACAAGAAGATAAATTGTCTGCAGTTTGTAGAATGAATATGAATGGTTTCCATACATATTTGATTTTTGATTACGTTGTTGATTTATCAAACAATGACAATAGACAAATCGTTTTAAAACCTGCACATATTTATTTAGGCGAAATTAACGCCCCTAAAGAACTATATACTGTATTCTTCGAAATTTTACATAACGCATTTAATGAAATTGAAGGCGCATCTTTTGATAAAGATACAGGCGATATCACAATTGCATTTGAAGACGCATTTGATGAAGCTGGTAACTTCGACGTTATTAAAGGCTATGGTGACCCAGTTATTTCTTTAAAAGGAAATGACCTAAGTGATGTCGGGGAAATTAGTTTAGATATCGTTTCTAAGTAATGTTTTTTCTCACTTTTTTAAAAAGTGATGTATAATATTAAAGGCTTAAAAAGAAAGAGGTAATTAAAATGCCATTAGTAAATTCAAAAGAAATGTTTGAAAAAGCCTATAAAGGCGGATACGCAATTGGCGCGTTTAATGTCAATAACATGGAAGTTATCCAAGGTATTACAGAAGCAGCAAAAGAATGTAATTCCCCATTAATTCTCCAAGTCTCTGCAGGTGCAAGAAAATATGCAAAACCAGTTTATTTAGTTAAACTCGTTGAAGCTGCAATCAAAGATACAGACTTACCAATCGTTTTACACCTTGACCATGGTGATTCCTTCGAATTATGCAAAGACTGCATCGATAACGGTTTCACATCTGTTATGATCGATGGTTCTAAATATTCTTTCGAAGAAAATATCGAATTAACAAGAAAAGTTGTTGAATACGCTCACGCTCACGTTCCATACGTCACAGTTGAAGCTGAACTTGGTAAATTAGCTGGTGTTGAAGATGATGTCAACGTTGCTGATGAAGATGCTCAATTCACAAATCCAAACGAAGTTGAAGAATTCGTCAGAAGAACAGGCGTTGATAGCTTAGCTATCGCCATCGGTACAAGCCATGGCGCTTACAAATTTAAACCAGGACAAAAACCAAAATTAAGATTTGATATCTTAGAAGAAATTTCAAGAAGATTACCAAACTTCCCAATCGTTCTTCACGGTGCATCCTCCGTTACACAAGAATATGTTGAAATCATCAACGCTAACGGCGGACATATGCCAGATGCTATCGGTATCCCAGAAGATATGTTACGTCAAGCAGCTAAAATGGCAGTTTGCAAAATTAACATCGACTCTGATCTCCGCTTAGCCATGACAGCAGGTATTAGAAAAGTCTTCAATGAACACCCAGATTATTTCGACCCACGTCAATACCTCGGACCAGCAAGAGATAATGTTCGTTCCTTAGTTAAACACAAAATCATGAACGTTCTTGGTTCAAACGATAAAATCTAGTATAAACACTAAATAAATTAATCTCACCTTTTAAAAAGGTGGGATTTTTTTATTCTATGCTCTATTATATAAATATGGGAATAAAAGGTTACGAAAAACTTTCGTTAGTGGATTATGATTTAAAACTATCTGCAACCATCTTCTTTGGCGGTTGTAACTTTAGATGTCCTTTCTGTCACAATTCATCTTTGGTTCTTAACCCTAACTCTGTTCAGGACATTCCTTTTTGCGAGATAGTAGAGCATCTCAAAAAAAGAAGAGGAATTATTGACGCGGTTACATTTACCGGAGGAGAGCCAACACTATTCAAAGAATTAAAGACCTATGTTAAGCAAGTCAAAGAATTAGGTTTTTTAATTAAATTAGATACAAATGGCTCCAATCCTTCTGTTATTAAAAACTTATTGGATGAAAATCTTTTGGATTATATTGCGATGGACATTAAAAATAGTCTAACTAAATATCCTTTTACTTGTGGCGTTCAAATTAATATAGAAAACATAATTAAATCTATTGAGATAATTATGGATTCCAATATTGATTATGAGTTTAGAACAACCTTAATTAAAGAACATCATTTAGAGGAAGATATATATGATATCTCTAACCTACTGAAAGGTGCAAAAAAGATGACATTGCAAAAATATATTCCAAGCGAAAATTGCATAGATGCTTCTTTGAATGAAGTTAGCAAAGAAGATGCATCAAAATATGTTTCAATCTTAAAAAAAACCATCAGCGATGTTTCCTTAAGAGGTTACTGATGGTTAATATTCTTTTAAAGTGTATCTAAATATCTGCAAGCGTTAATCGCTGCGATCGATCCGTCACTAGTAGCTGTTGTTAATTGGCGGATTTCTTTTTTTGTGCAATCGCCAACTGCGTATAAGCCAATAGTTTTTGTTTCTTTTCTTTCGTTGGTGACGATATATCCTTTATCTAAATCAACGAGTGATGAGAATATATCATTGTGAGGGATTTGCCCAACTGCGATAAATAGTCCATCGACATCAAGTTCTAATTTATCATTAGTCTTTTTATTATCGAAGACAAGTCCGCTTAATTCCTTTTCGCCCTTAAATTCGATTAAGTCTACATTGTGAATAATTTCAGCGTTTTCTTTCTTTTTAAGTGTATCTGCTAAAACTTTATCACCGAAGAATTTATCAAATCTTGTGCAAATATAGACTTTTTTGCAGTAATTTGTGAGTAAAATTGAATATTGAAGAGCTGTATTACCATCTCCAATAACTGCAACAGTTCTATCTTTATAGAAGGCTCCATCACAAACAGCACAGTAAGAAATTCCTTTGCCCGCTAATTCTTCTTCGCGTGCAATCCCGATATTTCTATGGGATACGCCTGTTGCAATAATAACAACTTTGGATTGATAAGAATTATAATTTGTAGTAACTAGAAATAAGTCGTTTTCTTTTGAGATTTCACTAACTTCTTCAAGTTCGAATTCTGCGCCTAAATCTAAAATTTGTTCAAATAAATTATTAGAAAAGTCTAAGCCAGAAATTTCTTTGATGGATGGAATATTTTCCACCCTTGGAGAATTAGCAATTTGTCCTCCAAAGTTTTCTTTTTCTAATATAAGAACACTTTTTCCTGCGCGAAGAGAATAAAGGGCACTAGTCATTCCACTAGGCCCACCTCCGATAATAATAATATCGTAAGATTTCATTATTTTATTCCTTCAATGTATCCTTTGATTTCAGATGCATTAGAGTATACGTTATAACCTTCACTTGTTGGAACTAATAATGTTGGTGCTTTAGTAATTCCAAAAGCAATTGTTAATTCAACGTTTTCTTCTGCGTTGATATTTTCATAGATAATACCAGCTTTATCTAAGAGCATTTTTGCCATCTTACAGTTTGGACATGTTGATGTTGTGAAGAGCATTAAATGATCAACTGTTGGTGTTGCAGGAGCGCAATTTTCTTCACAAACTTCTGTTTCAGGTTCTTCGCGAACCTCGTTAACAACAACTGTGGAAGAAGAAACATCATATGTTTTTCTGTCTTTAAATTCAGCAGTTTTGCCTGTATTCCAGTTTTGGACTGGACGGTAGTAGCCAGTAATTCTTGAATAAACTTCTGTGACTTCACCACATTCTGGGCATTTATAGACTTCGCCAGTGATGTATCCGTGATGTGGGCAAACACTATATGTTGGTGAAATTGTGTAATATGGTAAACGATAATTTTCAGCAATTTTTCTAACCAAATTCATACATGATTGCCAGTTTGGCATTTTTTGTCCTAAGAATGCATGGAAAACTGTGCCAGATGTATAAAGTGTTTGTAAGTCGTCTTGAATTTCAAGGGCTTGGAAGATATCAGATGTGTAACCAACTGGTAAGTGTGAAGAGTTGGTGTAATATGGTGTGCTATCATCGTTACTTGCAGTAATGATATCTGGATATCTTTCTTTGTCGTGTTTTGCTAAACGATAAGATGTTGATTCTGCAGGTGTAGCCTCAAGGTTATATAAATCGCCATATAATTCTTGATAATCTGAGAGTTTGTTTCTCATGAAATTAAGAACATCTTGAGTAAATTTTTGAGCTTCTGCGTTTGTTAAATCTTTCTTTAACCATCTAGCGTTTAAGCAGGCTTCATTCATACCAACTAAACCAATTGTAGAGAAGTGGTTTGAGAATGTTCCTAAATAACGTTTTGTATATGGATATAAACCATTTTCTAATAATGTGGAAACGACATTTCTTTTAATTTTTAAGGATCTTGCAGAAATATCTAACAATTTTGTAAGCCTTGAATAGAAATCTTTTTCATCAACTGATAAATAAGCAATTCTTGGCATATTGATAGTAACAACACCAACAGAACCTGTTGATTCACCGCTACCGAAGTAGCCGCCTGATTTCTTTCTTAATTCACGTAAGTCTAAGCGTAAACGGCAACACATACTTCTAACATCACTTGGCTCCATATCGGAATTGATATAGTTGGAGAAGTAAGGTGTTCCATATTTAGCGGTCATTTCAAATAATAAACGGTTATTTTCTGTTTCTGACCAGTCGAAATCTCTTGTGATTGAGTATGTTGGAATTGGATATTGGAATCCTCTACCATTTGCGTCACCTTCAATCATAATTTCGATGAAAGCTTTGTTAACCATTCTCATCTCTTCTACACAGTCTTTGTATTTGAAATCTTGTTCTACACCACCGACAATAGCGTTTAATTCAGCCATATCATTTGGAACTGTCCAGTCGAGTGTGATGTTTGTGAATGGTGCTTGAGTACCCCATCTTGATGGTGTATTTACACCATAAATAAAGGATTGGATACATTGTTTAACTTCTTTATATGTTAATTTATCTTTTTTAACAAAAGGTGCTAAATATGTATCGAATGAAGAGAATGCTTGAGCACCAGCCCATTCGTTTTGCATAATACCTAAGAAGTTAACCATTTGGTTACATAAGGTTGATAAGTGGCTAGCTGGAGAAGAAGTGATTTTTCCTCTAACGCCACCTAAACCTTCTTTAATTAATTGTTTAAGTGACCAACCAGCGCAGTAACCTGTAAGCATACTTAAATCGTGAATATGAATATCGGCGTTTCTGTGTGCGTTGGCAATTTCTGGATCGTAGACTTCGCTCAGCCAATAGTTTGCTGTAACAGCGCCAGAGTTAGATAAGATAAGTCCACCAACTGAATATGTAACAGTGGAATTTTCTTTAACTCTCCAGTCGCTAATTTTTAAATAACTATCGACTGTCTTTTTATAGTCTAATTCTGTGTTTTTCATATCTCTGAGGTTTTCGTGTTGTTTACGATAAACCATATAAGATTTGGCCACATCGGTATAACCAGTCATGAGTAAAACGTTTTCAACTGAATCTTGGATGGATTCAACTGAAACAACTTCATCAGTGACTTTGTTATTGAAATCTGCAGTAACCTTTAATGCTAATGTTTCGATCATTTCAGCAGTATAAGGTTTGTGTTCTGCGATGAATGCGCGAGTAATCGCGTTAGTGATTTTGCTTAAATCAAATGGAACTACACTTCCATCTCTTTTCTTTACTTGTAACATAAGTCTCCCTCCTATATGTTAACAAAGGATATTAAAACAACTGCTTATTCGCTTTAGACAAAGTATCAGTGCCTATGGAACGCGTTGTGCAATAATCATAATATATACGCGTTAATAAAATAAAGGAAAAATAAATAATATTTATACACTGTCTAGTATTTTATTTTGCAAGCAATTTGCTCATAAAATTTTATGTAAAAAAATGTGGTATAAAATCTTTTATTATTATATAAAATAGAGTAGTATAATTTTAAACAGAGGTGATTTGAAAATATGAAAAAAATATTTGCAGAATTTAAAAAGTTCATCACTCGTGGTAATGTTGTAGATCTTGCTGTTGGTGTTATTATCGGTGGAGCTTTTACCGGTATCGTTAACGGCTTAAGTAACTACATTCTTAAACCATTAATTAACTGGGTTCTTGCTCTTTGCATTGGTAAAGACGGATTAAGTGGTGCGATTACAATGTTATCTCCAGCCTATTTAACAGATGGAAGTGGAAATTTAACAACAGAATATGATTTAGCTAATTCCATCTACATTGACTGGGGCTCATTCATCAGTGCTATTATCAATTTCTTCATTATTGCTGTTGTTTTATTTGCGATTGTTAAAACATTAAATACAGTTAAAGAAACTTCCGAAAAAGCAACTTTAACTGCTCAAGAAAGAACACGTGAACGCAAATTAGCAAAATTAATTAAGAAAAATGAAAAATTAAAGAAAAAAGGCAAACCAGAAATCGCAATCCCAGCAGAATTATTACCACCAGTTCCTGAAGAAGAACCAGAACCAGAACCAGAACCAGTTGATCCAACTGTTGAACTCCTAACTGAAATTAGAGATCTTCTTAAAACTAAAAAGTAATTAAGATTATGTCACATGGTAAAACATGTGACTTTTCTTTTAAGAAAAAGAGAATTAAAATATAGATATGAAAATTATAAATTACGGACATTCATGTTTTAAAATTGTTGGAAAGGATTTTAACTTACTTTTTGACCCCTATAAGGATGAAAGTGTTCCTAATCTAAAACTAAATAAAATTCAAACAAACGCTTTATTTATATCACATGAACATCACGATCATAACGCAAGAAAAAACGTTGATATAGTTAATCATGTTGATGTCTCTTATGATGTAGTTCGTGTCCCTCATGATAAAGAAGGCGGTCAATTAAGAGGAAACAATAAAATTCATATTGTAAACGTGGATGGATTTAAAATTGCTCATTTCGGCGATATAGGAACAATTAACGTTGATTTAACCAAATTAACAAATATAGATATAGCCTTAGTTCCTATTAATGGCTTTTACACAATCGGTGCCATTGAAGCAATTGATTTATGTAAAAAAATTAATGCAAAAATTGTAATTCCTATGCATTTCTTCGATAAAAAATTTAAAACAGGATATGAAGACGGAAATCAAATTGATGTCTTATTGTCAAACATTGACGATGTAAAATTTATCGATAGTGATGAATTTGAATTTAGAAAAGGTGATTCTGGATATTTTGTTTTTAAGAAAGTGAGACAATAAAATGATTGATCTGCATTTACATTTAGATGGTTCTTTATCAAAAGAAGATTTTATATATTTAGCAAAGAAAAACAATGTATCTTTGGGGAATGAATTTCCTAACAATATAGTTGTAAATAAAGATTGTAAAAGTTTAGAAGAGTATCTAAAAAGATTTGATCTTCCATGTTCTTTGCTTCAAGATTATGAATCATTAAAATATGCGACAAAGTCATTGGTTTTGCGTTTATTTAACTTAAACTACATTTACGCTGAAATTAGATTTGCACCTCAACTGCACACACTAAAAGGAATGAATGAAATAGAGGTAACAAAAGCTGTTTTGGATGGTTTGAAAGAAGGGTTAGAATCTACACCAGGATTTGACGCTAAAATAATTTTATGTTGCATGAGGCAAAGTAGTAGTGAGCTCAACAAAAAGACCATCGATGCGGCTATTTATCTAAATGATGAAAAGATTGCGGCAATTGATTTAGCGGGACCTGAAGCATTTCTTCCTACCCGCGAATATAAAGATTTATTCGATGTGGCTATTAAGAGTAATTTGAATGTAATTATTCACGCTGGAGAGGCTTGCGGAAATGAATCGATTATGGAAGCTATTGACATTGGCGCTTCTAGAATTGGTCATGGGGTACACCTATCTTTTGACAGTGAGAGTTTGAAGAAGGTTAAAAACAAGATTTACTTTGAATTCTGTCCGACTAGTAATTTGCAAACAAAGTCTTTAAAAGATTATGAATTTGTTCCAATTAGACAATTTTTAGAAAATGAGATATTCGTTACTGTTAATAGTGACAATATGACAGTAAGCGACACAAATGTCATCAAAGAATTTAAACATTTATATCGCGCTTTCAAATTATCAAAAGAAGAAGTTTTTAAACTATTATCTAATTCTATCAATGGTTCCTTTATGCGCGAGAGCGAAAAAGAAATAAAAAGAAAAGCGTTATTAACTAAAATTGATGGCTTTTACGATACAATATTATTGTAAGGAGGCAGCAATTATGCTTAATAGAAAAGTTGTAATCATCGGGGATGGTATGGTGGGTTCAACAACTGCCTACACCTTGATGTTAAATAATTATATTTCTGAAATTGTAATTATTGATGTAAATAAAGCAAAAGCAGAGGGAGATGCCCTTGATATGATTCATGGGATGCCTTTTGTTTCTCCAAAAATTGTAAAAGCAGGAGATTATAAAGATATCGTTGACGCTCATATTGTGATTATCACCGCGGGTGTTGGACAAAAAGACGGAGAAACAAGAATCGATTTGCTCAAACGAAACCTTAAGGTCTTCGATTCAATTATCGAATCTATGAAGCCATTTGTTCATAAAGAATTGATAGTTATGGTGGTTACTAATCCTGTAGACGTTTTGACTTATTACACATATAGCAAATTAGATTTACCATCAAACCAAGTCATTGGTTCAGGTACAGTTTTGGATACCGCTAGACTTAAAGCTGCCATTGCAGAAGATGCTCATGTTGACTCTAGGAATATTCACACATTTGTTTTAGGTGAACACGGAGATAGTGAAGTGCCTGCCTTTTCAGTCACGACAATTGGTGGTTTATCTTTAGATAAGTTCTGCCAAAGATGTGGAAGATGTAAAGGAAAACATTTGTCTAGACTTAATGAGCTTCATAATAAAGTCAAAAATGCGGCCTATGAAATTATTGCTAAAAAAGGCGCGACATATTATGCGGTCGCACTCGCGGTTGCAAGAATTGTTGAAGCTATTATTAATAACACTAATTCGGTCTTAACAGTGTCAACTTTGATCGAAGATGAAAGCGAATTTGGAATAAAAGATTTCTATTTCTCTCTCCCTTGCATTGTGAATTCTAAAGGTATTGAAAGAGTCTTAAGGCTAGATTATAGCCTCGAAGAAAAAGAATCCCTAATTGCATCTGGAAAGAAAATTAGAGATTTGATTATTGAAGCTAATAATTAAAAAAGGGATTTAAATCCCTTTTTATTTTGTGTATTTTGTTAAGAATGCTTCGAGCAATGGCTTATGATAGACGTTCGCGTATTCTTGGGACCAAATTATATATTCCCCATTATTATAAGACATAATTTGATCGCTAGGAATTTCTAAACCCATCAAGATATTTATTTCTATATCTGTAGCGTAAGATATGTGTGACAATCTTTCTTCTGTATAGAATGAATCAGTAATTACATAGGAGTTATTCACTAATGAGATTGTGTCGTTAAAGTAGACAGATGCATCAATTAGTTCGCCATTTTCGTATGCTTGAGCGGTTGGAACATATCCATTATTATATCCAAAAGGATTGTTGTTCGCGTTTGACAAATTATATTTGTTTTTATAATTTTGCCATAAAGTTGCATCGGACTTAATTTCGTTTAAGTCAATAATCCAAATTTCTTCATCTAAATCATTATTGCTCGCGAAAGGAGTGACGACATTTGGAATGCAATATGAACAATCTGGACAAGAAGAATAGGTGTGAAGAATTACAAAATCTTCTTTTTCTTTAATAGAATTATCTAAAATTGATTCGTTTACATAAATAATTTCAGGTTCTTCAGTTTTGCTAGAAATCAATTTGCCTAATTCAACATAGTCCTTATAAAATTTTTGAGGATTTTTCGTGGAATATGCGATTTGTTCAACAAGTTGTCCATTTTTGAAGAAAGAAATACTTGGAGAAGAAGTAGATAAAGACAAATTGAAATCGTTATTTTTGCCCATGATTTGATAAACATCA
The DNA here is from genome assembly GCA_017502465.1 of Bacilli bacterium. Taxonomy (GTDB): domain Bacteria; phylum Bacillota_I; class Bacilli_A; order RFN20; family CAG-826; genus RGIG5418. The sequence continues at coordinate 5,950 of JAFVUY010000025.1, read as the reverse complement.
ACGCCATAAATAATTTCAACGTTCGCATTTACATATTGATTAATAATCATTTCAAAAACTCTCCAGCATGAGCAAGTAGAATCTGCACCTGGGTAAGTAACTAAAATGAAGCTTTGTTCTTCGTTGATTTTAGCTTCTAAATCTGCGTATTTTAAATCAGTAAAAGTTGAATCAATATAAGAGCCAAAAGTGAGTTTTATTTCATTTGCTTCTCCTTGATTGCAACTTGTAAGTGACGCTAATGATATTAAAGCTATTGGTAAAAATAAAAGTGATTTTTTCATAGCATTATTCTACATTATTTTCTTTAATCTTTCCAGCATATAACTAAAATATATTTTGATAAAAAACATAAGCAAAAAACTCAAAAAAATTTCAAAGAAAAAACACAAGATTAAAAAATGAAAAAATATCGGATTTATCGATAAAAAATGTCAAATCCAAACTTGAGATTTTCTTTTAAAAATTCAATTTAAAAAAATAAATAAAAAAATTTGTTTGTATTTAGATAATTTTTTCCTTATTATTTTAGCGAAATATTTTTGAAAAAATAAATCACTCTGTTCTATTAGGGGGAGACAATATGGCGAACGAAAAAAACTGTATTATTTCACTTCAAGGGGTTAGTAAAGTATTCGACGGAACAACTGTTGTCGATGAAATTAGCCTTGATATCACAAAGGGAGAATTTGTAACAATCTTAGGACCATCTGGATGTGGTAAATCTACAACTTTACGTATGCTTGGTGGTTTTGAAATGCCAGATAAAGGCACAATTTTACTTAACGGACAAGACATCACAAAAATTCCACCTTATTTAAGGCCAATCAACACGGTTTTCCAAAGATATGCTTTATTTCCATATTTAGATGTTTACGATAACGTTGCTTTTGGATTAAAACTTAAGAAAATCCCTTACGAAAAAGTTGATAGAAAAGGTAACAAAGTTACTAAGATGCGTCATTTAACCGCATCTGAAATCGATAAAAAAGTTGCAAGAGCTCTTAAAATTGTTGATTTAGAAGAACTCGAAAATAGAGATATCTCCACCTTATCCGGCGGTCAACAACAAAGAGTCGCTATTGCAAGAGCGATTGTTAATGAACCTGAAATTCTTTTATTAGACGAACCTTTAGGCGCTCTTGACTTAAAGATGAGAAAAGAGATGCAACTTGAACTTAAAGAGATGCACAAAAAACTTGGCATTACATTTATCTATGTTACTCACGACCAAGAAGAAGCTCTTACTATGTCTGACACAATAGTTGTTATGAAATCAGGCGAAATTCAACAAATTGGCACACCTAAAGAAATTTATAATGAACCTGTTAATGCCTATGTTGCTAACTTCATTGGAGAATCCAATATTTATAACGCGACAATGGCGGGAAAATATAAAGTAAGATTCCTCAACCATGTTTTCGAATGCGTTGACGATTTCCCAACTAATGAAAAGGTCGATGTTGTTATTCGTCCTGAAGACGTCATTTTAAAGAAACACAAAAAAGATGAAACTGAAAAAGTTTGTCAGGGCGTTATTGCTAACAAAATTTTTAAAGGTGTTCATTTTGAATATGTTGTTATGGTGGGCAAAAACGAAATTATTGTCCAAGATACAAAAGAAAGAGAGGTCGAAGATATCGTCACAATCGATGTTGATCCAGACAATATTCACATCATGAAAAAAGATGTTACAGTTAACACTTATTCAGATGCTTGGATTAACAAAGAAAACAAAGTTATGATTTCTGAAGATCCATTCGACTGTGATATTACTCAATTATTACCAGATTCACACATCGACGAAGAAGGCTATTTGGTCTCTAAAGATGGCAAAAAATATGATTTAAATGATGCGGACGTCATCGCAAGTGTTGGTTTAAATGATATTGAAATCATCGATGGATATGACAACGGACAATCTAATGGAGAAATTGTCTCTATTATTTATAAAGGCGACCATTATCAAGTAATGGTTAGAACTGAAGAAGAGGAAGATTTTATTGTCGACACTCTTTATTCTTGGAACGAAAATGATATGGTTTCTGTTTCAATCAAAGCAAAAGATATCAAGTTAGTTTTGAAAGGCGATATTTCTAAATATGAAATCAAAGACTAATAAAAGACCATCGTTGATGCTTTTTAAAAGAAAATATCTTTGCATTCCTTATGCATTATTTTTGGTTTTATTTGTAATTGTTCCTATTTTAATTATCGTTTTCTATGCTTTTACAGATTCAAAAGGAAATTTTTCCGTTGATTCATTAGTGTCTTTCTTCACTAATTGGAGCAAGATTAATACTTTAATTGTTTCAGTGTTTATTGCTCTTCAAACCACAATAATTTGCTTATTGATTGGTTACCCATTAGCCTTCTTTTTGGCTAATAAAAAAATTAACAAAAATGGTGTTTTAGTTACTTTATTTATCGCGCCTATGTGGATAAACTTTGTTCTAAGAACAGGCGCGACAAGAGACCTATTAACATGGATGGGAATTAATGGAGGAACATCTCCATATTTAGCCACTCTTATTGGTATGGTTTATAACTATTTACCTTTTGTTATTTTGCCCTTATACACTACAATGCTTAAACTTGATAGATATCAAATTGAAGCTGCTCAAGACCTTGGAGCAAGCCCTGTTGTTGTCTTTTTTAAAAACATTTTGCTTCAAACTGTTCCTGGAATTGTTTCCGCATGTTTGATGACTTTTATGCCAACGATGTCAAGCTATGTTATTAGTGATGTTCTTTCCGAAGGAAAGATTACATTATTTGGAAACTATATTTATTTAGATTTCACAAACAATGCCTGGAATGATGGCTCTTTTATGGCCATGATTATGCTTGTTATTATCTTTATTTCAATGGCGGTTACAGGCGGCTTTTCTAATAAGAAAGAAGAAAGAAGAGGAGGCGGATTATGGTAAAGAAAATTCTCGGACAAACATATATCTGGTTTATCCTTCTCATTATGTATCTCCCAATCTTAGTTTTAATTGCCTTCTCATTTACTGAAGCGACTAACGTCGGAGGATGGACTGGATTTAGTTTTAATCTTTATAGCGCACTTTTTGAAAATAAAGAAATCTTAATCGCGCTTGGTAACACATTATTACTTGCTCTTATTTCAGCTTTTGTTGCTACTATTTTAGGAACATTAGGAGCGATTGGAGCTTTCTATTCTAAGAAAAGAACTAGAAGTGTTGTGGACACTGTTACACAAATCCCAATTGTAAACGCTGAAATTGTTATGGCCTTATCACTTGTTGTTATGTTTGTTTTCGTTGGTAATATTATTTTCCGCGCGAACATATTCTCTTTCTGGACCCTACTTATTGGTCATGTCGTTTTAGCTTTACCATTCGTATATACGAATGTTAAACCTAGACTTCAACAAATGGATCCGTATTTATATGAGGCGGCGATTGATTTAGGCGCAACTCCAAAAAAAGCATTATGGAAAGTAATTATTCCTGAATGTTTACCTGGTATTTTAAGCGGTTTCCTATTATCGATTACTTTATCTCTTGATGATTTTATCATCACCGCTTTTACAAGAGGTACCGGTCTTCTTTCTGGAGATTCTCAAATTGAAACACTTTCCACTCTTGTACAAGCCAAAATTAAAAAAGGACCAATTCCGCCAGAAATGCGTGCTCTTACAACAATTATCTTCATTCTTGTTGTTATCGCTGTTATTTTGGTGACTATTTATAAAAACAAAACTTCTAATAAGAAAAAAGTTAGAAAAGGGAGGGATATTTAATGAAAAATAAAATTTTATATTTAATGCTTTCTCTTATCCCAGCTTTTTCTATTGGCTTAACTTCTTGTTCCAATCCTACTAGTGAAACAGGTAGCCAAGTTTTAAGAATATTAAACTGGGAAGATTATATTTATCTTCAAGATGTAGAAGAAGGATATGAAAATGATGATATGGTCGTTCAATTTGAACGATACATTAGAGAAAAATATCCCCAATATTCAAATGTTAAAGTTGTTTATGACACGACTGATACAAACGAAACTATGTTTAACGAACTTCAAACAGGAAAAACTCACTATGATTTAATTTGTCCTAGTGATTATATGATTCAAAAACTTTTGAGTTTGGACTTGCTTGAAAAATTAGATAGAAACAAAATCCCTAATTACACAGAACACGTATCTGACTACATGAAAAAACAACTCGACGATATAACCGCGGATGTTAAAGACGAAGAAGGTAACATTGTTAGAAAAGACTCTTTAAAAGATTATGCCTGCGGATATATGTGGGGTACTCTTGGATTAGTTTTTAATCCTTTGTATGAAACATTTGCAAAAAGAGAAATTTCTAGCGATAAAATTATTGAAGATATGTCCAGTTGGTCTAATCTTTGGAACAAAGATTATAAAGGCACAATTTCAGTTAAAGACTCTATGAGAGATACTTATGCGATTGGGGTCATCGAAACATATAAAGACGAACTTCAAAGGGAAAGAAATAGATACTTATCTAACGAAATTACTTCTAGCGAATATAATTCAATTGTTACTTCTATTTTTAATAGAGCGGACAAAAAGACAATTGAAGAAGTTAGTGAAACTCTTTCAAACTTAAAAACTAATGTTTTTGGTTTAGAAGTCGACAGCGGAAAACAAGATATCGTTGAAGGTAAAATCGGTATTAACTTTGCTTGGAGCGGAGACGCCTGCTATTCCATCGAACTCGCTGATACTGAAAAGGGTATTGAATTACTTTATGCAGTGCCTGAATTAGGCTCAAATATCTGGTTTGATGGTTGGTGTATGCCTAAGGACGAATCTAGAAGCGAAGCTCAATATGAACTTGCTCATTTGTTTATTGATTTTATCTCCATGCCTAAAAATGCAGTTCAAAATGTTTCCTATATTGGATATACATCTTTTGTCGGTGGAGATGAAATGTTAGATCAAACTAGAGATTGGTACGACATTAGAACTGAATATATTTACTATGGAGAAGACTACGATTCCTTATATTACGTTGATCCTTTAACAAATGAAGAAGTTGAAGTTTTCTATGATGACTGTCATTTTGAAAGTGATAATGACCCATTATATGATGATGTAGAACTTTATTATTACGATGAAAATGATAACCCTATTGAAATAGGAGAAAAATATAATGAGAGGTTAATTATCGACCCAGAATGGGAAGAAGTTAATTTGGATTATGTTTTTAAAGACACTTTAAGTGAATATTCTCACTTAGATGGAGATACAATCTTTTATAGCGACAATTATCTTCCTTATGAAAATGAAGATGGAAGCAAAAACATCTCTGTTGGAGGAGCTTTCTTCTGCCAATATCCAGATGAAGAAACAATGACAAGGTGCGCGGTTATGCGTGATTTTGGAGAAAATAATTCTCTTATCCTTGAAATGTGGGAAAATTTCAAAAGCGATCCTCTCCCACTTTGGGCAACAATATTATTTATTTGTGAAATAGCTTTAATTTTAGGCTTAGTAGGCGTTTTCTTCTTTAATAAATATATTAAAGTTTCTTTAAGAAAGAAAAGAAAACAAAATAAATAATAAAAATCTTAGTTTTTTTCAAATATTGCGTGACTTTTATAAATAAAAGAAATAAAATCATTTTAGTGCTTGAACGATAAGCGCTTTGAGTGATATAATAGTCAACGCTATGCGAGATGGTTCCTTAGCCAAGTTGGTAAGGCAATTGACTGCAACTCAATGAGCATCGGTTCAAGTCCGGTAGGAACCTCCATTCGCATAAAAGTAAGCTATGCGCCTTTAGCTCAACTGGATAGAGTGTCAGACTACGAATCTGGAGGTTGCGAGTTCGATTCTTGCAAGGCGCGCCAATTATATTCGGGATGTAGCGTAGCTTGGTATCGCGCGCATACAGATGCTGTCGCAACCGTCACTGTATCCCCGTTCTGAGCAACGGTAAACGGAGTCT
>JAFVUY010000246.1 GCA_017502465.1 Bacilli bacterium | reverse complement strand
GTTGATTTTAACGATGCTTATAGATTAGGTTATGATAGAGTAGGGTGTTGGTGTTGTCCGAATAACAACGAGCGTGCTCAGTTTTTGGCAAAAATCTATATGCCTGACTAATATAAAAAATGGCATGATTTCCTTATGAATTTTGCTGTGTCAATAGGAAAGCCTGACCCTGAAGTTTATATTGATACTGGCAAATGGAAAGCAAGGCAAGGTGGTAATGGCGTAAGTGCTGCTGAAGATATAAAAATTAAATACACTAATTGTACGGCAGAAGATAATGCTAAAATTTATCAACTTAATAAACCAATAACGGAAAGTTTTTTCAGTTTATTTTACCCCTTCGGCAAAGTGTCTAAAGAACTTGGGCGTAAACTTATAGGGGAAGTTGTTGTGCTAGATGTAAAACACAACGTGCCGATAATATCAATTCAACCTTTCAAGCAAGAAGGTTATGATTATTCGGTAAAAATTAAAACGATGAATGTTGCTAATCATGATGATTTGCAACGTATGGCTGGTTATCAAATCAGAAAATATAACGCTTGTAGAAAGTGCTTGAAATGTGAATCTTTGTGCAAGACAGGTGCCATAAGCATTATTGGAGATAATTATAAGATTGATGGTAATAAATGTGTCCACTGCAAGAAGTGTGTTTCATCAAAATATTTAGACGGTGGATGTATGATGACTGGATATTTAGCGACAAAGGAATAAGGAGAGATAAAAATGAGATTTAGAGCTCATGAAACATTTGCTATAAGAAAAGGGTGGCTTCATAAAGGAATGAAAAACGTTGTTAACAGCCCGATAGTATTTATAGATAAAGATGTAAATCCTATGGAAAAATTAGGTCTTGGTACTAACATGGTAAAGGCTTTATGATATTGGTTACAAGTTGCTGGTTTAACATATGAAAATCAAAAAACAAGGATGCAGTTTCTTACAAGATTTGGGAAATTGGTATGGGAAAATGATAAGTATATTGAAGAAGATGGAACTTTGTATTTGATTCATTATTTTCTTTCTTCAAATAAAGAAATGGGAACGTCCTGGTATTATTTCTTTAATCACTATAATGCAACTGAATTTACGAAAGAGTCATATTTAGAAAGCATGAAGTTGTTTTTATATGACCAGGAGAAAGAGAATGGGGGGAAGGAAATAAAATTTTCCGAACGTGCGTTATTAGAAGATTTAGATTGTATATTAAGAACGTATTTGCCTAGTCAAACAAAGTATTCGCCTGAAAGCAATATGGATAGTCCGTTTTTGGATTTGCAATTACTAAAGGTGATAGATATAAAAGAAAAGGTTTTTGCTAAGAATTCCCCATTATCTTTAGTAATTAATCCGTTAATAATTTTAGCTATTATTGTTAACGAGAAAGAAAAACTTGAAGAAAAAGACGGGATTAAGGTATCGGATATAAAGATATCCACGTTAGAGTCAGCACCTAACAATATTGGAAGAATTTTCAATCTCAACAATTTAACTGTAGCGATGTATTTGGACAAGTTGCAAAACATGGGTTATATTAAAGTTGTTAGAACGGCGGGACTTGACATTGTTAAAATCAATGAAGAACTCACATTTATAGACGTTGTTGAAAAATATTATAAAAGCATCATTTAAGAGGAAAAGTTAAAATGGCCAAAAAGATAGAAAAATTAAAAGAGCATATTAGCGTTCTCTCAGATTTTCAATTTTCTATTAATCTAGAATATGATCTTTACAGTGATCAAAAAATCAAGAATTATATTCCAACTTTAAGTGCAATAGACATTATAGAAGATGTTATGCTTAGCACTGCACAAAACTCTAACGATAGAGCTCGCATCTTTGTAGGTGCTTATGGAAAAGGAAAATCTCATCTTGCTCTTGTATTGCTGGCTTTATTATCTAGAAAAGATAAAGCTCTTTATAGTGATGTTTTATCAATGATTTGTCAAACGAAGCCAGAGTTGTGTAGCTATATATTAAAGTACCAAGAAAGCAATCAAAAGATGCTGCCTGTAGTTATTCAAGGTAGCAGTGTTGGGATAAGACAATCTATGTTGCTAGGTCTTAAAAAGGCGTTGCAAGAAGCAGGCCTTGGAGATATAATGCCTAGTACGTATTATGGTGCCGCAATAAAAACAATTGAAAATTGGCAAGAAAAATATAATGATACGTTTAACAAATTTAAAAATTTAATTTCTTGTACAGTAGATGAGTTTAAGGCAGAACTCAACAATTTTAATACCAAATACTATCAAGAATTTGTATCGCTTTATCCAGTTTTAACGTCAGGTAGCGAATTTAATCCAATTAATGGTATTGCCATACACGAACTTTATACTGAAGTTAATGAAAAGATACAGAAATATGGTTACACAGGTATTTTTGTGGTCTATGATGAGTTTAGTAAGTTTTTATCGGGAAACTTAAAAAATACCGACACCGATGAAATAGAAGTTTTACAATATTTTGCTGAAGCTTGTAGTAGAAGTGGCAAAAAGCAAATGCATATTATGCTTATTTCGCATCAAAGCATCTTGAATTATGTTGACAAATTATCAAAGGCGAAAATAAATTCTTGGAAAGCTGTTTCTCAGCGTTATAAATCAGTGGAGTTAAATACATCTGCGGCGCAAATGTATGATTTAACAGCGCATGTTATAAAAAAAGAACCAGTATGGTATGACGAGTTTTTATGTAATCACGCAGTTGCTTTTGAGAAGGTTTATAATAAGTGGAAAGATAAAAGATTATTTGCGGAATTAACAGAATCACAATATAAGAATTTAATTTATGACTGTTATCCTTTAGAGCCGATAACATCTTTTGTGTTGCCTGAGATATCTGAGAAAATTGCTCAAAACGAAAGAACTCTCTTTACTTTTTTATCTGCTGAAGGGCAAAGGCATACTCTTCCGATGTATTTGGTTAATACAGAAATAAAGGATGTTCCGTTCTTAACTCCCGATTATGTATACGACTATTTCGAATCCTTGTTTAAAGCTGATAGTTATGACAGATTAACACACAAGTATTGGAAAATAGTATCTAGCGCCTTAAATAAGGTGGATAAGTCGCATGATTTAGAAAGACGTATGATAAAGACGTTAGCGCTTATCTATATCGTTGATAGATTTGAATTGTTGGCGCCAACAGTAGATACTATAATTTCTATATACAATAGTAATCATAACGATGCTAAAGACATAATTCCTGCATTAACTTATTTAACAGATAGTGGCATCATTAGAAAAATTGAAGGTAAAGACCATTTAAAAATAACGGAATACACAGGTAAACCAGTAGATACGTTAATAGAGGATGCATTAATTAAAAGAAGTTCGCTTGTTAAGATTGAAGAGACTTTAAATCAATTCTGTGGCGATAAAGTTATATATCCAAATGCATACAACGACGACAATGAAATAGTGAGATATTTTAACTTTAAGTTTATTGATGCTACAAAAATTATAAAAGATTTTTCAGTAGATAATCATTTGAAAGATTTGGACGGTGATGGCGTTGTATATGCAGTAGTTGCAGATAAGAATCAGATTGAAGAAGTTTTATCTGTAGTAGAACACGTCGAATCTAAGCGAATTGTGTTTATTATACCTAATGCTCAAGAAGATGTGTTAACAGCAGTTCGTAGATATGATGCAATAAAAAGCTTGTTGATTGAATTTGAAGACGACGAAGTTTTGGTGGAAGAATTAACATATTCGCTTAATGCATTAGAGGAAGTATTGGCAAATTGCGTTGATTCGTATTTACATCCAGAAATGGGATGTTCAAAGTATTATGTCGCAGGCGAAAATAAGAATATAAAACGTCGTTCAGCGTTATCAAAACTGCTTTCTGACATATGTGCTGTAGAATATTATTTATGCCCGATAATAAACAACGAAATTATTAACAAAAATGTTTTAACTGGCCAAGCTAGTAATAGCAGAGCAAAGGTTGTTAATGGGTTACTTTCAAATGAACTTAAAGCAAATTTAGGCTTGGAAGGAACAGGACAAGAAGTAAGCTTTATGAAAAGCACGTTGTCTTATCCTGGCATACTTGTATTATCTCAAGAAGGTCCGTCCATAAATTTGTCTCCAAAAGACGATAATTTGAAAAATGTGTTATCCTTAATAAAAGATTTTATTGTTAGCACTTCTTTTGACGGAAAGAAGCCTATTGGCGAGTTGTATAATTTATTGACTAAGCCAGAAAATCATATAGGTTTGAAAAAAGGATTAGTTCCAATTTATTTTGCAGCAGTATTGAGATATTATAAAAAGTACTGTGTAATTTCCAAGAATGGAAAAGAATTAGAAATTACTGCCAAACTTCTTGAAGCAATTAATGACAACCCCAGTTCCTATGATTTATATTTGGAAAACTGGGATGAGAAAAAGGATAAATACATCCTCGATTTAGAGAAGTTGTATGATAGTTATATTATTTCATCTGAAAAAGAATATAACAATTTTACCTTCATAGTTGCTGCAATGCAAAGATGGTATATGCAACTCCCTAAATATGTAAAAGAAATTAAGAGCATTTACAAAGGCAATGGAAATAGTGAGGCTTGCGATAGAGTTGTTTGCAAGTTTTTAGTAGCGTTGAGAAATCCTGAAATTAATGCAAGGGATTTCCTCTTCAATAAAATAATTTGGGTTTTTGACGAAAAGAAATTCTCTAGCAAACTGAGTGGGTATATTTCTCAGGCGAAGACGTTGATTGATCGAATTAAACCTGATTTGTTAACGAATCTTAGCAATGATTTAGCCGATATATTCTCTTTCGGAAAAAGAAATATCAATGCAACATTATCATCTATAGTAAAAGATTGGACTTCCTCACTTAGCCAAGATGTTATTGCTCATATGTTTAATGGCATTGAGAACAATATGTTATCTATTTGCTTAAATATTACACCGGACGAAAACAAATTTATTGAGGAGCTGGCTCGTGCGACGACAAGTTTAAGAATAGATGACTGGTCAGAAATTACTATTGAGGCGTTTATAAAAACAGTTAAAGATTTCGTTGAAACGATTAAAAATTTCAAGCAAAAGCTTAGCGAAGGCAATGAGCCTACGGCAGGAAGTTACAAAATAACTTTCATAGATGAAGAGGGTAAAGAGTCTTATAGGACATTTGATAAGGCTGAATATACTAAAGCAGCAAAACTAATGTATGATGATGCCGCAGCAATGATTGATGAGTATGGCGATTCTTTATCGGCAAGTGAAAAAAGACAAGTTTTAATTGATATTATTAACAAACTTTTAGGTTAGAAGGAAGGAAAACTATGCATTATTTTGATAATGCTGCTACAACATTTCCAAAACCTATCGAAGTGTATGAGTTTATGGATACATTTTATAGACAGTATGGAGTGAATGTAGGCAGAGGACAATTTAAGGAAGCATCAATAGCTTATGCGATGATGCAAGAAACAAGGCAGTTATTATTGAAGATGTTTCATGTCAAGTATCCGTATGAGGCTATTTTTGCGCCTTCCGCAACGCAGGCATTAAATATAGTTATCAATAGCCTTAATTTTTCTAAAAACGACGTAGTGTATATCACGCCGTTTGAGCATAATGCAGTGTTAAGAACTC
>JAFVUY010000245.1 GCA_017502465.1 Bacilli bacterium | reverse complement strand
TTCTCCTTTCATATTAACGCGTTGGTCCGCATTAATATTGTAAGGAGATTTTATTTTGGGCAAAACTATAAGTTTTAGCTCCACCCCAGACTATCTGGGGGTTTTAACTCGCTCAGCCTTTGCAGGACTGGCTCAGACAATAAAAACGGACCGCGAGGTCCGTTTTGTATTGAATTAAGTATTAGAATAAATTGATTGTAATGTCATCACAGATAAGGACTAATTCATTATTAACCCCGTGTTTCCAATCAAATCCTAAATTGATTGAATTAAATTGTGAAAGACTTCCGTTATATCTAATAACTTTTAAGTTAACGCAGTCAATGAACGCTCTATCTCCGATTGCTTCTAAGGTAGCTGGAAGAGTGATTTCCACTAACTTTTCATTCGCAGCAAATGCGTATTTAGAAATAGTTTTAACTGTTTTACCATCAACTTCACCAGGAAGAGTGATAGTAACATCTTTTCTATTTTTTGTTGTAAAGGAAGCAACTGAGAGATCATTTCCTTCTTGGAAGAATGAGAATGTGGATTTAGTTTCTTCATCTTCATAAGATAATGTAGCTTGAGTGACTGTAAGGTTGTCATCCCATCCATCTTCCCATTTTTTTGGTTCTTCACCTTCAAGAATTGGAGTGGAAACATGTAAATTTGTAGTTCCTTCAAACGCCGTTTCATCAATAGATGTAATAGTGGAAGGAATATATAAGTTTCTTAAAGATGAGCAGTTTCTAAATGCGTTAGAGGCAATTTGAGTAATGCCATAACGTAAATTGACTTCACTAAGAGAAGTACAACCATCGAAAACGTTTTGGTTGACAGAGGTAAATCCTCCTGCTGTGGATAATGGTTCAGGAAGATGAATTTTCGCTAAATTCGAGCAGTTTTGGAATGCTTTCATCTCCACTTTTGAACAAGAATCTGGAAGAGAGATTTCTGTTAATCCTTGACAGTTATAGAAAGCGCCTTCACCAACGGAAACAAATCCATCTGTATTTGGAGCAAAGACAACTTCTTCTAAGCTTGTAACATCTTGGAACATGTAACTTCCGATATTAACAAGGCTTGCTGGGAAAATAACACGTTTAATTTGAGTTCCGACGAATGTTTGAATCTTTGATTCACCAATCGTAGATGTTGCAGTTCTTTCAAGTGTGCATGGTAAATAAACTGTATATGGATCAACACATTCTAATTTAATGTTGTTAAATTCATCATAAAGTTTAATTGTTTTAAAGTTGGAACAACCATTAAAGACACTTGCTCTGATTTGGTTAACACCTTGAAGAGTTCCGCTGACAGTGTGTGTTTCTCTATCGACTGTTTCAGTTCCTTCGATAATCGTTTTATTAACATTATCGTAGAGCTCGATATATTCTAAATTTTCACATCCTGCAAAGAGGTTATCATTTAAATTTGTGATATTTTTTGGAACTCTAAAGGATGATAATCCTGTATATTCAAATGCACCAACATCAATTGTAAGAATTTCGTTTTCGTCTTCGAAGCTGAAGTCAATTAAGTTAGAACATCCAGCAAATGTATAAGCAGGAACATAACTTAATGATTTTGGATAAATAAAGTTAACGATTTCTGTGCAATTTTCAAAGACAGATACACCTAAATTTTTAATTGTGTTTGGTAAGTGATTAAAGGCAACGCTTGTATCTTTGAAAACATAGTTTCCAATTGAACTAACTTGTTCTGGAATTTCAAGTGTTTCAAGATTGATACAACCTTCGAATGCACTTTCACGGATTTCAGTGATATCTTCACCGTTAATAATAACTTCTCTTAAATTAGAGCAATCTCTAAAAGCTTTAATTGGAACGAAGTTAAGTGTTTCAGGAATTTCAACCACTTCAATCATGTCGTGTTCTTCAAATAATCCGTCAATCCATTGAGTAATAACAGTAGTGTTACCCGCTAAAGAGGAATAATTTGAGAGATTGTCTTTTGTTAAGACTGTAAATGTATCCATATCAAGGACTGTATGACCTGCATCTAAATATTCATGGATACGATTTAAGTCACGAGTTGGATTACTAACTAAAGCTGTTTTTTCACCTAATAATTCATCACCAACGTGAATTAAAACTTCGTTAGCGAAGACAGCTTTGTCACTTGGAAGATTTGTATAGAAAGGAGTTTCTAAGAAAGCTTCGTTACCGATATGGGTAATGTTTTTAGAAAATTCAATTATTTCTAAATCTTCACAACCGGCGAAAGCTTGGTCACCGATATATTCAATATTATCGGTCATGGTAATCTTTTTAATACCTGTGCAACCAGCGAAAGCTCCGTCGGCGATTTTTGTAATTCTATATCCATTAATTTCTGCTGGAACGCGGAAATTGCTTGGATAATCTTGTCCTGGAAGGACTCTTGAGATTTGAGCGGTAATTTCACCGTTTTCATCTTCAAAAACGTTATTAGCGTATTGAATATAGGCCATATTGCTGTAGTCGATTAACCAAACTGTTGCAGCAAAATAATAAACTAAGCCTAAAGCAATCGCTAAGATAACTGTTGAGGTAATTCCAATAATGTAATTTTTTTGTTTTTTGGTAAAACGTGATTTCTTTTCAACTATTGTATCGTCAAAAACATCAGCGCCTAATTCAGAAACCATCTTTGCCATTAGTCATTACCTCCTTTTGTTAAACGTTCTAATTCCTTAATATATGCTTCGTATTCTGGAGTGTTGCATCTAACAAAATGTCCAGGTTCAATTTCACGAAGTTGAGGAGCATCACTCTTAACGTAGTGATGTGTAGTGTAAGGATTATATGTAATAATCTTTTTCTTTCTTTCAATAACTGGGTCAGGAATTGGGACAGCAGTTAATAAAGATTTTGTATATGGATGAAGTGGGGCTTCGAATAATCTATTAGCTTCTGCTAATTCGACAATCTTACCTGCATAAATAACCGCAATTCTATCAGAAATGTATTTAACAACGCTTAAGTCGTGAGCGATAAATAAAACGGTCATATTGTGTTCTTGCTTGAATTGTTTAATCAAGTTGAGAACTTGTGCGCGGATAGAGACGTCTAATGCAGAAATTGGTTCGTCAGCGACAACAAATTCTGGATTCATAATCATGCATCTTGCGATACCAATACGTTGTCTTTGACCACCAGAGAATTCGTGAGGATATCTTGAAAGATATTCTGGTCTTAAACCAACTTTTTGCATCATTTCAACGACCTTGTTAACTCGATCTTGGTCATCTTTATAAAGATGGAATGCTCTTAAGCCTTCGCTAACGATATAATCAATATTTGCTCTATCGTTTAAAGAATCACCTGGATCTTGGAAGATCATTTGAAGTTTTGTTTTTAATAAACGTTCGCGTTTTTTAGAAATCTTACCAGAGATTTTAACTCCGTTATAAAGAATTTCACCGCCGCTAACATTATTAATACGCATAATCGCGCGTCCGATAGTGGTTTTACCAGAACCGGATTCACCAACTAATCCAAGAATTTCGCCACGTTTAATATCGAGATTCAAATGGTTGATAATAACTCTTTCTAATGAACCGATTTTAAATGCGACACGAACATCTCTCATCTTGATAATTGTTTCATCTTCTGGAGTGCCTTTAATTGCTTCTCTAGCAATAGCAAATTCGTCTTCGCGTGGGTCTAATTCTCTTTTATGTCTTCTAACTTTCTTTTCTTTAACTTCGGATGAATCTTTAAAAGTTTCCGCAGCTGTTTGATCAGAGAAAGTAGTGATTGTTTCGACATCTTGTTCGATATAATCTGCATCAGTAGGGGTCTTTTTATGATTTAAATCAGTGATTTCACGAGGTGAAATGACATTGTGTTTATTTTTCATTTATATCACCCTCCTGTCTTTTAAGTTCCTTAGCAGCGCGTTTCATTCTTTCATGAAGCTCTCTAATGATTTTTGGTTTTTCAACTTTAGGTGCACGTGGATCTAAAAGCCATGTTTTTGCCCAGTGAGTTGGAGAAACTTCAAAAATTGGAGCTTCTTTGACATAGTCAATTCTCATCGCATAATCATTACGAGGTGCGAAGGCATCTCCAATAATTTCGCTACCAAATGATGGTGGATTACCAACAATATAGTGGAGTGGTTCATCTTTAGAACCAAGTTGTGGTAATGATGATAATAAGGCCCATGTGTATGGATGTTCTGGATGATAGAAGATATCTTCTACTGTTCCATATTCAACGATTTGACCGCCATACATAACGGCAATTCTATCAGCGACATTAGCGACAACGCCTAAGTCGTGAGTAATAAAGATTGTAGTCCAATGATATTCTTCTTGAAGTTCTTTAATAAGAGCGATGATTTGAGCTTGAACGGTAACGTCAAGCGCGGTTGTTGGTTCATCACAAATAAGAACTTCTGGGCGGCAAGCAAGAGCGATAGCGATAACAACTCTTTGTCTCATGCCACCGGAATATTGGAATGGATAATCGTCATATCTTTCTGCAGCGTTTGGAATACGAACTTTTTCAAGTAAGCGAATTGCTTCTTCTTTCGCCTCTTGCTTAGAAAGTCCATGATGGATTCTTAAAACTTCAGAAATTTGATAGCCGATTGTTAAAAGTGGATTTAATGAAGTCATTGGGTCTTGGAAAATTGTAGCAATTCTCTTACCACGAATTTTTTGCCAATCTTCAGTTGTTTTAAATTGAGTTAAATCCCATTCATGGAATTTAATAGAACCTCCGGAAATAAATCCATTGGATTCAAGCATACCGGTGAATGTTTTTGTGGTAACTGATTTACCAGAACCAGATTCACCGACGATTGCAAGAGTTTCTCCGCGATATACTTTAAAGGAAATATTACGGATAACGTGTGTTTTTTTACTACGAACGTGGAAACCGACCGATAAATTTTGAACATCAATAACGACTTCAGGTTCTTGGTATGTAGTTTGTTCTTTAACTTCTGCCATAATAACCTCCTATCGATGTGTTTTTGGGTCGGTTGCGTCAGATAGGGCAAGACCAAGATAGAAGAAACATATGGTTAGTGGCGCCATAACGACTAACGGGGCCAGTAATAGATATGGATGTTCCATCCAAGTAATATCATTAACTGCTTTAGTTAAAACTTGACCTAAAGTGACGTCACCATCAGTAATCTTGAAGGAAAGATTAAAGAAGGCGAGACCAACTTCGGATGAAATAGCTTGTGGGATTGCGGTAGAAACAACTGTAACGATAACAGAAACTAAATATGGTAATAAGTTATGTGTGATCATCGCAGTTGAACTTGAACCGAGAGTTTGAGATGCAACATTGTATTCCCTGTTACGGATGATAATGATTTGGTTACGGATAAATCCTGCTAAACCTAACCAACCTAATGCACATAAGAGCATAACGATGATTAAGAAACCATATTGTCCCATGTACGGGGATAAAAGTTGCATCAATAAGATATCTAAAAGAATAGTTGGGATATTATTAACAAAGTTGCGGAATTCAATTAAGATTGGGTCTAACCAACGGAAATAACCCCATAAAGAACCGATAATAATACCTAAAACTGTGTCGATAAGAGCAACAGTGACACCTAAAAGGAGAGATAATTGTGAACCTTTCCAAACACAGGACCACATATCAAGACCTTCAAATTCACCGCCCATATTATAGGCACAGACACCAAACCAGTTAGTTGGATTTGGTCCAAGTACGTACCCGTTAAGTTTGTCACCAAACATTTCGCCTTTAACCCAATAGCCTTTTTCAAAAACCATTGGAGGATAATAACGGATAGTTGTGCCAAAAATAATAAAGAATAATAAGATAGCAAGAACAACAACACAAAGGATAACAAGTGGGTTCTTTGCTAATTGCTTAAAGGTAAGCCTCCAATATGAGTATGGAGCGCTGTCGAGTCTTTCGGATTCTTCGACTGAAGGACCAACAACTGTAAATAAATCATCATAATTTGGATCGATCGTTTCAGCGACAGGAACTGAGTCGACAACACGTGGATCATCATTTAATTCTTTGAATAGATTTTCTATTTCATTTTCTTTGATTTTTTTGCTCATTTTGTCGTCCTCCTTTCCTATTTAGAGAAGCTGATACGAGGATCAACTAACGCTGTTACAATGTCACCTAACAAATAGGAAACAATAGATAGAATCGCTGAAATCATAATAATACCAATTAAAAGCGATGACTCTTTTTGGTTAATCGCAGTCATAACCGCTCCACCAATACCATTAATGGAGTAGATGTTTTCTAAGTAGTATGAGCCAAATAATGCTCCGATAACTGCGCTTGGGAATGTTCTAACAAGTGGAACAACCGCGTTTCTTAAAATATGTACTGATAAGATTCTTCCTTCGGACAAGCCTTTGCTTCGAGCAAATTTAACGTAATCTGAATTAAACTCATCAACCATATAACGTCTTACCCAAAGACCAATACCCGCCATACCGGTAAATCCAGTAGTCAAGATTAATGGCAACCATGATAAGAAGTTATTAGAATCATAGGTTCGTGGTAGCCCAAACACACCACATAAAAGAGCCATCCAAATATAGTAATAAGCGACGCCCGGAATCGCATCAATAGAAATAATATAAGTTTTACCAATTTTGTCAAAAATACCATTTTGGTATTTCGCCATTAACATACCGAAAGGATATCCTAGCGCAAGTTGGAGAACAACCGCCCAAATACCTATCTTAAACGACACAATCATTCGAGGACCAATGTAGTCTAAGACATAAGTACCTTGTGGAACGCCTTTAATGTTATAGATTGTACCGAAATTAAAGATGAAATTACGGCAATCTGTAACTTCGATTAAGTTGTTAACAGTATCCATTCCTGTATGACAAAGTGTTTTTGGGAATGGGAGAACATTATAGAAGAACGATAATAATTGGTCGATGATTGAGCCAGAAAAGCCCATTTCTTGTTTCCAAGATTCACAACGTAAATTATAAAGTTCTTGTGGTAATTTTGGATCGTAGAATAAAGTTCTGCAGGTCGCATCCGGTGGTTGCGCTGCACGGATTAAAAGGAATGTAACGATAATCGCAAGTACTAAAGAGATCATCGCTGAGCCCATTCTTCTAAGAGAATAGTGTAATAAGGGGTGAGCGAAAATCTTTTGAACTGCAGGAGTTTCGCCAAAAATGATTCTTTTTTTGACTAAAACGGAGAAAAGGATAAATGCAACGATTAATCCGATTATCGTATATCCGATAAAATATATACCCATTTTATTTCCCTCCTTTAAGCAAGCAAATTAGGGAGAGCCCAAAAGGACCCGCCCTAATTTAATTTTTTAATTGTGACTAAATATTAGTCGTAGATGTTGATGGAACCACCAACTGCTTCAAGATAAGCAGCTTTGTTTGCATCATGTTCAGCACGAGCAGCAATTCTGTCTTCGCGATCGAACATATCTTCTTTGGTTAAGACATACATACCTGTTAAGCGGTATTCAGCTAAACCGAAGGATGCTGATGGGTTCATATAACCAGCAGCTAATGAAACTGAGACTTGCCAACCTTGACCATAGTTAACCATTGGTTTGTAGAATGCTAATTCTTCGAGTAATAAGTATTCAGCTTCTGCAAATAAATCGTAACGTCTGTTGATATCTTCTGTTTCAGAAGCAGCTTCAGCAACGATTTCTGTGTATTCTGCTAATAAGTCAGATTTGACAAGGCTTGTGCCATCTTCATTTAAAGCATAGTTATCACATGTTTCGAATCCGACGAATGGGAAGATATCTGCCCAGTCACCACCTTTACGATAGGTGTTCATGAATGTTAATGGATCACCGTAGTCAGCACCCCAACCCCATTGAACTGGAGCGTAGTCGAATGTACCACCGTGGGAGACTGCTTCGTAGTTGGATTCTGTAACTTTATCTGTTGGGACAACATTGAAGACATCTGTTGTCTCTTTACCGAAGTTAAGACGTTCATTCATTAATGGGATGACTTTCTTATCTTCTGTTTGCGTTGTTGCGTCACTCCACATTGAATAATATTCAATGTTGATTGGATATGTAATTTTTGTGTTGGAGGAATCAGCGTTATAAAGTGCGATAGCAGCTTGTGCTCTTTCGACTAATTCGTTCATTCCTTCTTGATCAACGATACGGCTTTCGTATTGACCTGGTTTGAGGTACCAAGCAGCTGTACCTGGTTGTGGATTTTCTAAATCACCCTCAGGTAAACCTTTTTGTTCGGCGTAGTATGGTAAGTAGTTACCTTCGACATAGTCTTCGCCGTCATCGTTTTTAACGAAGCCTTTTGGTACGTATGTGTGAACCATCATTTGAGTTTGTTCAATTTTTTCTTCACCATAACGTTCCATATATGATGGGTAATCAAGAGCCGCCATGACTGCTTCACGGACTTCTTTAATATAAAGAGCTCTTGCTGTGTTTTTAACTGTTTCAGCACTACCTTTTGTGTAGTAGGATGTTGTGCCACCTTCGGCTTTATCTCTACCCATAACAATGTTTGTACCGTACATACTACCAATAGTGTCTAATAAACGAGCATTGACTCTTGGATCGTATGGGTTTTCCATTGTGCCATCACCATCTGGACCAGTGATATATTTTGTCCAACCGATTGTATCTTTTGAGGAGATACCGAAACCATCGATTCTACCTTCTTCAAATTCCTTACGAGTGTAGTCTGTTTGGGTTTCACTTGGGAGAACTTTGTATAAGATTTTATCTAAGACATAGATATCGTTTCCTCTATCACTGTCTGTATTTCTCCAATAAGCTGGGTTTTTGACATATGTAGCTTGTTTTTCATCATAACTTTGGAGTAAATATGGTCCGTTGTATAAGATTTTTGTATTATCTGTACCGAATTGACCCCATTTAACTTCTTTTAAGAAGTATTCGTTAATTGGTAAGTAACAAGAATATGTGAATAAGGTTGGGAAGTAAGAAGCAGAAATAATTAATTCATATGTAACTGTTCTTTTTTCTGCATTTGCTTTAACACCAAATCTTGTTCCGTTTTTGATGTTTGGAACATCTTCAGCAGTAATTGGGTTTTCAGCATAAACTTCGTTATAAACTGTTGGGGAGTTTGTAGCAATTAACTCATTAAGTTTTGCTGCTGTTTTTGCATTGTCCTTAAGTAAGTTAACGATAGCTCTATCGCCTTCGTTAGCTTTTTGTTGGAGATATGTATATTGATAGAATTCTTCAGCACCGCTGACGAACATACCAATGAGGTATTGAAGATTAGATTTGTTGGAGAAAGTACAGATTTGTTTTGCTGATGTAACAAAGTCTTGTGGCTCAACGAATTGTGGAACTTCTTTACCATTAATGATGGCGTTATATTGTGTGCCATCATGTCTGACCCACTTAACGCCTTCTGCGACTGTAAATACAAATTCTGTGTAGTTTTCATTTGTTGTTACTTTTGTGGCGAGGTTCTTTTCGAGAACACCGAATTCATTATGCATAAGCAAACCGTCAATAAAGTTTGCAAAGTGTTTAGAATCCGAAGCTTCTGAAGTTTCTAAATAGTTCAATTCACCGACAGAAGTAGCAAGAAGTGCACGATATGTACTTTTTGCATGGCGACCACCTAAACCATATGGAACACTTGGATCAATAACGAATGTATCCGCTGAGCCACCACATGATGTTAATAAGGCAGTAAGGGCCAAAATCATCATAGATTTCAAACTTGATTTTTTCATAATCTTTCCTCCTTCTTGAGTATTTTTCAATCATTGAATGATTGTTATAAAGATACTACAAAAAGATATTTAATTGCAAAGATTTTTTTCACATGTACGCACTTAACAATTATTTTTAACGCGTGCATATATTATATATATGTATGCGAAAGAAAAAAGACCAATTTATGGTCTCTTACATGAATGGATAGGCTCCGCTAACCATATAAATTATTTCAAATACAACACCAATTGCTATTAGACTAACACCAGGAATATAGAATGTTAATCTAGTCTTCCAAATTGATGTATTTAAGTCATCTGGGAGTTTAGAATCCCATTCTTTGTTTTTTCTTCTCCAAGTAGCTCCTCTAGCGTCGCCCCAAATAAATCCAATAAGGACAAATACAAATCCAAATATCCAGAGTAAATAGTTATAAGGGATGATACTTAAATTTAATTGAGGACTTGCGGTTATAAAGAATAAACCAAAAGAAATCCCAAGACTTACCACTAATAGGATAAGAGCGATAATAATAACCTTTTTGTCTTTAAACGCGTTTTTCATATTGAGTATCTTATCACACAAAGTAGAAAAAAGAAACGTAAAAGACTATACTATAAATATGGCAAATCCAAATCTTAAAGAAAACAAATTAAAAAGAGCGATCGCGGTTCCTTTTCGTGGTTTAATCAAAGCTCTTTCTAAAACCCAATATGTGAAAATGCAATATAAATACATTACACATAATAGGTTAAATTTAAAAAACCCAAAAAGATATACTGAGAAACTACAATATCTCAGATTATTTGTCTATCCAAAATGGAAGGAAGTCTCCGTTTGTGCTTCGCGTGATGGAGTAAGAAATTACGTTAAAGATAAAGGTTTTGCAGATAATTTAATCCCAATTTATGGGGTTTTCGATAAATTTGAAGATATTGATTTTGATAAATTACCGAATCAATTTGTCATGAAATGCACTCATGCATGTGCCTTTAATTATTTATGTCGTGACAAGTCAAAAATTAACTATAACGAACTTAAAAAGAAGTTTAAAAGATGGTTAAAGATTAACTATGGTAAAAAGACTGTAGAACTTCATTATTCTCCTATCAAACCTAGAATCATCATAGAGAAATTTTTGTTTGAAAATAATGCACTTCCTATTGAATATAAGATTCATGTTTTCAATGGAGTTGCTAAAAATATGTATGTTGTCACTTCTAGAGGTATTGATATTAGATATAACAATTACTATATCGATTGGACCCCATTTGATGGTTCACAATTTAACGGATGGAAGAAAACTGACTACGAATTAAAAAAACCATCTAATTGGGGCGAGATGGTTCGTATAGCGGAAGAGTTAGCTAGTCCTTTCCCATTTGTAAGAGTGGACCTATATAACATTGATGGAAAGATATATTTCTCTGAAATGACATTCACACCTGCAAAAGGCACGTTAATCTTAGATGATCCTAATTGCGATTATGAAATGGGTGAATGGCTTGATATATCGAAATATCTTAATGCCAAGTAGAATTAGGGAATAGTACCTCATATAACATTAATGAGTGATCTAACCCTGCGTTTACAAGTTCGTCATAAACAACATCGTACTCAATAGAATATCCTTGGATATTCTTTATTTTATTTGTGTTGATTTTAAAGCCAAAGAAGGTGTAAATATATTGAGATTCTGGCCAATTGGTTTTAATGTTGTCTAAAGTATATGTATATGTGAATTTATCATATTTATTATCGTTTTTAACATAGAAAGAAACTTTAAAGTTAATAATACTTCTATGTGCGTAAGTAGGGATTTGAGGATTTGTGTAATCGTTAGAGGCTTTAAAGTTAACCGCGAAATAATCTAAATCTCTACCTTGGTTATTAAAGACTGTCCCAAAACCACGTTCATCAATTTGAACTCTAGATAATTGATAATCACCTTCGCAGAACATTTGGCCATCATATAATTTTGAAAGGACTCCGTATTTAAATGAGTCATTTTCATTAGATAGTTTGTGAGCTTCTCCATAAAGAGGTCTTGGGTTATCAAAATTATCAATTTCACCGGTCGAATAACGATAATTCTTAACCGCGGATGATGAAGCAAGCAAAAGATTCTCATTGTATTTAGTGTGATTAGCTTCATCAAAATAAGAAGTAAACACTAAATCCTGAGTCGTGTCTAATTCAATAATTTCTTCCTTGTTAATCAAATTATTTTTGTTGTTAGGATCGATTTTAGAATCCCAAACTCTATAATAATTTTCTTCAAAAACTGGGGAATTATAAACGTTGCCTTTATAGACCTCTTTTAAACCATAACCACATGAAGTCACTAACAAAGCAACAAACGCGCTTAAAGGAGCGATTAATAGTCTTTTTTTCATAATTCTAACACCCCTTCTTCTTTTTCATCATTTTGTGCTACAAATTGAGTTTCTTCCTCTTGTTTAGTGATATTAAATGTATATCCAAACATAAACATAACAATCATAAATGGGCCAGAGAAATAAAATGGAATATAGTCACTGAAATAAATGTATGGTTGCATATCATACGAAAGTATAGAATACGCGAAGAAAGTCGCTACAAAACCTAATAAAATAACTTTATGAAATTGAGGTATTTTTTCATTTTTGACAAATTTAAATAACGAAATGCAGCCAAAAACCACAAAAACAATAAAAATAATTGTTCCTAAGAAACCAGACATCATGAAATTATCAATCAAAATTGAATCGCTTGAGAAAGATCCCTCGTTATAACCAAATCCTAAGAACTTAACTTCCCCAACTCCATTAGAAAAAATGAGATTAATGTTTTTGAAGAAATCAGAAATTATTTCAAAATATTTGCTAACAAATCTATTTGTATTGAATAACCTATCTAATAATGCGTTAGAACTAATAAAATTTCTTAATCCATCAAATAAATGAATGTTCGTTTGGGCGTTAGCAAAAAAGATTAAAATAACAAAGGCCGCTAATCCTAAAATGGTGAATCCAACATACTTAAATATTTTAAGGAAATTCTTAAATTTAACTATGCAAATCACAATAGCCAAAACGATGATAAAAAGAACATCCATTAAAATTGTCATCTTTGTAGGCATTGTGATTAAAGGTAGGATTCCAATAAACGCGAAGATGGAATATAAAGTGAATGTTTTCTTATCTTCTTTAGGATTAATAAAGAATAAGGCGGCAACAGATGTAACTAATAATGTTGCAAAGAATGAGAAATATTCAATAGAAACTTGTTCTAAAGAAAAACCTATTAAGAAATAAGCTGTTTCTCCTACAGGAACAGGTGACCTTGTTCCATTGTAATAGTGATAATAATCACTATAAGTAATCGTATAGAAAGGTTTATATTGGACCATTGTCCAAAAATAAGAAATTAATACAAGAACCGCTAAAGAGCCATAAATAACTAATAAAGCGGTGGATAACTTAAATTCTTTTTGTTCTCTTACAAGTGCACCAACACAACCAAATGAGACCAATGCGATAGGTACAAACAAATTCTCAACAACGCTGAACGATGATGAGAACCCGGAAATCAACAATAATAATGTATATATAAATAGTGGAATTAAAAATAATCCAAAAGAGGAAAAACCTTTGCCTGCAAAGTCCACTCTAGTGCCTAGATAAACTAAAACAGCTATCACTAAGCCACATTCGCCATAAAGAATGACAGAATTAGCAAGAGAAAATCCAGCGAATGCAAGAAGTTCTAAAACTAAAAATGATCCTATAATTGCAAATGAATTTGATTGATTCTTAACTATCATAACCAATTTTTATTTTAATAAAAAATATAAATTATGTAAATAAAAGAAAAAGTAGACACAAACGCGTCTACTTTAATCTATTAATATTCTTCAGGAAAGACAATGCTATATTCATCATAGATGTAATCATCTTCGCGATAATTGACTTCTACTTCAGCAGAGAGAATTTCGATCTCTTCATTTAATGTTAAGCCATTGTTTTTTGTTCTTGGATCCATATTTCCCTCCTTTTGTCCTCAATAATCTACACGCATATATTGAATATGTCACTATTAAATTTTTATAATTCATACACTGTCTAAGAAATGTGGAAAACTCTATATATAGAAAAGAAAAACTTATAGGTATATAGTAATTGTATGAAAGCTTTAAAAGTTATCGACAAACTCATTGAAAAAAACTGGACTATATCATTTGCAGAGTCATGCACAGGTGGTTTATTAGCGGCCACTTTTGTTGAAGTTCCAAACGCCTCAAAAGTTTTTAATGAATCATTTGTGACATACTCAGATGAATCTAAAATCGTTAGGCTTGGTGTTAACAAAGAGACAATTGAAAAACACACTGTTTATAGCAAAGAAGTTGCAGATGAAATGGCAATTAATGTCGCTAAAACAACAAACTCCAATGTCGGAATTGGTATAAGTGGGATTGCTGGCCCAAGCGGAGGCACTATTGATAATCCAGTTGGAACTGTTTATATTTCTATTGTTGTAAACAATAAATTATATTCTTACAAAGAATATTATGAAAAACAAACTCGCAATGAGGTTAGAAATTCAACTGTCGAGTTTGTAATTAATAAATTAGATGAATTAATTTAAAAAGGCCTTAGGCCTTTTATTTTTAGTTGTTGTAGAAGAGAATACCAAGTGTTTTTGGTCCGCAGTGAGAAGTAATAGTTGCTCCAGCGGTTGTCTCAACAATATTACTGAAACCATTTTCTCTTAGAACTTCTTTTGCAGCTTCAACCATTTCAGGTGTTGCAAAGGAATGGGTAACAAAGACTAAACTTTTATCTGGATCTGGGTTATTTGCTAAAACTTGTTCGCAATAAGCTTTAACAACTGGGACTCCTCTTCCAATAAATTTTTTACTTGGTTCCATTTTTCCTTCAGGGTTAACAACAATTTGAGGTTTAATTCTTAAAATGCCGCCTAAGAATCTAGAAGCTCCGCTGCATCTGCCACCTTTGTGGAGATAAGATAATGTATGAACAACAAAGCTTGCTTGAACATTGCTTCTTCTTTCTTCGACTGATTTAACAATGTCAATGGCTTTTAAACCTTTATCTCTTAATGAACAGGCATATAAAACTTGTAAGCCAATACCTGTTGATAAATTTTTTGAATCAATAACGTAAACGTTATCTAATGAACTCGCAGCTTTTCTCGCGTTGTCGTAAGAACATGACAATTGAGAAGAAAGTGAAATATGAATAACTGCATCACATTCCTTTCTTAAATTAGAGAAATATTCGTTATAAGTAAATTCATTAATCGCACTTGTCTTTGGAAGAATTCCTGTTTTTTCAACATAATCAAAAATAATTTGTGGGGTGATTTCTCCATCGTAACCAATATCTTCACCAAGCAAAACAGTGAATGGAATTACTCTAATATCGTTTTCCTTAATTAACTCAGGTGATAAATCACATGTACTTTCTGTAGAAATGATGATTTTCATGAAAACTCTCCTTTCCTAACTTAACAATTATAGCAAATAATACGCTACTTTACATCAAAATACAACACCGTGTCCTTTTTAAGGACTTGTCTGTAATAAGGTGTATTTTTGTTTTCATCTAAATAGAAATTAAATTCTTGATCAATTAATAAATAATAATCATAGATTGAGGTAATTTGGCTACTCAAATTTCCTTGACCAACAAATTCAACAGTAACCGCAGGCATATCAACTTTAAATGAACTACCAACATTTGTGTAAACTTCTCCACTATTGATGTAGATGTTATTAATTTTTAAATGAGAATTAAGTTTGTAAGTTGAAAGTCCTCCGTTTTCTGGTAACCAATTAGAATTATTAACACATTGATAAGAGAAACTACTTACCCATGATGGGAATATAAATTCGTAATAATTGTTAGTTAGCTTTCCAGCGTTAAGGAAATAATCCCCTATAAAATATTCATCAGTATATGCCCAACCGCGTGAAGAGCCTTCTACTTGATAATTTTTGGTTAAAGTTCTTTCTCCATAATGATGTAAAAAGAAATATTCTAAGTCTCTATAACCATATCCTTCATCAAACGAATATCCCCATGTATGTAAGCTTCTAAATAACCAATTTGATTCATCAAAAACTCGTATAGATGTAGCGTTTTGATTAACCGTGGTTGTAGGTTGATAACTAACGGGTTTAATATCCTCATCTAAATTTAAAAGTTTATAAACATCAAGCGCTCCCCAACCTGTATCTTTGTTAGGATTATATGAAGATATATCTCTACAAGTTCTTTTAAGAGCGTTTTCAAAATCTACGTTTGTGTGTTCTGGATATTTTTGGAAATATAGAGCAGCCGCTCCTGCAATTATCGGTGCAGAAAAGGAAGTTCCTTTCGCATTTGCGCCATCCATATATCCCGAATTTGATTGAGAACCAGGTGTGTAAATTCCAGAGCTAGGTGCGTAAACATCGACATATTCAACGCTTCCATTATAGTTAGATCCTTCATATCCTTCATCCCATAATTCATTAAGAGAGTAAGCGTTTAATCCACCCGCGCCTATAACGTTTTCACATCCAGCAGGATAGGTTAATTGAGTTCTCTTGTCATTACCAACCGCACTGACAATTGTAACACCCTTAGAATAAGCATAATTAATATCTTTATTAAACGCAGTTGAAAGGTCAAAACCTCTAGGATAGATAATGTCGCCAGAAGAGTCCCCATTAGGATTCGCGTAATTGCCTAGTGAAATAGAAATTACTTTTACTCCTATGTCTGCCGCGTATCTGAAAGCTTCAGAAATTGCTTCTGGAGAGTTATCAACTTTGATTAATGTAAGCTCGCAGTTAGGAGCAACTCCGGTTGTTCCTTTGCCGTTAACAGACGCGCCTAACAATCCCGCGCACATCGTGCCGTGCCAATTACTTGAAGCATCTATTCCAGCTTTGTCTATTCCAACTTCTGTAATTATTTGACCATTGTTTTTATATATTCTCGCACTATTAGAGGAGATCTTGCTTTCGCCATTTTCGTAATAAAAATCCTCATGAGTAACTCTAAAATTATTATCGATAACTGCTACCTTAACTCCATCTCCACGATAATATTCCCAAACTGAGTTTATATCTCCAATCGCAGAAAACGTATGATTTTGATAATTAATATGAGGTTCACTTGTTGGATGAGATGTGTAATAAATAGCTTCATCTTTTTCAACAATTGCCTCTGATTCACTTTCAATTAAAGAATCTTCTGAATTAGAAGTTTGACCAGCTGAGCAACCCACTAATGGAATGACACATAAAAGAAATAAAGGCAATCTTTTCATATTATTTTTCAAATTGAAGCTTATAAAGCTTATAATATCTTCCTTTCATTTTAAGTAATTGTTGATGGCTTCCAGATTCAACCACTTCTCCTTTATGGAGAACAATAATCTTGTCTGAGTGTTGGATTGTGCTTAGTCTATGTGCGACTATTAACATTGTTCCAATATTTTTAATCTTTGCTAAAGATTCTTGAATGAGAACTTCTGTTTCTGTATCAATATTCGCAGTCGCCTCATCTAAAATTAAGATTTGAGGTTTATGTAAAACAGTTCTAGCAAAAGACAATAATTGTCTTTGACCAACTGAGAAATTTTCACCTTTTTCTATAACCTCTTCATCTAGCCCATTTGGAAGTTTATTAATAAAACTAGAAGCATTTATGTAATCACAAGTTTTAATAATTTCTTCTTCACTAAAAGATTCATCGTTAAGAGTAATATTACTTCTAATTGATCCTGAGAAGAGGAAAACATCTTGTAGCATTTGGCCAATGCTTTTTCTAAGTGATTGGATTTTGATATTTCTTATATCAATATCATCAATGAGAATTTGTCCTTTTTGTATTTCGAAATTTCTAACTATTAAAGATAAAATTGTAGTTTTACCCGCGCCTGTCGCTCCAACAAAAGCGCATGTTTCTTTTGGATTAATAACAAATGAAACATCTTTTAAAATCCAGTTTTCATCTGTATAAGCAAACCAAACATTTTTAAATTCAATCTTGCCTTCAAATTTATCAATTTCAATCGCGTCCTCGCTGTCTTTTACCTCAGGTTTGACATCTAAAAGATTAAATAATCTTTCTGAGGCAGTTAAGGCTCTAGTAACGTGATTTAATTGGTCAGAAATGTTTTGGACCGGATTAAAGAATTTAGATAAATAATAATAGAAGGCGACAATCTCTGCGATCGCAAGTTTAAATTCAACACCTAACGAGAAGACAACCGCGATAGCGAAAATATATAAAAGGGAAATAAATGGACGATAGATACCAAAAGCAATGGTAATTTGGTATTTAGCTTTAATTAATCTATTATTCTTTTCTAAGAATTCATTTTCTTTCTTAATTTCTTGGTTAAAGATTTGAATAATCTTCATACCAGATAAATTTTCATTTAAGAAAGTATTTAAATCTGAGATGTACGCTCTTTCTTTTTTAAAGATTTTATGAACGACTTTTGAAAATATTAAAGAAGCGACAAAGATGATAACAACAAATATACATAAGACCGCTGATAATTTTGGTGAAAGGATAATCATAATGGTGAGAACACCAATGATAGTGAGAATATTTCTAAGCAAGTTAACTAATGTATTTGTGAACAAATCACTAAGTGAATTTGTGTAATTAACAACTCTTGTCACTAACGACCCGACTGGCATGATATTGAATTGATTAATGGACATATTTTGAATATGTTCATAAACTTCCATTCTTAAAGAATAAATAATTCTTTGACCAGCTTTTTGTAATGTCATTGATTGAAGGAACAAAATACCTTGGTTAACTATACCAAGCACTAAATAGGTAATTGCTGTTCCGATAATCAAAGATAAGGAAATTGTTCCTAATGGTTGAGTAATATTTTCAACAAAGGAGGAAATTACCAAAGGTAAAATGATATCAACAATAACGTTAATTACAATAAGTAATAAGGAGAATATAATGGAGAAAATTTCAGGTTTGACATAGCCTAAGAGTCTTTTAATCATCTTACCAATAGGTATTTTTGCGTCACCAAAAAGCTTATCTTTATCGTTAGCCATTATATTCACCTCCTTCGACCTCTTTTTCTAATTCTTGAAGGTAAACCATCCTACTATAAGTTTCAGAAGTTTTTAATAAATTATCATGATTATCAAAAGCTTCAACTTCCCCATCGTTTAAAACAATAATTTTATCCGCAGATTTAACAGTGGACACTCTTGAGGCAATAATAATTGTTGTTTTACCTTTTCTATATTCGTTAATGTTATTTAAAATGGCTTCTTCAGTTTTTGTATCGACCGCACTGACGGAGTCATCTAAAATCATGATAGGCGCGTTTCTCATATATGCTCGGGCAATTGAAATTCTTTGTTTTTGTCCGCCTGAAAGAGTGACACCTCTCTCTCCAGAAATTGTTTCATATCCATCATCAAAATCTACGATATTATCATGTACTTGAGCGAATTTTGCAGATTCGATAACTCTATCAATATCTGTCTCTTGTTCGCCAAAAGCGATATTATTTGCGATGGAATCAGAGAACAAGAAATTATCTTGAGGAACGTATCCGATAGAATTTCTAACACTTTGAATATCACATTCCATAATATCTTTGTCATCAATAAACAAAGTGCCCTTATTAACGTTATAAAGTCTAAGCAACAAATTAACTAATGTGGATTTACCGCATCCAATCTTTCCAACTACCCCAATAATCTCACCAGAATTAATTTCTATATTGATGTTTTTTAGGACTTCTTTTTCGTTATTTGGATAAGCAAAAGAGAAATTTTTAAATGAGATTTTTCCTGAAATATTATTTAAAACAATAGGATTTGCAGGGTTTTCAACATCTAAAGGTGTATCTAAGAAGTTTGTAATTCTTCTAAGAGATGACTTCGCGCGGCTTCTCATAGAGTAGATTTGGCCTAACGCCATCATCGGCCAAATTAAAGTTTCAATATAACTATAAAATTCAACAAGCTTATCGGCTTCTAAAAGTATTTTATGTCCAAATATATTCATTGGATTATTGGTGACAGTTGAATAAACCATATATCCACCTAAGCCAATAATTAAAGCGGTGATTAACGAGATGATAATAGAAATCATAACGTCAAACAAAACAGAGATTCTAACAAATCTTATATTCGTGTCTTTGTCTTTTCTTGCAACTTTTGCAAATTGATGTAATTGTCTTGTTTCTTTAACAAAGGCTTTAATAACTCTAATACCCGTAAATGTCTCAGAAGCAAAATCACTAACCTTGTCATAGGCTTTTAATTTTTCTGTCCATTTATCCGACATAACCTTTTCGACAAGCGCGCCCCAAAGAATAATTAACGAAATTGGAATAAGAGATAATCCCGCTAAAGCAGGGTCTATAAAAAACATTTTGACAATAACAATCAAAGACAAAAAGAAAGCATCGATAATCATAATCGTGCCCCAACCTAAATATTCTTCGATTGTTTCTAAATCATTTGTAAACCACGCCATTACCGCGCCAACTTTATTGTCGTGGTAAAAACTAATTGGAAGTTGTTCGGCTTTTTTAAACATCTCGTGTCTAAGATGACCATCGATCTTTTTAGAAGCATAAAAGATAGTAAATCTCCAAATCATTCTTCCGGAGCACATAATTACACCCAAGATAAGAATAGAGATTACCATTTTGTTTAATTGATCAACAGGGATTAAATTAACATCTGTATAATCGTTAAAAAACTTAACTAATTGTCCTAAATATTCAGGTAATAATGTTTGGAAATAATCAATTGCAATTAACGCTAAAATACCGATTATGAACCATAATGCGTATTTCAAATAATATTTATTTAAATATTTCCCTAAAAGCATAATAAAAATATTATAAACATTTAGATTTATTTATTAAATAATCTTTTTAAAAATTTACTCAAAAATTGAGTAACCATTAATGAAAACGAGGGGGTCACCCTCGCTTCAAATTAATGTGTTTTTCTTTTAATTTTAACTGTTATCGCAGTTGCGATAGAGATTGATAAAATTAACGCAATCATCGGAATATATTTACTTGTAAATAAACTTAAATGTTTATCTAATCCATCGTAAGTTATAAGAGCGTTACCGTTAGAGTCAACTTCTAAGATAAGTGTTAATGAAGTTTCACCTTCTTGAAGTGTCTTATTATATTCACTTACAATCATCTTTAATTTTTCAATCGCGGATGTTTGATATCCTCCGTTATCTATGAAGCTATCAAACAATAAGGATGAATCACGAGACTCTTGAATCATGTAATTGTATTCATTAACAAGTCTTACGATTTCTTCTCTATTTGTCCAAGATGATGCACATGAACCGAATGTTTTTAGATAATTAACAAATGATGATGCTTGTTCGTCTTGGCTCCAAGAATATGTTGTTTCGCTTGAATAACTAACAATAACTGATTTGAAATAGACAGCCTTAGAAGCGTTATTTGTATAAACAATTTCAACCGTGCCTTTTCCACTTCCAGTAAATGTATATTCGGTCGCGGTTGTTGTTAATGTTTGAGTATTAGGTGAGAACAAAGTTCCACCAACTAATACTTTAATTGAACAATTGCCGCTTGATGCTGTCGAAGCATTGACTTTGACTTGGGTAACAGTGCTAGAAAAATCAGAACTAGAAATTGTAGCGGTTGATATTGGGTTGTTTCCTGATCCTAATTGATTACCTTTCGTGCCGTCGTTTCCAAAAAATTCACTCTTAGT
Organism: Bacilli bacterium; assembly: GCA_017502465.1. Taxonomy (GTDB): domain Bacteria; phylum Bacillota_I; class Bacilli_A; order RFN20; family CAG-826; genus RGIG5418. The sequence continues at coordinate 5,412 of JAFVUY010000245.1, read as the reverse complement.
AAATGTTCCACTAAATGTCCAATTATATCCTTTTGAATTGATATCAATTGTTTCGTTATTTTTGCTGAATCTATTCGTACTTGTTGTTCCGAAGTCTCCGCTTGAATAGGTCGCTGAAGCTCCTGGAATTTCATCTCTAACTGCGTCTTTATTAGTAACAAATACATCAAATGAAGTAGATTTTGTTATTCCGTTTTCATTACATGAAACATTAACGGTTTTATAGCCAATTGTAGATGTATCAATATCGGTGAATGTTGCTGTATTAACAACTTTATTTGTTCCATTAATATATTTTGCCGTTACAACAACACTTGAAGTATCAAGTTGCCCTTTAAATGGAACGGTTTCAGGTGTATTTGAAACTTCAATTGAAGATATACAGGTGATGTATCAACTACTGTAACAGTGCAGCTTGCACTTAAAGTATTGTCTGCCACTGATGTTGCAGTAATGACTGTTGTGCCTTTTGCTAAAGCGGTGATATTGCCTTCTGAAACAGAAGCAACTGATGGAACACTTGATGTCCAAGTGACATTTTGATTTGCTTCAATTGGTGAAATTGAGGCAGTTAATGTTGCGGTTTTATTATTAAATAAATCTAATGTTAAATTATTTTGAGAAAGCGTGATTGAATCAGGATCAACTGTTGTTCCCTCGTTATATCTATAAATAGATACATCATCTTGCCCTGAAGAATAGCAACCAAATATTGCGCTTGAATTATTGTATTTGAGTAAGTTTCTACTATTAGTTCCACTTGCCTTAAGAGTGGCAACATCATTAGAAATAGTTATAGCAAACGAACTGTTATTTGATAATGATGTTTCTGTTCTTAAATAGTTGCTTGAACTACTAGCAGCGTATAAATATCCAGGATAAGTTTCTGAATAGAAAGCATATGTATTAGAAACGTTACCGGCTTTAAGTGTTAATTCTTCAACTTCATCAGTGATATTGATTGTTTTATCGTTTTTAGTAATGCCTACTGCCGCTCTATTATTGTTGTTTTGGGTAACGCCTAAAGCTTTATCATAACCACTTGCAGCAATAACAACTTTATCACCTATTTTAAGTTCGGAGACATCGCTAACTAAGACATAACCAGCCTCACCAGTTGATGGTGTGTCAGGTTCTTCTGGATCTGGTTCAACTACTTTTTCATTGACTGTAACTGAGCATGTTGCAATCGCATCTCCACATGTTGCTGTTATAACAGCATTTCCTTTGCTTTTAGCGGTTATAAGTCCACTAGAAGAAACAGAGGCAACCTCATCATTATCACTAGAATAAGTTACGCTTCCATTAGCGGTTGCGTTTAATTGATATGTGTCTCCAACTTCTAAAGTTAAAGATGTTTTATCTAAAGAAACTTCATCTGGCGCTTCAGGTGTTGAACTATCTGCGCTTAAATATTCAATAACCACCGAATCAAGATATGAAGCTCCACTACCTTCATAACAAATAGCGAAATAATTACCGCCATTAATATCAAATTCTGTTCCTGATGTACTAATAGTTTTCGCGGAATATAATGTTCCACTACTTGGAATTCCATTGACTTGTCCAAAGGAACTAGTATTTGTTCTAACTGACCAGGAAGTTGCTTCAGTTTTTGTTGTAGAGTTATTTAAATAAATAGTTACACTAGAAATATCTCCTGGAACTTCTGTGTCATTATATATGTAATAAGATGTTTTGCTTGAATTAAATTGTAATTTAGAGGTTTCCGCTCCATAAACAAACGAATAACCAGAAATAGTTCCATTAGTCCAAGATAACCAACCGTATGAATTTGCACTTCCGTGTGAATCTCTATTAATAGTAAAACTATTTGTCACTAAATTATTAACTGTAACAAGACAACTTGCTTCAAACCCTCCATCAGAAGTTTTGACAGTAATTGTAGATGTTCCAACTTTTAATCCGGTAACCACACCGTTATTAACACTTGCAACACTTGTATCACTACTAGACCAAGACACCGTTTTATTAGTAGCATTAACAGGATAGAAAATTGGGGTTAATGTAATTGTTTTATTTAAACCAACACTTGCGGTGGTTTGATTTAATGCAACACCTGTAACAGGTCTAACAACTGTATCAACTACTGTAATATCACATTTCCCGTCGATCATATCTTTTTCAGTTACAAAGTAAACTTCTGTTGTTCCAGCGCTTACAGCAGTAACTAAACCATAATCATCAACAGTGGCTACATTTTCATCCATTGACATCCAGACGCCTTCTTTATATTCTTCATCAGCGTCATTTGGAAGGAAAGAGGCAGATAATTGTACTGTTGGCGATTCATTTTCACTTGTCATTGTTAAAGTGTGACTTGATGGGGAAACTGATACAGTTTCAACTGGAGTTCCAACATTAATAAATTCTTCAATATTAACTCTTCCGAAACCGAAATCACTATCCCATCCTGTTGTTCCGATATCATCGCAAGATCCAGTTAATTCAGAAATAACTTTTGTTCTGTTATCTCCTGGGTGAGCAGCGCGATAAAGCGCAACCGCGCCTGCGGTAAGTGGGGAAGCAAATGAGGTACCTTGAGTTTCGAGATATGTTGTATCAGCAACCGCTGCAGAACTACTTGTAGTTCTTGCGGCTTTTTGAGGAACTTGGGCAGTATAGACAACACCAGGCGCCATAACATCAACATTATTGTTGCCTGTAGATGTATCACTTGAACTATTGTAATTAGAGAAATCAGCGGCTTTAATACCACTCTTTTCCGCTAATGCACCAACACCAATAACTCCGCTATTACATGCAGGATAACTCTTTCTATATGTCAATTCATTACCTGCCGCTGCGACGACAACACAATCTTTATTATGAGCATAGTTAATTGCGCTTGATAAAGCAGTAGCAACGCTTGAATCGCCCTCTTGTGCATCTCCAAAGCCATCAGTAAAGTTTTCGGCGTATGCACCGAGAGACATATTAATAACATCCGCTCCATTGTCAGCGGCATATCTAATAGCAACGTCAAGAGAATTAAAAAAGAAGTCCATTTTAATGAACATAATTTGAGCTTTTGGAGCAACACCAAAACCTCCAACACCATTTATAGCAGATGCTATACAACTTGAAACAGCGGTGCCGTGTGAATAATATTCGTCATAATAATCATCATATATATCAGTGTCATAGGCTTTTGTAATTCCAACCTCGGTTACAACTTGGCTTGTATAATAACCGTTTCCAGTTTTGTCGTATATATAGCAACTTTTTGGGTGAAGGGTGGAATATTGTTCAACATTTGAAAAATTAAGTTTAACCCCTTGGGCATCTTCGGTTAAGAAATCCTCGTGGAAAATATCAATACCGCTATCAATAACCGCGACAACAACTGGATCACCAGAATTTGTTTCACCTCTATAGTTATTCCAGACAGTTGAACTAGTAACACTAGTACCGCCTGTTCCCATATATCTATAGTTATAAGAGAAGAAATTGCTGTATTTTGTTTCTCCAGTTAAATCGTTAGTGTATCTATCTTCAAATATAGAGGCTTTGATACCTCCAAAACTAATCTCACCAATTTCTTTTTCAACTTGATTAAAATTAGTTAATAAAGAAAAACCTAAAAAACCAGTTAAGGCTAATGCGCTAAATAATATTGTTTTATTCTTTTTCATAACCTAGCACCTCATAAATTAATTTTACATATTAGCCAAGACTATTTGTTATATTTTTTTAAATAATTTTAAAAACAAAGTGTTAAATAAAATAGTCATCTCCAAAATCTCTGGAATTAAAGGTTTTTCTATAGAAAGTTATTTCCAAAGTTAGCGATAATTGGAGATGACTTTTTTAATTCATAGGGGAAGATAAAATATGTTTGATTTTTGTAATTTAAATAGTTAATATGGACTCATCAAAAGGTATAACAAAAACAAGTTTGGCTAGAATAATAAAAACTCAACTCCAAACTGAAATTAATCCAATTCCTGCCTCTTGATAACTAGTCTATTTTAAAAGTGTTGGATGAAGATTGACTAAGTCTGCATCCACGAATGAATACCCGGTTAGCGCGGGTATTTTTTCGTTTAAAAACACTTTTGCGATAACTCCAGGACAATTTCCGTTTAATATTGCCCTGGGCTCTGAATTGATATGTGATAAAGCTATATTAATTTGCCTTTGAGTAAATATAGAAAAGTCACATCCTTTTGGAAACACTTTTCTTAATTCAACATGATTCTTTTCTATCTTTCCTTTTTGTCCTGATTTACCTGGATCACAATAGAATAAGTGACATACTTTTTCACCGGTTTCATAATCAAATTCAATAATTTTTGGATCAGCGAATTCACTTCCATTATCTGTAAGAACACAAGCGAACGCTTTCCTATATAATTCGATACCTAATTGGTCTTTTATCCATTGGAATGCTTTCATTACTTCTTTAGTGGTTTTCTCTTTTAATAAAAAAGCTAACATAAAGTTTGATTTCCTAAATAAAAGAGTTAATAAACAAGCATCAACATTCCGACACGATAATACAGTGTCCATTTCAGCGACTTCAATACCTGGATGTTCTGTTATAAAAGAAACAAAATCGTCATAAGTTCTCCCGTTTAATACTGCAAAATTCGTGAGTTCATTCTTGTTTTTCTTATAAGATTTTGGATATCTCACCCTTTTAGTTAAATCTATATTAGCTAAATTAGGAATAAGTCCTAAATCAATGAACTTCAATACAGTGGGATACGACCATCTTATTTCATCTTTGTGAGTTTGAAATATTTGAGGAAGACTTTGATGCTTTTCTTTAATTAATGGAACTAATAGATTTGATAACCTTACGAATTCCTTTTCATCAGCGTGGCAACCAACTCTCGATGAACTTCTTTCTTTTTGGATATTTTTCCAAATAGTCTCAACATCATAAAAATAATGACTAATATGACAACCCAAAATATTTGGACAGCCATCACATGTATAAGGAAATTTATTTAATCTTTCACACTTTGGTAAAGGTGTAAACAAAGGACATGATTGATTGCAATTAATCGTAGAACAATATTTGCATTCTTTTGGATCTTTACGATATTTCATACAGGGCTTCTTTTCACAGAAACCAACAATATGACAGCTATTTTTAATTCCACATTTATTTCTACCAGAAGATTCTTTAAAACATCTATATTTTTTGATGTGCTTAATTAAACCAGAAACATCAATATTCAATGCTTTTGCTAATTCACTTGCCGAATTATATTGAGTTAATCCAACTCCAATAGATTCGATCGTTTCTCGATCATATCTTTTATAACTATTCATATATACCCCCTTCCAAGCGGCAGGAATTGGATATAACAATTTTACAAAACTTTGGAATTAAAATTTTAATTTCCAGATTTTTGGACATGACTATTTTATTTAACGTTT
>JAFVUY010000244.1 GCA_017502465.1 Bacilli bacterium | reverse complement strand
TTGTATGCCGACGCAGGGAACATTAACCATATGTTTGTGACTGCGGATGTCGCACAGGCACTTGATTGGGCAAAGCGTTCGTTGTCGAATGCTGAGGCTAATAATTATCTTCCCATAACTGATGATGAGATGAAGCAGTTCATTTCAGAGATCGGAAGGGAACAGTACGCAAGCGTCTGGGTGTACCGCAATCAGGACGAAAATGCAAAAGAGAATTACGGCATCTGTGTTGATTGCTTTGAACTGTCAAAAAGCGCAGAAGTGCTGAAATCTGTGTTTGAGTAAAAAACAAGGGTGCCGTAAAAACGGCACCAGAATACATCAGAAAATCATCTTAAGGTATGATGATTTACTTGACGGGAACAATAATACATAATGCAGTGAATTTCAGAAAAATTCCTTTAAGTTTCAAAATTAGGCGCACAAACTCAGATCAGAGCAAATTTTAATTTTTGCTAGTCGGCTTTGTGTGCCTTTTTTGTTGTTCAGGTTCTGTAAGTTCATAGGAACAAAACTGCCCCGCAAGGTAATTGTTATCTCATAATAATCAATGCTTTTTGCCCCTTTTTTTGAGCGGTTTTGACATTTTAATTTTAAATTATAAAAAATGATGATTCGGGAGGAATATTGATGAGTAAGAATGCGATTTATGAAAAAATAGAGAAATGAGTAAAAGAGGCACGCGAAAAACGGAATGACACAGGCAGATCTTGCTGGAAATGTGGGGGCAGTGACGTATATTTTTTTGATAGAACGCTGTCTCTCTTTTTATAGAGGAGAGATTCTTAATGCACTCAATGTGTCTTCTGAGTTTGTTTTCTGCGATGTGGTAAATGCATCCTTAAAGCAAAAAAGTTGTTTGCTTTACGATATGATTCAGTGTTTGCCGTCGAGAGAGTAAATGAAAATATTGGCAATTATTGAGCTACTCACTAGTTAAAGACAGGATTGTTGCTTTAAATTTACTGAAATTGTTTGGGCTTGAAGAAAACTTTTTGACTATTTCAGGTTTTACTTAGTATCTGTAAATAATCGAATATTGTCTGGTTTTAATGAAAATTTAGGAATATTATTGCAACAGTTCATTTATTGCCTTATAATAAACTTAAAAGGAGAAGGTGAAACATGAGAGCAAACTATATAGAAAATGTTTTTAACAATATATGGAGGGTGTGTAGGAAAGTAAATACTAAATTAATAGTCGCGGTAACTAGAAATAGTATGTTTCTAGTCATATGCGATGGATACACTGTTAATATTACACCTACCAAAGTGTATAGCATTGGAGATATAGTAGTTTTTAAAAACAAAACTACTATATATAGAATTGTTGAGCCCCATAGTAACTCAATTGGTACGAAGTTTTATTTTGCTAAAGGTGATAATGATTTAACACGAGATCCTCCATTGATAGAGCGTTGTATTTTAGAGAAAGTAACGAAAGTATTTCGAGCGGATAAGACCTTACAAATTAGTAATTGTTTTTTTAAAAAGCTCTTAGCATATTCAAAAGATGATATAAATCAATAATTGTTGAATTTGTTACTTTGATTTTTAGACATTTTGTTTTAATATCTATTGTTAGAATTTGGAGAGTAAAAATAGGCAAACATACAAAATGATGCTGCTGAACCTCATTATGTAATGTTTCATATTAACTGAGAGAAATCTTTCAGCCGTCAAGAATTGTTTTAGCTATTGTAAAAGATGATATCAACAATAAATGGAATTTTCTACCAATTGCTTTTAATATGTATTGCGGATATAAACCTCTAACATTTTGTTTTGCAATTCATGATATTAACTACTCTTATGAATTACTAGAGAGGGCAACTTCGTTTTCTATCGCTATTCCTGGAGAAAATCTTTCTAGTTTAACATTGCAAAGCGGATTAGAGACGGGAAAAAACACGGATAAGTTTGATAAATTCCACATAACCCCTATTCTAAGTGAAGATGGGGAATATTGCATGGGTATACAGGAGTGTATTGCCAACATATTTTGTAAAAAAAACAAATTTCATAAAAGTAAGTGATCATGCAATAGTGGTTGGAGAAGTCACAAAGATGCTCAGGGATTTTTCCAATAAGGAAAGAAATCTGCTATCAATTTCATCGGATACGCAAGGATATCATGTCTTAGAGCAGAAATATATTCATCGGATAGCGATAAAAGATATTTGATTTTTGTAAAAAGCAAGTAAAAAATCTTCCAACATTATATATAATTTTTTTATAATGATAGCAAAAAGTCAGTTTAACGAATGCTGAAATCAATCAATTATATAGGGATATTGATAAGGTGAGAGAAAAACAATATGCTACACTAAAATGTCATAAGATAAATTTGTTATTTCTCAAGCATTGCACGAGAATCGATAAAGTTGTAGAGTTAAATAAAAACAAAATGTTTGAATACAGCAATCAATTATTTGTTTAGCAACATCTATATAAAGAATATTTGCAAAAGCGATATATTCTTGTTTTGTGTTAAGAAAATTGCAAAAATTCGACGAACATACAATGAATTTCGCTTATTTGATTTTTTATGAGATTTGGAGGATAATGAATAATGAGAAAAATAATCGCAATTGATGGACATGATGCGTCCGGAAAAACAAGTATATGTAAACAAATTAGTGAATTACTTGGTTATAAATATATAAAACCTTTCTCAAATTCGTTAGGGGATTTAATTGCATGGTTGATTGCATGTAAAAACTATGAGCTTGCAAATCAAATTGCGCTAAGTGCGATAGATAAAGCATTGAAAGATAATCCAGAATTAAATCTGATTTTTGACCGTCATTGGATTTGCATGTTCACATTAATTCCCGATAATCTAAAAAAAGAATGGAAGGATATTCCGTTTTCGATTTTATGTTGGGCTAATCCGGAAATCACATTAAAGAGATTAGAAGAAAGAAATGCTATCAGTATGAATAAATGGGATAATAAATATTTTTGTAAAAAATATTTAGAGATAGGTGCGCAATACCATATTCCGGTTGTTGATACATCATTTATCACTATTGACGAAGGTGTAGAAAAAACATTGAAAATTATTCAGAATAATTTTGGGTGGATGACATGATAGAGATAATAGCTGCGTTGTGTGGATTTATACAAAGTATATTGATTTTATTTGGAAGAAAAGAAAATTGGATTTTTTATATACTAAATATTACATTTTTGATAATTTTCTCTTTTCAAAACAAGCTATATGGAGATGTTCTTGAAAACTCCATATATTTACTTGTTGGTTTGTTTGGTTTGCTTTCTTGGTATTTGAAATATACCTCGCCATTATTTTCAAAATTTATACAGATGAAATATAGTAGCAAGAAAGAGATACCATTTTTTATATTGTCTATAGCGTTGATCTCTACAATTACATACTTTTATTTAATTCGTACGAACGATCCTTTTCCGTTGCTTGATTCTATTACTACTGGGATGGGATTGGTCGCAACATTGATGATGGCATTAAAAAGAATTGATGCGTGGGTGGTATGGTTGATAGATGATATTTTGATGGCAATTGTATACTTTATGCTTCCATCAGAAGGTCTTTATTTGATGATTTTGAATATATTGTGGATTTTTTTAGCTATCGGTAGTTGGTGGAATTGGCATAGAATTTGGAGAGAGGAAAAAGCTGTATGAAGAAAACATTTTTTGCTGGAAAATTTACCAAAACAATGATTGACGGGAAATTGTCATTAATTATGACTATCGGGTTCCGTTAGCTGGAAGTAATGAGAAATTTACTTTTGCAAATGAGGGAAACGTAATAAATGATGGTTATTATTATATTGGTACATTCTATAATGAAAAGGCTAGTAATGGAGAATTAACAAGTTTGGATTGTAAGCAAGTGGTGAAGGCAGAATTTGAGCTGATTGATATGTGTGATTTGTTTTGTGCATATTTAGATAGTGAAGTCGAGCTATCACTTGGAACTGTAGCGGAACTCATCTATGCCGCAAGCATAAAAAAAGAAATACTTATTTTTTATAACAAAAAGGAAGTCGGATACGAAATAAAAAGCGAGTATTGGTATCCAATGATCGCGGCAAAATATTTGTCAGAAAATCCAGAAAATGTAACCGTGATAGAAATAAGCAATGTAAAACAGATATATGAATACCTCGACAAAGGAAACCAGACAGATTGAAGACGGGTATTACTATAACATTGTTTTTACCTGTGATTTTATTACAATTTAGCAGGAGGGGTAAAATGAAAAGAAAAATGATAATTATGGATCTTGATGGAACATTGTTAAGAAATGATAAAACTATTTCCGAATACACAAAAATGATAATCGACGAATGTCACCGCATGGGTTCTATAGTGGTTTTTGCAACGGCTCGCCCTGAACGGACAACTTTAACATATATAAAAATGTTGAACCCAAATGCTGTGGTGTCAAATAATGGTGCTAAAATTAATTGTATTGATGATGAGATACGTCTTTTTGAGATGAATTCTGATAACATCAAGAAACTAATCTCTAGTTTGATTAAAAAGAAGCTGTTCATTTGCTTGGATTACGAGGAATATTCACTTACCAATTGTCCTGATTATCAAAAATGGATAAATTGGAACGCATTTTATACTCCTGATTTTGCGAAATATGATGTGATTGGTATGCAAAAAATTTCCGTTCGAGCTGCAAATCTAGAATTGTTTTCCGATATAAACTTTAAAAGCTATGGTTGCAATTTTTATGCTAACCATAGTGATAGCTGGTATATGATCACCAGTAGTGATGCTTCTAAAGCGAGGGCGGTTGAGATAATTGCTTCTCATTATGGTATATCTATGGAGGATACGATTGCTTTTGGTGATGATCAAAATGATATAGAAATGCTACAAACTTGTGGAACAGGTGTTGCTATGGAAAATGGTATTAGTGAACTTAAGCTTATGGCTAGTTGCATTTGTCCTTCAAATGAAAACGATGGTGTTGCAAAATGGATTGAAAAAAATCTCTTAAAAATATCTTAATTATATTGTAGTGTAAGTAAAAATCATTACAAAAGGAGTTTTCAATATGGATATTTTAATCTATTTTTTAAAAACAATTGCCAAGCAGACTCTGACGTCCGATGACATAAATGCATTTGCACAACAAGATAATGATATTAAAATACGCTTTTTTGAATTAATTGAGCGGCATAAATTAGAGTATTTGTTTTATAGTCTTATCAAAAATTTAGAAGTAGAATCCCTTTTTGATCAATCTATAATAAGTGAATATTTCAACAAACTTAACGTACACCAATCAAAGTATATTGAGTATTTAAATAGCATGAAGCCAATATTTGAAAATCTAGAAGAAAAAAAGATTAAATACGCAGTATTAAAAGGTTTTTCATTCATGGACGAGCTATACAATACTAATATTGGACTTACTCGCCGTTTTGTAGATATAGATGTGTTAATAGACAAGAGCGATCTAAAAGAGGCGAAAGAAATTTTGAATAATTATAACTTTGTTCAAGGGAAAATTGTCGACGGTTCAATTGTTCGGCCTGAAAGAAAAGATTTAATTTATTGGGAATTAAACTCTCACCAGTTATATGAATATGTAAAGTTATCGGAATATACGTCTCAATATTGGATTGAGGTTGATATTAATACTACAATTTTTGAAGGTGGGAAATTTGTTCCTCCAATTGAAACAAAAATACTATTGACCCACTCAGTTATAAAAAAAACAGAACTTGGAATATCATTTTATGTTTTAAACAAAACATTTTCACTGCTTCAGTTATGTTACCACTTCTATAAAGATACAGTATATGAAACAAAAAAGGAAAATCACAATGACTATTGTTTGATTAAATTCTGTGATATACGAGAATTTATATTGCATTTTAGGAAAGAAATAGACTGGAGCGAGTTTGTTAAAATTGTGAATGAATTTAACATAGGAGACCAAATATATTATTCTCTTTATCTTGTCTCTTCATTTTATGGAGATTTAGGCATCGAAGAGATTCTTAAAGAAATCAAGACAACTCCCCTATTTTCGATTGGTTTCTTGGATTGGGAAAGGATGTTATTATAAAAATGAATAAAAAAGATATAGAAGTGATTGTGTCAAATATAATTCAAGATAAAATTGATGAAAACCGTTATATTGCTCATGATGCTATTCTTGCTGATGAAGGAATCGACTCACTAAAAATAATTGAAGTTGTAGTGAAAATAGAGGAAATATTTAATTTTGAATTTGAAGATGAAAAATTATCATATGAAACCTTACGAACTATAGGTAGTATTGCAGAATATGTTTATCAACGTACAGGTGGAGAGGATCAATGAAAGATTCACAAATAATCAAAAGAATATGGCAATTTGCAAAGCCGTATAAATGGGCGTTTCTGATTAGTTATTTTGTTCTACTTGTGGAGCTTGTGTTTAATCAGATCATACCTCTGTTTTTAGAGGACGTAATCAATTTTGCGGTCTATGAAGCGGATATGCAGGGATTCCTCTATGCAACGCTATGCTATGCACTTGTGTTTTTCGGTTACGCAGCTTGTGGCTTTATTCAGCTAATATTGTGGCAAAGAGTACATAACAAATACGTTTACGATGTTCGTGTTGCTTGTTACAGAAAAGTATTGTATATGAAGCCGAGCGTGCTGACAGATATAAAAACGGGTGATGTTATCCGCACCATAAATAGCGATACCGCAGAGTTTCATCATATCATACAACGCTTTGGTATGAGAATTTTGAACTCTGGTATTGGCACAGTAGTATCATTGACAATCGTGGCTTTTATGAAATGGGAGATTGCACTCATAATGGTAGCAATTATACCGATTTCTGCTATAATTTGCAAAACGATTGAAGTCAAAATGAAAAAAACATCTGATGAACTTCGACAAAAGCAAGGTAAATATTCTGCTTGGCTTATGGAAATGCTCAAAGGAATGCGAGAAATCAAGCTTTTTGTGGCTGAAAAAACGGTACTCAAGATATTTGTAAACAAGAATAGGGATATTATTGACTCATCGGTAAAGCAAGATATTATACAGTTCAAGTCCGATCAGATCATTAGCGGTATCTATTTTCTAGCAGACATAATTTTCTATATTATCTGTGCTTTATTTGTGGCAGGACGTTCTATCAATATCGGACAGTATGTTGCTATCGCGTCTTATTTCTCGATGGTATCTTCAAATATTAAAAGCGTATTGCATGGTAATGTGGACTACCAAAAGCGCAAGATCTGTGTAGAGCGCGTATTCAAACTTTTAGATGAACATGAAGAAAATGAGGAAGGGCTTGAAAAACTTGAACCGCAGAACGGGAGTATTGATATTAACAATCTTTCTTTTTTCTATACCGAGAAAAAGTATGTTCTTAAAAACATTAATTTGCATATTGATGCGGGAAATAAAATTGGAGTTGTTGGTGTTTCGGGAGTTGGTAAAAGCACACTGGCAAACATCTTGTTGCGCTTCTATGAGCCTCAAAATGGTGAAGTATATATTGATGGACATCGCTTGAGTGATTGCACCTATTCCTCTATTAGACAAGCAATTGGTATCGTCAATCAAGAGAACATTATTTTTGATGCAACAGTAAGAGATAATATCACGTTTGGCAGTAAAGCAACCGACAATGAATTATGGTCGATTCTTGAGAAGGTATATTTGAAAGATGAAATAGAGAAACTCCCGAATGGTCTTGATACGGTTCTTGGAAAGAAAAATATGTCTTTGTCGGGAGGTCAGAATCAAAGACTTTGCATTGCGCGTCTTATGTTTCGAAATCCCAAGATCATTATTCTTGACGAAGCAACAAGCTCCCTTGATTTTGAATCCGAGCGTATCGTACAAGCGGCACTTGATGCTCTTGCCGAGAACAAGACTACGATTGTAATTTCCCATCGCTATCAAGCTTTGTTGAACACCGATAAAATATTGGTGCTCCACGAAGGAGAGCAGGTAGGTTATGACCACCACGACAAGCTGATGGCAGAAAACAAATACTTTGCCGATATGTTTGCAGGGCAGAAGGAGGTGACGGCATGAAATATACAAGAAGAAATATCTACCGCCATCTGAATGAAAAGATATCGTTCTCTAAAAAACTAATGATTATTGGCGGCTTGCTGACACTATTGATAACTGCTGTCTCGCTCATATCTCCATATCTGTATAAGACATTGGTTGACGATGTAATGACCGCGGGAAACATCAAATTGCTTTATTATGTGATTCCCGCGATGATAGGCGTATATCTTGTCAAAGTTATATTGACGGGCATCCGCACGTATGTCAGTAAGAAATTCTCCTATGCTACTACGCTTGAAACAAAGAACCGTTTGATGCAGAAGTTTCTTGAACG
>JAFVUY010000243.1 GCA_017502465.1 Bacilli bacterium | reverse complement strand
CCTCCCCAACGGCTATGGGAACCCATGCTTCTAACGTAAACGTATCATCATGTTAAGCATCTTATCTCAAGGGGTTAAGCATCTTGTTCCTTGCCTTTGAGGTGCAAAGCAAACAAAATGTACGGTCCCGCCACAGTATAAGGCTCGGAATACTTACAGTATAACGGTAGCTTTGTAGAAGTAGTTTTCAACATCTTGATGAAGCCTGCGATGTATTAAATTCATAGAGAAAAGTTTTATATTTTGCCTGCAAAGATGCTACTTTTTTATATCTAATCCAAAAATATTCTTTTTTGTTTTGGACAAACTTCTAAAAATTGCGTTGCCGCTGGCCAGTATAACGTTAGGGGCTAAACGCAAAAACCTAAAGGGAAAAATTAATAACCTTGAGCAGGGCAAACGCACCACTACTAAACCAACGACAGTAACGTTGTAAGAAATTCATTATCCCAACCTGCACGTTTTCTTTTAGATTTAATACTACCTTTACTCGTATCTTGCTTTAACAAAGTGAGGGACAGCTTATTTACTAAAGATATATTTTGAGCGGCATTTCGTTTTTTTCGTTGATTATCTTCATTAAATGAAACATCAAGTTGCCAATGTAAATTATTTTCAATACTCCAATGTTGTCTTGCTACATTCAATATTCGTTCTGGATCTTTATTTAAAGAAGTAATGTAGTAATGGTATTCTGTAGTTGTTTTGTTAGTTTTTAAATTTGTTCTACTATTTTCTATACAAGCCATCGAACGAACACCTTCCCAATCTAAAAGATTTGCTGTAGAATCACCATATGAAAGCACTCTACAAATTCTTTTTTCGGAACGTCCATGACCTACATTTTCTTGTATAGAATATGCATAACGAGTTGGAGGTATGTGTCCTCGACCCTCTTTTTTATTACCTTCTAGTGTTATACCTGAGAAAAAGGATTCTATCTTATCATGCAATTTACGTTGATTTTCTTTGACGGATATCAAATAATCACCTCCTTCTGATGTTATTTGTTCTACAATTTTATGCTGACATCCAATGGCATCTATTGTTACTACACAATCTTTCAAATCTAATATTTTCAATAACTCCGGTATTGCTTTTATTTCATTACTTTTTTCACTTACTTTTTCTTGACCTAAAACCAATCCACAACCAACAGCCCAGGCACTTACCATTCGTAATGGAGAAATACTACCATCATCATTCTCTGTTTTGGCTCCACAAATTTCTTTACCATCAATAGCTATTACTCCTTCATATTTACCGCATAAGTCATGTACCCATTCTCTAAAACCTTGCTCGAATTTTTCAGGATCAATAAGTGAAAAGACTCGATTAAAAGTATCATGACTGGGTATTGATTCTAAACCTATTAGCTTTGATTTGAAATATTCCAAATGACTTTTACCAAAATCTTCGATTTCATTCCAGCCTTCTGCTCCACCCATAACTGCCGCAAGCGTTATGTAAATAATATTCTCAAGTGAATGACACTTCCCGTGTTCCCTTCTAGGGTCTTCTATTTTATTTATTATTATTGATATATCCATTTTTTCTCAATTAGTTTATAACTAACGAGATTTTATTTATTTTATTCTATAAAAATTTGAAGTGGTGCGTTTGCCCTGTAACCTTGAGGGATTTAGTACAAATAAACGGTTTTTTTAGTATGAAAAAACGGTTTTTTTGAGGTAAATAAACGGTTTTTTTGAGGTAAATAAACGGTTTTTTTGGGGTAAATAAACCGTTTTTTTGAGGTAAATAAACCGTTTATTCATACTATATGCATCAGAAATATAAAATTTATCCTATAGGGAAAATAAATTTTCCTCTTGATGCAGTTTTATTTACATCGGGATTATTATTTACAATTGATTAATTTTATCTGTAAACCTATTTTAGAATAAGACATAGAAGTTGCTTAAGGCAACTTCTAAAAATTCCACGTTCTGACTTAACTTTTGTACTTTTATAAGAACTTTTGCGTGCTTTGCGTTTTTTGACTTCGTCGATGTTGCTATCGCTCGAAAGAGCTAATGCTAAGGCATTGCT
>JAFVUY010000242.1 GCA_017502465.1 Bacilli bacterium | reverse complement strand
GAAATTGAAGAATATTTATTAAATTTGGAGGAATAAAAATATGAGTAAAAATGTAATCACAAAAACAAAGAAAGCTCCTATGGAGGGTAAAGTGAGAAAAGGCTTTAAGGCTTATGTGGGTATTATTCTTTGCCTTACAATGCTTTTCGTTTGCGGTGTAACTGCATTTGCTGCAGATGATCCCGTTGCAGTAGTAAACAATCTTTCAACATTCATCTTCGGACTTATCAGAGCTGTAGGTCTTATCCTTCTCGGCTTCGGTATTGTTCAGGTCGGTCTTTCTCTTAAATCTCACGACCCCTCACAGAGAGCTAACGGCTTCCTTACTGTAGCCGGCGGTATTATAATCACATTTGCAAAAGAAATTCTTAACCTTATCGTCGGATAACTAACGCTCGCAGAGAACAACTAACTCTTTCTGTTTCTGTATTATATCCATTTTATGCTTTATACTATAACTGGTAGAGCAAAAGTAACTCTATTACAGTTAGTTTGGAGATGATGAAAATGGATAGAGAATTAGTTGGAAAACGAATAAAAGAATATCGAATCAAAGCAGGATTAACACAAGAAGCACTTGCAGAAAGAGTGGGGATTTCACCTAATTACCTTTCAGCAGTAGAACGAGGAGTAAAATTAATTCGTCTTGATAAATTAGTCAGTATCATAAATGAAATCAATTGTACGGCAGATGACATTTTAGTTGATGTAATAAAGAAATCCTATGAAAGAAAAACATCTGCATTATTAGATACCCTATCAACATTTCCTGAGAACGAACAAAAGAGAATTCTTGAAGTTATTAATGCTTTGATAACAACTGCTAATATCTAAAATCTGCAACAAAAGTTGCAGATTTTTTGTTTTGCTCCTTGATTTCGACTTTTTTTTCAAATATTATGATATATACTAACTCTAACAGAGTTAGTTCTGTTATAATTAAGTTAGTTAGGAGCAAAAGAAATGACAAAACACGACAAAATAATTGCATGTTTCACCGGACATCGTCCACAATCAATTCCGTATCTTTGGGATGAATCATCTTCACAAAGTTTAAAACTTAAAGATGAGTTGAAGAAAAGTATTCTTTATCTTATTGAGGACAAGGGTGTTACTCATTTTATTTCAGGTATGGCTCTTGGTGTGGATATGATTGCGGCTGAGATTGTTCTTGAACTCAAAAAGAAATATCAAGATATTACCCTTGAATGTGCAATTCCTTGTGAAACACAAGCAAACAAGTGGACAGAAAAATATAGAGATAGATATTTCTCAATAATCGAAATGTCAGACAAAGAAACCCTTTTGCAGACACATTATACTGCTGATTGTATGCATAAAAGAAACCGATATATGGTTGATAAATCTGATTATATAATAGCGGTATGGAACGGTTCTCCGTCAGGAACAGGAAAAACTGTTCTTTATGCAAAAGAAAATAACAAAGAAATTATACAAATAAAACCATAAGTAATGAGAGTGTACGAATTAAAATCGTACACTCTTTTATTATTAAGGGAGGTCTTTGATGGAAGAATCAAGTAATTGGGTAGTGCAAAACCTACAAAATGCACTCGCAACTTGGAACGACAAGTTAAGTGAAATATGGCTTCTCATCACTCAATCCCCCGAAGAATTTAAAGACGGTACAATATGGAATGTAATCACTAACATTCACGGAGCACTACAAGCAATAGGATATTCGCTGCTAGTGCTCTTTTTCGTTGTAGGTGTTATGAAGACCTGCGGAAACTTTGCGGAAATGAAAAGACCGGAAATAGCTCTAAAAATGTTTATCCGTTTTATACTTTCAAAAGCAGCTATTGATTATGGTCTTGAATTGATGATGGCGTTATTTGATATAGTCCAGGGCATTGTTGCAAAGATTATGGCAACATCAGGACTTGCAAGAAT
>JAFVUY010000241.1 GCA_017502465.1 Bacilli bacterium | reverse complement strand
TGAGCCGACCCCCAAAAGTTAGACTAAAAATCTAACTTTTGGGAGGTCGGTTTTTTCGTGGCAAAATACAGTTATGAATTTAAAATGAAAGTTGTACAAGCATATATGAATGGTGAGGGAGGTTACGACTATCTTACGCAAAAATACAAACTTTCATCACGCAACAGTTTGATGATGTGGGTGAAAGCATACAAAGAATTTGGCAATGATGGTTTGATGCGTTCAAGGAAAAACAATGATTACTCTTTTCAATTCAAACTCTCTGTGGTAGAATTGTATCTATCAAGTGAAGTCTCATATCAGGAATTAGCACTTTCACAAGGCATCAACAATCCATCTTTGATAACCAGATGGGTTAATGATTTTAGAATAGCCGGACCTGATGCACTGAGACCTAAAAAGAAAGGTCGTAAGAAAACATTGGATATAATGGAATTTAAAAAGCCTTCTAAATATGCCGAAGAAAAACCTGTAGATACAAGTGCAGAACATGTTAAGGAACTTGAAGATGAACTATTAAAACTTAGAATAGAGAACGCATATTTAAAAGAATTGAGGAGACTGCGTTTAGAGGAGGAAGCTCTTCAGAAAAAACAGCGAGAATTGTCCACAGTCTCCGAGGACAGTTCAAATTAAAAGACATTCTCGCAGCAGTTGGTTTTCCAAAGGCAACATATATGTATTGGCAAAAGCGATTTGGCAGAGAAAATCCCAATAAACATTTAGAGAATGTAATCACCGAAATACATATAGAAAACAAGGATTACGGTTACAGACGAGTATATAGAGAGTTACGAAACAGAAAGATTTTTGTAAACAAAAAGAAAGTTCAAAGAATTATGCAAAAATTAGGCTTTCAGGTTACATCATTTACTCGTAAAAGCCGCAGATATAATTCATACAAAGGGAATGTTGGTAAAATAGCGCCAAACAGAATCAATCGTCGTTTTAACACCTCTGTACCGCATCAAAAGATAACTACTGATACTACTGAATTTAAGTATTATGAGATAGATAACAAAGGTAGAATGGTAATTAAGAAATTGTATTTAGATCCATTCCTTGATATGTTCAATGGAGAGGTCTTAAGCTATAACATAAGCAAAAATCCATCTGCTTCCGGCATTTTATCAGCACAAAAGCAAGCAATAGAAATAACCTCTGATTGCCAATATAGGAGAACATTTCATTCAGACAGAGGTTGGGCATATCAAATGAACTCATATTCCTATGCTTTAAAAGAAAACAAAATCTTTCAAAGTATGTCACGCAAAGGAAATTGTTATGATAATTCTGTCATGGAAAATTTCTTTGGAATATTAAAGCAAGAAATGTATTATGGAACTACTTATTACAGTTTTGATGAGCTTAAAGAAGCCATTGAAAGGTATATAAAATATTATAACGAGAAAAGAATTAAAGAGAAACTTGGGTGGATGAGTCCGGTACAATACCGGCTTAACACCTTGGCTGCATAAAAATAGCGTAGCAGTCGTTAAAACTACTACGCTATAAAAAGTCTAACTTTTTGGGGTCACATCACATC
>JAFVUY010000024.1 GCA_017502465.1 Bacilli bacterium | reverse complement strand
TACCTGAAAAAGACTATTTGTTATCTGTTACAAAAGTAAATGATGCAGGGATTTCTTCTACAGGATTACCTTCAAACAATGAAGAATTGCCGATTGCGGCTAAAGAAGTTGTTTCATGGCTAAGTGGAGAAGTTCTGTCAAATATGATATATACAAAAATAGTAAATCGTTCAGATTTATCTAGCTGGAGTGTTAAGCCTATTTTTGACACGACTAGCATTAACTATAATCCTTTATATAAGAGAGTTAGGATTGGAAATGTCGTATCATTGAATAAAGATATTATTTGCGTTGAACCTAATATTGAATACACCCGATTAACAGTAAAACTATTCAATAAAGGTGTTCAGGAACGAGATACTGTTATAGGTGCTCTGATTGGTACTAAACGTCAAACTAGAGTAAAAGGAGGTCAATTCATTATTTCAAAAATAGATGGCAAAAGTGCTGCTTTTGGTATTGTGGACTCATCTCTCGAAGGGGCTATTGTTACTCCAGATTTTTTGGTTTATGATATTGATAAGACACAAATACTTCCTGAATATTTAGAGTTAGTATTAACTAATGATGCCATTTTGAATCAGTTCTCTAATTCGAGTAGTGGAACTACAGGAAGAAGAAGATTGTCTCAGAAGGTATTTGAAAATACGTTAATAGCTTTACCGTCAATTGATGAGCAACGTAACCTCTTAGCAGAGATTCTAGAGATTAGAAAAACTCAAAAATCCTTAGACGAACAGATGCAAAAAAATATAGAATACTTCAACAACAAGATTTTCTCTTAATATGAAGCTACTAACTCTGAAAATCACCTCTGAATTTAGGAACCTTAATGGTCTAAATTTAAGTTTTGATTCGGCCAATGATACATATGTAATTATTGGCAATAATGGTACAGGTAAGACGAATATATTAGAAGCATTAAGTAGTGTCTTCTCAACATTATTAAGCCATTCAACTGATTTTTTGTTTAGCTTTGTGTTGCGTTATGAAATCAACGATATTACATATCGAGTAAAGTATGATAAAGTTACAACTACGACAGAATATAAAAAAGATAATGTTGCTGTAACTGATGCAGATATGATTTATCCCAATCGAATAGTATGTAACTACAGTGGTGAAGATACTCGAATGTGGGATAACTACTATAAAAAAGCGAATGAAGAGTATCTAGAAAGTGTACGTACAGCTGAAGCACCTAATGTTTTATCTATGATATACATTGATAGAACGATGTGGAAATACATATTATTATGTATGCTTGCAACACGAGATGTTAATATTGCATTTGATAAGTTCCTTCAAGAAAAATTGGGTATAGCTTCAGGTAATTTGGATTCCATAGATTTAAAATTCAACACAGCAAAGCTAAGTAAATGGCGAAAGGAGAATCAGATAACATTATTCATTCGCCAACTACGTGCTCCATTTGGGGATAGCTCTACTATTTCGTCTAATGACATCTCTAAGTTCAATCCCAACGATGATGATGCTCGTCTATTGTTTAACAAGTATATGGGTGCCAGTCAAGTCATAGATACCTTAAATATCTCATTTAATGGAGGAATAGAGTCTGCGTTTTTAAGTGAGGGCGAAAAGAAGATGATGGTTATATTATTCATCTTAGAGGCGATTTC
>JAFVUY010000240.1 GCA_017502465.1 Bacilli bacterium | reverse complement strand
TATCTCCATCTTTGCTGGCAAATGCTGAATTTGCCCAACCTGATAATGCTTTTGACTTTTGTATATGCAACAATGTTTATGAATTCATCACATGTGGATTAAAACTAAATTTTGGTAAAATATTATTCCGCAAACAAGATGAAAAATATTGGTTGCGTTTAGCTAAAGAAATAGACATCAATAATTTTAGTCTAGAATCATTTTTCAATGCCTATTTTCATATTGACGAATTAGCCGATCACTCTGTCTTTATGAAAACGTGGTTTGATTGTAAAGACGATTTTGAAAAATGGTTATTATGTACATACTATTTGGAAAAATTCTGTAATCATAAAAGCTATATATGCCAAGTAATACGACAATGTGAAAGTTACAATAATCGAGACCTCTTTGCTTCTATTGCGCTTACAATCTTTTCTTGCGAAGAACCTTTCCAATACATTGAAGAAAGAGAAGCTTGTATTCAATTTGCAATCAAACATAAAATCAATTTAACTATTGAAGCAGAAACTCAACTAGAAAATGAGTTAAGAAAAATTGAAAACCAATATGGTTGTGTTAAAGCAGTTAGACTTATAACCTCATTCACTAATATTGAAAAAAGTATAGCATTACACTGGTTAGGTGAAGGCAAAATATCACCTAATTCTATTAAAGATATTTTTGCTGACTTGTATAATTATATCACTCTGAAAAATGGCACTATCATAAACAGCGATGTGCAATGGGTAAAAGAGTATTTTGATTCATATAGAAAAAGTAAAATTTCTAATAAAATCGATGATTATTTACATTCAAGTATAAACACGTTAAATGCAAATAATATTTCTTTCAACAATTGGTATCAATCTTTTAAAACAGTAAAAACAATACTAAATAATAGAACTGATATTGATGTATTTTATTGGATTGATGGTTTAGGTGTAGAGTGGATCCCTTTTATTAGTCATTTAATAAGTCAAGAACAAGGAATGTATTTGAATGAAGTACACATTGCACGTTCTATGTTTCCAACAACAACATCTGTCAACAAACCAATATTGGAAGATTTATCAATAGAAAAAATTAAAAAAATCGGCGATATTGATGCTCATGCACATTCTCATAGCAACAAGTACCCGACATACATTATTGAAGAATTTCAGTTAATTAAAGAGTCTATTTTAAAAATTATTAACGAATATTCTGGTAAAAAAATAGCTATAGTTTCAGATCATGGATTAACAGCAATGTCTCAATACTGTGATGGACTAAATCTTGTGGGATTCAAATCAGACCATGGAGGGAGGACCGCAGCCAAAGAGTCCGGAAAACCAGTAAATGATGAAAACTATATTATCTGTGATGATGACAAAACCATTTGCGCTCTAAAACACAGTTCCTTGTGTGCAAAAATACCAACTGGTCAAAGTGCTCATGGTGGATGCACACCAGAAGAAATACTTGTGCCTATTTTGATTATATCATCTCAAAAGGAATCTAATAATTACTCCACAAGATTGATTACAACAGAAATAACATCAAACAATCCCTTTATTGAGTTTGAAATGAATGGAGTAGAAACAGATAATCCACATGTTGTATATAATGGTACAAAATACGCATTAAAACATTTAACAGACAATACATACAGGTCAGAAGAATTAACAATTGTGCCAGGAAGCAATAGGATTACGTTATGTATTGGCGAAAACTTTAGAAAAACATATAATTTAAAGATAAATGTAGGTGCTGAAGAAGAAGATTTATTTGACTTCTAAAACTAAAAATTATGAAAGAGGAATTAAGTGATAAAATTAAATCGCAA
Organism: Bacilli bacterium; assembly: GCA_017502465.1. GTDB lineage: Bacteria > Bacillota_I > Bacilli_A > RFN20 > CAG-826 > RGIG5418. The sequence goes on along the minus strand of JAFVUY010000240.1, from coordinate 2,100 downwards.
TTTGCCAATATGGCTATATACAAAGACCCAACAAATACAAACAGTTTATTTGTTGGTCGTAATTTGCCATCATTTGTTAAAGACTTTATCCTAAAACGATTTATAAAAGAGAATGGCAAAATAGATGAGCAATTACTTACAGCATGGCTTGACGAAGTTATTCCACAAGAATCAGTTAAAGATAAACTCGGACAAGGTGAGCAACTAACATTGTTGGTGCGTTTTATTGTATACATTGATTTGGTGAAGAATATATACCGCTTTGCTATACCTGATTTGGGTATAAAATTGAATGAAGGTAGAATACCAGAATATGTTTTCTCTCAACATAAAGGAACACTTGTAGATGGAGAGTTATGGGGAATTATTAAAGTTTGTCTTTTGCCTGATGATGATGGTAAAAAATTTCATGTAGAAATGGTGGATTACAAACCATTTAAACCATACAAGTCTGTTGATATGTCATATTTAAGAGAAGCACGTCAACATTTCACCACAACTGAATGGATAGATTTTATTTTGTCTGCAATGGAGTATGATGCTAGTGGTTTTAAAAGTATGCAACAAAAAATAGAATTCTTAACCAGATTGCTTATTTTTGTTGAACCTCGCTTAAATGTCATAGAATTAGCTCCAAAAGGAACGGGTAAATCCTATGTGTTTGGTAATTTATCCAAATATGGTTGGCTTGTTAGTGGTGGAAAAGTTACTCGTGCCAAATTATTCTATGATAAACAAAAACAACAAAACGGAATTCTAAAAAACCATGATTTTACTGCTTTCGATGAGATACAGACAATTGAGTTTCAAGAGCCAGCAGAAATTCAAGCAGCATTAAAATCTTACTTGGAAAGTGGAAAAACAACAATTGATAATAATGAATTCTCATCTGAATGTGGATTGATGCTTATGGGCAACATCCCTTTAAATGCAGAAAGAAGACCCATAAGTTACAGATATTTTGATTCTTTGCCAAAACATTTCAAGGAATCAGCATTGTTAGACCGTTTTCATTGTTTCATTGAAGGGTGGCACCTCCCTCGTATTAATAAGAGTATGATCTTCAAAGGATGGACTGTCAATGTTGAATATTTTTCGGAAATTCTTCATACTCTGAGAACGCAAAATCAGTATAGTTTATTATTTGATGAATTAGTAACATTTGAAAAAGATACAGATATACGCGATTTTAACGCTGTGAAACGTATTACAACGGCATATATGAAATTACTGTTTCCTCACTGGATAAGAAAAGAGGATGTTAACATTGACGAATTTGAAACATATTGCTTATTACCAGCTATTCGACGTAGAGGTATTATTAAAGAGCAATGTCACAATATTGATCCTGAATTTAAGATACAAATGCCAAGGATAGAAATTAAAGAATGAATATGTTGTTTTACTTCATAGTGTTATAAAAACAAATAGTAAAACTCATAGAAGTTAATTGATGTAAAAGTACAGAGAGTGTATTTTTACCATGCACATAAAATCAGTCGGCGGAGATGACATCCACCGACTGATAAAGGAAGGATTCACGGTATCAGGCAATAACTTTCTCGCCTACATACACCGAGTCGGAGACCGAAGAACCGTTCTCCGACACAAAAGCCAAATAGACGTGAACAGTGTCGCCAACCCAATCGGAAGGATATGAAAGACTCACGCCCTCATCACCTCTGCACGACGAAACCATGTCGTAGATGGCAACACGCTTGTTGGCATTGTAAACCAACGGCATCGCGAAGTCAGTATCCGAAGCGTTGCCAACTCCGCTGTTGTCGCCCCATGACAATGCGACCTCACCCTCGTTATTCAGCAGCTGAATGTTCAGAGGCAGTTCGAGACTACCCTTCGACACCATCACCTTCGAGTAATCAACGCCAAAATCAGGCGAAACACCCGTAATCGCATTCTTCAAGGTGTACGACAAAGCCGCATTCATCGCAGTCTGCTGCACAGCATACAACTTGAAACCAACATCGATGAACGACTTCATCGGCTTTAAAAACGCAATAGCCAAAGCGAATTTTCCGCGCTGCGCCAACTGCTTCGGGCTACGAGCGTCCTTCACATTAGGAGCAATACCCCTCTTTT
>JAFVUY010000239.1 GCA_017502465.1 Bacilli bacterium | reverse complement strand
TTAAACGGCTTTCCATATTGACCTATTCTTTCTTGTTTGAAGAAAAAACTCCCGTTCCCCATGACTATCTTATGAATGATAAAGATTATCAGCATAAAAGGAAATAGAATAATCATTCCGATCAATGCCGTTATTTTATCAAACAAATGTTTAATGAAAAGTGGGCCCTTGCTCATTTCAAAAACTTTATTTTAAATTAGACAAAGTCTGTTGACCGTTGTCATTTGTCTGTTGACAAAAGTTCCCATGGAACAATAAGAAGTAGAAAAACACGAAGAACAAAATTCCCATCTGACGTTCAAGCACCGACTCAAACAACGAGTTAAAAGCGATGATCAGCAATAATGAGAAAAATACTATGTCGAAGTTTTTGTTCTTAATCCAGAGAAAGATAGGATATATGAAGAAAGAAAGCAGCAGAATCAGTCCTATAACACCGACAGCTATTATAGTGTCGGAGAATTGGTTGTGGGCGTTACAATCACTATTTATTGCAACATTTATATTTATATATGTTGCCAAATTTTCTCTGACAGAATTATAATCACAATTATATTTTTCTGACAGTTCTTCTGCATATTTAAATGTTGAATTATTAAGACTGCCTCCTGATTTCTTATTAATACTGTCAAGGCATTTTCTTCTTTCCTGATCAAAATATCCAGAAGTTTTTACTGGTTTTATCTTCTGTATTATTTCCTCCTTTTTTCTCAAATAACTATTTAACGTCTCTTCACTTCTGTCGCCTGCACCTACTCCAAACCAGAATTTGTCTATCAGCAAATCTTTATATCCTATGGTTATACCGATTCTTCTGTCTTGTCTTTCAATATTATCAATATTTGCAATGGTTTCTGTAATTCTTTTGATGCTTTTATTAAAAACGATGGAACAAGTAATCATTATGCACAGAATTATCACACCGACACTTACTCCTAATTTCGTTTCTTTTTTAACGAAAGTAAGCCAAAACCATGTAATGACAAATATTATTGTGACACACAGCAGACCTGCTCTTGAACTTGAGAGAGCAATAAAAAGTATCAATGTGATTACAGTAATAATGTTGAACAACTTTAATCCTATTTTATTTTCATTAAATAATTCATAAAAGCAGAAACTTATTCCTAAGCAAGAATATATAGATGTGTAAGAATGATGAATATATCCAGTACCTTTTTTTAACAAATCTGGTTCATAAAAACGACTTACTTTCGCTCCTTCAAATATCACATCATACCCAGCCCAAAATAGATTTATCACAAACAATGTCAATATTCCTATGACAAAACAATACATTACGGTTTTGACTCTGTCTTTTGTCAGATATGATAAATTTGATGTCATGAAAAATAATGGAAAAAGCAAGAACGACAACTTCTTTCCAATCTGCATTCTTGCCTCGGCGGTATTTTCTGAATATAAAAAACTTATCGCATAGATTACCCAAAATGCGATGAAGATAAAATATGCGAACTTGTTTCTGTATTGTAATTCATTTATCTTAAAGCCTTCTTCAAAGATTCCTTTTAAGATTGTACATACAAAAAGTCCTATCATAGCGTATGTCGCGATTCGCCATGACATAGGAACGAAAAAAGCGAATAATACTAAAAAAATATATTCGCTTAGTTGAAATGGTCTTAAACCTTTAAATGACAATAACATCTCTTAAAAATCGTAATATTTTCTGTCTAATGTCGTTCTGATTCCAAAACTGACGATGAAATTATTTAGATTATCAAATCCTTCAATCTTCTGATTTCTATGTGTTATCTCAGCAAATACATTGAGATTATATGAAGGATTAACTAACCACGATACAACAAGATTATTCATAATCAATGTATTCAGTTCTCCTGTCAGCATATAATGTCCGTAATATGGTTTTTCATATCCTTCAATTTGATAATAATCTCTATAATCATGATAAATGTCATGACCGTAATATTGGAACTCACCATCTTCTGTTGTAATGTCATCACCCCATTGACCGAAGTTCATCTTATATTGGAAATAGAAACGCTTGTAGTTGTATTGCGCTCTCGCTACTATTTCATAGAAGTTAGCTCCCCAAGGATGAGCGAGCGGCTGGTTGAGATGCGCGTAATTATCTTCTCCATCATAATGTGAATACATATAAGGTCTTACCATATTAAACTCTCCCTGAAGGAAAAGATTCTTCACATTGAAACAATCGAAGCTTTTCACTCCGAACTGATAAGATTGTTTATTAGCCCAATAGCCATTGCCTCCAATAAATTCCTTCACTGTCATTTCGTCTAAAACGAATTGCGCATAGAAGGTAGTATGCTTTCCGGCGATGAAACTCGCCGTTGCTCCGAGCAATGCGTTATCGGGAGAATTACCGACGTAATAGTCTGTCGTTCTCAAGAATATAATTGGATTTATGTATTGAAAATCTAATCCGCGTCTCACGCCGTTCTCATCCTGACCTTTACAAACCATAGCGTCGAAAAGTCCTAAGTTAAGACGTTTGGTAACAGCCCAATCCAAATAATGTATCACAATATTTTTTCTCGCGAAAGTATCGTCATCAAGGACTCTGTTTTTATCCGACATCTGAGAATATAGGCAGGTGTATTGAATATTCCAAATATCGGCAGTGAGTTTTACGTAAGGATAAGCGAAAGCATTGTCAGACAATATTAATGAACGATAACCATCGCCAATAAAATTCTTACCGTAACCGAGCGTTCCGTTAAGCCAATACATAGGACGTAATGAGATATATGCAGAAGCGTTGGCGTAATCTAAACCTGTCTCCTTAAATTTTCTGGCGTGACCTTGTCCAGGAACAACTCTATTTACATTCGCAAAATCTGTAATATAATCAGGGAAGACAGCTTGATTCTCTCTTAGGTTAGTATAAAAAGCGAAGTTATCTCCAATCGTACCTTTCACTTCAGCACCGCGAGTATTTACCCAAGTGCTTTTACTTCCGTCTTTACCGACTTGAAAATCAACGATAGGATTGATGCCGATATAGAAATCATCGGTTTTTGTCCCGATAAAATCCGTATTAAAGATAGAGTTCCAGACTATGTTTTTCCATTTCTTATTATAATTCTTAACTATAAACTGCGATTTATTAAGGCTGTCCAAGTCAAGAATATCTTTAAACTGATATTCCGACCATGACTTCATCGCAGTATGAAAACGATAGTCGGAGCTGTAGGCAGCTGTCTGTATCTCCATCTCATAATCATCGTTGAGAGGAATGAGAAGTTCTTGTGCGTAAGAATATGTTGCAGTCAGCAGACATATTAACAGTGCGTATATAATTTT
>JAFVUY010000238.1 GCA_017502465.1 Bacilli bacterium | reverse complement strand
TGTAACTTGAAAAACTAAATTCCGTTTATAGAATTAAAATTTTGTTTGAAAGATTAAATTCTATTTAACGGAGTTTTTCTTTATGTAAATCGGAATTTAGTATTTCAAACTCTTGCAAAGCAACTGAAAATGCGATAAAAATAGAGTTAGGAAAGCATAAGAAAAGAGTACGGTAAATTCCGTTGTAACATTAAATTCCGTTTATGCTTCCGTCATATGCTTATCCAGGTAGGTGGGATCTACTTGGATTTTTTCTTTAATTCGTGCTTGATTAAATCAATATTTTTGATGATTAAATCATTTGGTTTAATGTATTTGATATTTAATTTATTTAATATTTCTTCACCTAAAAATCTTTTTGCAAATTCATAGGGTGTTCTATTGCCTAACCCATCAAGTGTCATGTTGTTAATATAAGAAGCAATTAAGTCACAATCTTCTTGAGTCAAGCTTTCTACTGACTGTCCTTTAAAAACATATCTTCTAATTTCTCGATTAATTCTTTCAACAAATGGCTTTTGAGTTGATTGCCCTGAATCACAGTAGAATAGTCTGCAGCGGTGAACTCCATCTTCATCAAATTCAATTCCTTGATAGTCATTAAATTCTGGGCCTCTATCCGTAAGAAGAACCCCTAAATATTTATAAAACTTATCGTAACCCATTGTTTGGTAAACAAAATTAATACAACTATTAACGTGAGCCATATCCTTAACATCTAGCTTATATAGAAGTAATAAACTCCATTTAGGAATGATGATGGTAAGTAAGGCTCCAACATAATTTTTAGTTATTCCAACACAGTCTAATTCTCCGTGATAAATAATGTCATTTGTGTCCACATAGAGAAGATAATCGTAATATTCTCTACCTTTCCTATTAATATTTCTATTTTCTAGATATTCATAATCTTTAGAAATAATCCTTCTTTTCTTAAGAATGTGATTCATATAGTTAGGCAAGTCATTATGTTTGACTTTAAAGTTTCCAGAATTAACATAGTTATATCCTGTCTTAACAGAAATGTTTAATCCTGGATTATTAGCGATTATATGGTTGATAGATTGACCCTGGTTAAATCCTTTTTCTAATGCCTCATCAATTAATTTATATTCATCATTAGTGAGATTTAATCCCTGTCTAGATTCGTGAAGTTCTTTTTCATAACTCCTTTGAGCGGACACAGGAACGTATTCGTATTTTTGTAAGCGACACCTTTTTCTAGTAGGGCATCCATTACAAACATATGGGAACCTATTCGTCCTTTTACAAATGTCTTTTTTAAATGATTGGCATTTACTTGTTGGATCAACTTTATAGCAGTGACGGCATTCGTTGTTGCATTTTTTATTGTCACATATTTTTCTTAATTTGCAGTTTGAAATATTTGCACATTTAGAACAAGGCGGATAAGGAATTACATGATGCCCTGGAACAACATCACTTCTATGTTTCAATACTTCTTTAGATATTGTGGTGGGATCTTTATCTATTGCTTTAGCTATTTCTTTGAGAGATTCGCCTTCTCTAATACCCTTTTCAATGCGTTCTCGCATTTCTTTTGTCATATGCTTTTGTTTCATATGATGACCTCCTCTCGACGGAAGCATAGACATATAAAACATAGCATTTGTAAGAGAAAATTCCGAAAAGAAAAGTTTAATTCTA
>JAFVUY010000237.1 GCA_017502465.1 Bacilli bacterium | reverse complement strand
GCAATAACAATTGAAGAAATGCCACCAATAGATTTTTCATTGCATAGGGATCCAAGCAAAATTCCTATGGCAATAAAAAGAAGGGATGTAACTATGCTTATAAGTATCGCAAATATCATATTGATGCTAAATATTGAAGAATCAATTATTCCGCCAACTAAGAAGAACAATAGCGATTGAACAAATATGATAGGAATCATAGATAAAGCGTATGAAAAAATAAATTCATATGATTTTGCATTGGATACATATAATCTCGTTAAAAAAGATGTCGATCTATCCATAGCAATTAGCAGTCCAACAAATAGGGATATGAAGCTTTGTGCAAATACAACTATTCCTGGAGCTAGATACTTCATCTCAAACTGAGGTGTTAATTTATGGAATATTAAATAAAACAATATTTCCATAAACAAAGGCATTCCTAAGGTAAATATTAATGATAATGGTTCTCTTAATATTTCTTTGAAATCTCTTTGTGTTAAAGTGATAATTCTGGATAATGATTTTTTCATAACAACTCACCTCCAGAAACTATTTCAATAAAAGAATCCTCAACATTTGCTTTACCCGTTTTACTAAATAATTCTTCTTTAGTGCCAACAAACAATAGTTTTCCATCTTTCATTATACCGATTCTATCAGATAATGCTTCCGCCTCTTCCATATAATGAGTAGTTAGGATTATCGTCATCTTTCCTTTTAAATCATTTATGGTTTTCCATAATTCCCGTCTAGCTATTACATCAAGTCCTAATGTTGGCTCATCCAAAAATAATACTTTTGGTTTGGAAATCAAAGCTAAGGCAATTGATAATTTTCTTTGCCAACCGCCAGACAGTTTCGAAGCCTGCTTTTTGGCAATTTTATCAAATCCGAATGCTTCATAAATGGCTTTTTTGGTCTCGTTTAGTTCTAATTTATCTAGTCCAGATAATTTACCATAAAACTCAATATTTTCTTCAACAGTTAATTTTCTTGCAATGGCAGTCTCTTGCATGGAAATATCGATAATCTCTTTAATTCTTTCTTCATCTTTCAATATCGAATAATCGAAAATATCAGCATCTCCACTTGTTGGTTTCACAAGTGTTGCCAGCATTTTTATAGTTGTTGTCTTCCCAGCTCCATTTATACCAAGTAAAGAAAACAATTCTCCTTCATATATTTCCAGATTTAATCTGTCAACTGCTGTGACATCTTTGTAATTTTTTGTAAGGTCATTAATCTTTATTGCTGTTTTCATTATTGAACATACCCCCCATCAATTGATAAAACACATCATCTTTAATTAATGCGATTCCCCTTTCCTTGTCACCCATCACCATCAAGGTGTCACCTTCTTTAATATTAAACATTTTTCTTGCTGCAGAAGGTATTGTAATTTGACCCTTGGGTCCAACCTTGACACTAACTATAAACCTATCTTCTTTTATGTCTTTCATTTATATTCCTCCAAATATTAATCTTACTTTTCTTATTATATCTTACTTTTCTTACATTTACAAGTGCTTTTATTATTACATAACATTGGTTAAATGTAAAAAGAAAAAAAGCTTCGATAACATTGTATCAAAGCATTAGTCTTTAAATGGTGCCTCAGGCCGGACTCGAACCGGCATGCTCTCACAAGCGCTTGATTTTGAGTCAAGTTCGTATACCAATTTCGACACTAAGGCATCTAGTAGCAAATTGATTTTACTAAATTTTAATAATAGAAGCAAGATAAAAAGTCGATATAATTAAAAAGCTAAGAGCTTATTTTGATAATGGTATCCCAGATAGGAATTGAACCTATGACACACGGCCTCGGAAACCGTTGCTCTAATCCGCTGAGCTACTGGGATGGTAAGTTAATGCCTTTCGTCAGAGTCGAAAGTTTCACAAAAGCGTCCATGAAAACTTGGAGTTAAGTTTTTAGCGTTTAGATGTGAAATGTCGCCATATTGAGAGCATCTAAATTGCGCAATTCCTTCTTCACGTTCTTCACTAGTTAATATAGTAACACCACTAGGAGGGCAAATAAAGTGCTGAGCGATTAAAATATATGGAATATTCATGATGTGAGACATTAGTATGCTCATAATTCCAAAATGGCAGAAGAAAATAATTGTGTCTTTATTACTTTTTTTAACTTTATATAGTTTATTATCGCGTTCGTATCCATACCTTTTTAATAACTCATCAAACGATTTAGTAACTTCTTGATATTTTTCTTTGACATTTGCTTCTTTAAATAACGGATGATCTAAATACTTTTCATTATCATAAAATGATTCTTGCTCTACAAAATAAGATGGTAAGTAATCCCATG
>JAFVUY010000236.1 GCA_017502465.1 Bacilli bacterium | reverse complement strand
TTGCTAGAGAAGATCTTCCCAAAAGTTGAAGTATTCACAAGTGTTGCCAAGATTGCAGATTCACACGTCAAAGATGGTGGTCATGTTGGTAATATCCGATTGGACGATGGACGTTCAATGGCTATATTCCGCTTTGAGGTAGCTGACAATGTGCAAATATCACGCAACCGTAAAAGTTTACGCGATATTGCTGCTAAGTATGTAGATCAAGGTTTGATTCATGGAGCTTTGGTTTTCTATTATTCGCAAAACCAAGATGACTATCGCTTGACATTTATTGCCAAGCAGACCTATTTCAATGAAAGTGGAGAATTAGTAAAGAAGGAAACAGCTCCTAAACGATATACATTCTTGTTAGGCAAGAATGAGCCTTGTACCACAGCAGCAAGCCGACTTAAAGAATTGGCTGATAAGAGGACCTATGGCTCCATTTATTTAACAGATGTTACCGATGCATTCTCTGTTGAACGACTTAACAAAGAGTTTTTCAATGGCTACAAAGCTCAATATAAGAAATTTATTGATACGCTTTCTGATACCAAGTCACATCGCGACTATGTCAAGAAGTTATTAGGCCGTTTGGTGTTCTTGCAGTTCTTACAAAAGAAAGGCTGGATGGGTGTGCCTGAATCAAATACTAAATGGGAAGGTGGGGATAAAAAATTCCTAAGTAATCTTGTTGAGAGACATATCGATAATGATAGACTGTTAAGCGATGTGTTTGAACCATTATTCTTTGGCATCCTGAACACAAAGCCAGAAGAGAGAGAGACATTATTCATTAATAAAAATTGGGATATACAACTCTTGGAAGAGTTTAGTGGCATCCCGTATCTTAATGGCGGTTTATTCGAGGCAGACGATGTGGATAAGCAGCCTATTGATTTCTCATATACCCACTTCAAGGAATTAATGGATTTCTTCTCCCAATACAACTTTACGATTGACGAGAACGACCCTGATGACAGCGAGGTTGGTATTGATCCTGAAATGCTGGGACATATTTTCGAGAATCTTTTGGAGGACAATAAAGACAAGGGTGCTTTCTATACCCCCAAGGAGATTGTTCAGTATATGTGTCGCCAGAGTGTGATTCAATACCTAAAAACACACGAGCCATCAGAACAGTATGCAGAAGCTATTGAGCAACTTATAAATGATGGAGTAGTGAGTCCTATACTCCAAAGCAAAAGCATTGCTACACGCTTTATTCAACTGCTTAAAGAGGTTAAGGTATGCGACCCAGCCATTGGTTCGGGTGCATTCCCTATGGGTATCCTTTATGTATTGTATCACGCCATACATCATTTGCATTCACATGCTGAGCCTCACGGGAATTTTGATTCGACTCAAACAAAGCGAGATATTATCCAAAATAACATCTTTGGTGTAGATATCGAGCAAGGTGCTGTCGATATAGCTCGTTTACGTTTCTGGTTAGCATTGGTTGTCGATGCCGACAAGCCACAACCTCTACCAAACTTGGATTATAAAATTACTTGTGGCAATTCATTATTGAGTCGCTATCCTATTGACGCCCCTATTGAGAATGTCTTTGTAGAGTACAACAAGGGCAAAAAAGGAGATGAGAAAATAACACTTGCCAAATATAAAGAGTTGGTAAGTGACTATACCAATACATCAAATCATCAAACCAAGGAACTTTTCCGCAAGACTATTGAGGATATAAAGTGTGCCTTCAAGACAGAACTGAGCAAACAGTTTAAGGAAAGACTTGCAAAGTTAAGAGGAAAAGTTATAATGCTTGAAGGCCCAACCTTATTTGGAGAACGTACAAAGGCGGAAAAGGTTGAGTTGAAGAAGCTGAAAGAAAAACTGAATCTCCTTGAGAAAGAACAAGAAGATATTCAGACAAACAAATTATATGTTGATGCTTTCGAATGGCGTTTTGAATTCCCTCAATTGCTTGATGAGAATGGTAAGTTTACTGGTTTTGATATAATAATAGGAAATCCGCCATATATTAAAGAAGCAACAGATAAAAACGCATTTAATGGGTTAAGAAACAGTGCATATTATCAAGGTAAAATGGACCTTTGGTATATTTTCGCTTGTAAAGGGATTGACTTATTAAAGTCTAATGCGTGTTTATGTTATATTGCCACAAATAATTGGGTTACCAACGACGGAGCAAGTATTTTACGCAATAAGATTGTATCAGATGCCAGAATCATACAATTAATAGATTTCTTTGATGCTATGATTTTTGACAGTGCAAGTATACAAACAATGATTATGCTCTTTCAGAAAGACTGCATTACTGACAATTATTCTTTTGATTATCGAAAAGTACAACAAAAACATGCCAATAAACAGGCTGCGATTAATTTATTAGAGAAAACACATGATGATAGCAACGTATTCTTTATGCCATTAATTAATAGAGAGTATTTCTCAAATCAGCTATTAACATTTGCATCTACAGAGAATAACCAAATATTACAATTAATAAGCAATACAAAACACATTCTCTTGAATGATCAAGATGGACTTAAGGAGATATCTTCTGGTATTGATGTTTTGCAAGATTATGTAAATAAAAAGGCTCAACAACTTTTAAACAATAAGAAACAAATCGGAGATGGTATTTTTGTATTAAGCCAACAAGAATATGATAGTCTAAGTTTTAATGAAAATGAAAAGAGTCTTGTAAAGCCATATTATACATCAAAACTGATAAACAGATATTCAGTATGCAAAGAGAATTCTGAATGGATAATATATACAGATTCTTCTGCAAATGACAGTATCTCCCTTTATCCTAACATACAAAAGCATTTAGATCAATTTTCTAAAGTTATTACATCTGTAAATAAACCTTATGGGCTGCATCGTGCTAGAAAAAAAGAAAGTTTTGAAGGAGAAAAAATCTTAGCATTAAGAAAGTGTGTAAATCGTCCTGCTTTTTCTTATGTAAATTTTGACAGTTTTGTTTCTAGAGCTTACTTAATTATTAGAACAAATAGAATAAACCAAAAGTATCTTACAGGATTATTGAATTCAACACTAATAAAGTATTGGCTAAAATATAAGGGAAAAATGCAGGGAGCGAATTTTCAAATAGACAAGGAGCCTTTGCAGCAGATTCCTATTGCAGTACCAGCAATCAATGTTCAGGAATTAATTGCAACAATTGTTGATTATGTAATGATGGCAAGTTCTACAAAAGAAAACTTATCAGAATTAGTTTCAAACGAAACAATTGCACTGTTTTTTGAAAAAATTATTGATGGTTGTGTGTATGAATTATACTTTGGAGAGCATATGAAAGAACAAGAAATCAATATAATTGATTCAGCGTTGGAACTCATAAAGCCGATCACACACCTATCCTCAGATAAAGAAAAAGCAGATATGATACTTGATGTATTTATGAATATCAAGAAAACGGATAATTCTATTCGAAACAGATTAGATTTATTTACATTAAGAAGCCCCGAAATACTCAAACTTATAATTGAAGGATAATATGCCAGCAATAAATAGAATACATATATGTGGTTTTAAGGCCTTTCCAAATGATTTTGAATTACAACTAGAAGGAAAGAACCTTTTGATGTATGGTGAGAATGGTAGTGGAAAATCTTCCATCTACTATGCTTTACATTGTATGTTCCAGGCACCATTAAAACCTGATGCTGGTAAAAAATACTTTGACCCCGCTAGTGAACAGCATTTAAAGAATCTAAATAATTTGGATGTAGATTCCAAAATATGGATAGATTTTGATGGGAGACATCCGTTTATATATAATATTGATAAAGAAGGTTATCAATTTACATTATTAGGAGGTAAACACCCATTGCCTGCACAGATTAACGGTTGTTTTGTTAATCATCAATTCTTATTCCATTTTTTCAATTTTAGAAATTCTCAGAGAATAAATCTATTCCCCGTATTTATAAAAGATATTTTGCCATTCTGTAAAGATGACAATACAGGACTTCACATTGGCGAAATGTATGATGAAATAACAGCATCAATTATCAAGAAGGGACGACATATACACCCTGATTATATTTCTAATATTGAATATTTTAACAAAGCAGTCAAGAAGGTCGTTGAAGACATTAACATTTATGCCTCCGATCGATATAATGAGTCTTTTAAGGATGACGGTGATAATGAGTTGGTTATAAGATTGCGATACGATTCGAATTTTGATAAACCCGAAGATGACACTAATGAGTATTGGTTAAAGTATGACAATATTATAGAGTTAGTTAAAGAGAATGGGGAAATAAAAGAACGCAAATCATCATATAAAAAATTAAATGAACCTTTTATTGGCTTAGAGATTTCCGAGAAGATGCCTGATGGCAATCTACGAAAGATTGTTAAGCCACATACATATTTTAACGAAGCAAAATTAACAGCAATAGCATTGTCTGTTCGTTTTGCACTGCTGAATATAGAGAAGCCTGCTGATGGTCGTTTTCTAGCTCTTGACGATATGCTCATCAGTCTTGACATGAGCAATCGAGCAAAAGTTGTGGACTTCTTGCTAAAAATATCTGATAAGTATAAGATATATCTGTTTACTCATGACAAAATGTTCTTTGAGTATTTTAAGCATAAAACAAAAAAGAATCAAGATGCGTGGGTCTATAAAGAAATATACATGGATTATGATAAGACTCCATATATTAGAAATAGCGAGGATTACCTTGGGCAAGCCGAACATTATATTAAACAGCATGAATACGAGATTGCTGGTAATTTCTTAAGAAAAGAAGCCGAAGCTTTTTGTAAAGATTTCCTGCCCAAGAAAAAGCAACTGACTGGTGATTTTGCACATTTAGATCTTAATGGATTGATAATGAACTGTAAAGATTATGCCGCAGAAAGCGGTGTAATTGATATATCCATTTTTAATGAGTTGGATGAACATCGTAAGTTTATACTTAATCCATCAAGTCATGATAGTTATGATGTGGCAAAGTACGGTCATGAAGTTAAACGTTGTCTTCAAACATTAAGAAAACTAAGAGAAATTATAATTAGACCCTTTCTAAAATTTGGGAGCCAAGTTGAGTTTACATTAAAGACGCCAGAGCCTCGCATTAGTGAATATAAATTTATACTTACATTATGTGATGACTTTCGAATTATTATAATGCCTGGAGAAGTCCCTGTTATATCTAAAGGAATGATCAATTATCAAGTGTATGAAGATGGCAACAATAAGAAAGGTGTTCAATCTGATAATACAACGATTAAACATTTTTTTGAATATAATTATGAGAAATCTGATAAAACCAAAGATGCAAATTATCTTATCAGTGTAATAGAAATAGAATCAGGAAATCCAATTGCTACATTTATGTAATGGTAATAAATAAGTAAATAACATATAATGACAATAGAGTGTATCAATAATGAAAGTAGATTTTTCCAAGATGTAAAAACATTGGGAAAGAGAAACTCTGCCACTTTGGGATTTATGCCCGAAGGGGGCTTTGAAGATCATGCTCAAAATAAGTGGATAATTGTAGCTTGCATAGACGATACACTATGTGGATATTTAATGTTTAGGGAGGTCCCTAGATATTCACGAGTCTCAATAGTCCATTTATGCATTGATGAAAATCATAGGGGGCGAGGTATAACACAAAAACTATTAGACCATCTGCGTTCATTGTATGAATACAACTATAGTTATAATGGGATTTCATTAAGTTGTAGAAATGACTATATAGGAGCAACGAGTGTTTGGCAAAAATACGGTTTCGTTTCTAAAACACAAATCCGTAGTCGTAGCGTAGAGGAAAACTACCTTAATAAGTGGTGGTACGATTTTAATCGACAAGATTTATTCTCTTTGGCTGCAACCCAATCAAAAAAGATTAGAGCCTTATTGGATGCCAATATTATCATTAAATTACGAGATATTGAGAATGATTATGCACCTATGGAAGATCCTCGGTGCCTTCTTTCGGACTGGCTTATTGATGAAACAGAATTCCTATACGCTTCGGAAATCTTTAATGAGATAAATAGAGATAAAGATCGCAAAAGAGCTCAAAGAACAAGAGGCTTTATAAACCATTTTGTTGAGGCCAAGCATAACATAGAAGATCGTAAAAGGATTGCACAAGAGCTAGAAGAGTTTATTACTGGGCATGCAGATAATGATAACTCTGATCGTATCCAATTGGCCACCTGTATAGCTGCAGGAGTCAGATATTTTATAACATTTGACCAAGGTATCCTGGATGCTAAGGAAGCTATTGAGTCTAACTATGATGTTGAGATTCTAACTCCACAAGAATTTGTTTTGTTCATTGATAAGTTGATAGATATTGAATCATATTCACCAAAACAAATTTTAGGGGCTGTTTTTCATTCATTGTCAAAAATTGTCAATAAAGAACTCGAACTTTGTATTGACAAATTCTGGGATCAGAAGGGCGGAGAAAATAAAAAACAGTTTAGAAATAGTATACTTAAAGTGGTTAACTCATCGTCATATATTATTGACACTGTAAAATACAATAATGAAAACATTGCACTATTTGCTTATAAGAATGACAATAGTGTGTTATCTATTCCAATCATTAGAATCTCAGATGCAAAAAATAGAGATACACTATTTATGGGGTTGGTGAATGAGTTCATTAGTAGAGCTATTAAAGAAAAATGTCATCAAATAAGAATTAGTGAATCTAATATTAAAGAGAGATATAGTTCTATATTGCTTAAGTTTGGTTTTATTATACAAGATAGTTCATATGTGAAACATGTTATTGATGAGTGTATAGCATCCGATGAATTAGGTAGACTTATTAAACAGAACAATATCCCAATATTAGACGAACTAATAGATCAATCACAACTGCTGGATATTGAGCGCAAGCTATTTCCTTTAAAGATTACAGATATAGATATTCCATGTTATATAATCCCCATAAAAGCTGTTTGGGCCGCCCACTTATTTGATAAATTAATAGCAAGTGAATCATTGTTTGGTGCAGATGTTAATAGATTATGGAATGTAGAGAATGTATACTATCGATCAACAAAACCTATTACAGAAAAATGTCCAGCTCGTATACTATGGTATGTAAGTTTTGATAAAAATAGCACTAGAAGTAAAGCTATTGTTGCTTGTTCATACTTAGATGAGGTTGTAACCGGACTGCCAAAGGACGTATTTAGACGTTATAAACATTATGGAATATATGAGTGGAAACATGTATATAATTTATGCAATAAAGACATTAATAGTTTTGTAAGAGCTCTTAAATTTAGTCAAACACAGTTATTTGAAAAACCTATTGATTACTCAACAGTCACTAAAATAATTGGGACAAAGAATACTTTTGCATCACCAGTGCGTATATCAAAAGATATGTATAGTGAAATATATAAATTAGGACATGAAACAAAATAAATATCTTTTTTTGGCAATAAAACCAGAGTTCGCTAATAAAATATTAGCGAAAGAAAAGACTATAGAACTCAGAAAAGTTCGTCCTAACATCAAAGAAGGGGATTATATAATAATATATGCATCTTCTCCAGTTAAAGGGGTTGTTGGTTTTGGTAGAATAAAAAAAATAATAGATACTTCCCCATATGAAATGTGGAGAATTTATTCATCCCAATTAGGTATAGATAAAATTAGATATGACAACTATTTCTTGGATAGGAAAAAGGCAATAGGAATAGAGATAGAATCTATTAGAACCATACAGCCTATGATTACCCTAGAAGCGATAAAGGGAATTGATATATCGTTTACCCCTCCACAGGGATATAGATATGTGTCTAATAGCCAAATCCTACAGTTATTACAAACTATTGTTTCAAAATTAGATGTATGAGAGTTGATCGCGAAATAAGAGAAAAACTCTTTGACGAGAGTGATACGAGTTTTGAAGCTCGTAAACTTTGGTATGCATTCAAAGATTCGATATTTTATGAGAATCGTTTCTTTGTAAGGCACCAACTGTTAAATATACTATCCCAGTATATGGAAAAGAATACTCTCTATGTCAAGGCTGGTCACATTTATTATAGGGCAAGGGTTATAGATGACAGTTGTATCAATGACCATATGATTTATAAATGTTATAGCGCTCCCGATGGGGAAAAATTAGATGTTAAATATGTTGGGAAAGCAAACCCATTTAAAGGGCTAACGAAAGAGGCCTCGTTTGTCCCTCCAAAGAATGTAAAAGTTTCGGCAGGTCGTGCAAATCCTAAATATGTTAAGTATCTCTATGTTGCAGAAAGTCCCACAACGGCAATTTTCGAAGTGCGACCATTTATCTATGATGCTGTGAATATTGCCAAAATACAAACAACTGAACTTTTAAAAGTAGCTAACATTGCTGTAGATCTTGATTTATCCAACGACAAAGATACCACTGTAGATATGCATGTAATGGGAATGATACAAGGGGCTTTTTCAAAACCTACGAACAACACTGATGACTATATTCCAACTCAAGTTATTGCCGAATATATAAAAAGCCTTGGATATGATGGCATTAGATTTAATAGTTCTATTCATTCAGGAGGAGTAAATCTTACTATATTTAATTACGAAAAATGTGAGGCCATATCCTCTCAAGATTTCAGAATAGAAAATATTAAATTAACAGCAAGAGCTGCGTTCGGTAGTGCTAACTATGATGGAGATATGTGTTACATTGTGGATAATGAACCTAAGTATTATGATTTCTCAAAGTACCCATATATTCAAGATGACAATATAATTAATAAAAACCATTAAAATAATACGAGTATATATCAGAAACAAACCGCGTAGAATACAAAAGAGAATAGCCCTCGTAGCTTAATTTGACTTGATTTTTTGTGAGTGTATAATACTATAAGTGTTCATGAACTGCTCATGATAGTGTCCATGATGGCACCAAGTAGGCACTAAGATAGAACTAAGTTGGCACCCAGTCGGCACCTAGTCGGCACCCAGTCGATGTGGTTAATAATTATCAGAAAAGAGACATCTATAATATCAGCGAACTCGCAAGATTGACTTGCGAGTTCGTTTATTTTGAACTATCAAGTTTTTCTATATAGTTACATTCATACATTTTTTCACTCAACATATCATAAGATAAAGAAAAAGTATTA
>JAFVUY010000235.1 GCA_017502465.1 Bacilli bacterium | reverse complement strand
CGGTTTTTCTTTATGTTTTCGATGCTAAACCTAAAAATATACTTATGTAGCGAATCGTATAGGTTGAGATGCAACGGATCTCTTTTATCCGGCATCTCTTCCAAATACAAATTGCCAATCTTGGTATGAATTTCAATCATTAATTGCCACCTTTTCTTTTAACTTTAATATCACTAATAAGTTCTTCCGCAATTTCCTTAATTCCCATTAAATAACCTTCATCCTCACACCACGAGCTACGACTATAAATTTTATACATTCTTCCTGGTATGCTTTCATCAGAAATAACGTCTAAATATTCTTCTGTTGTTAGGTCTTCTGCTTCTTCCATATCATCAACTTCATCTCTAAAATCTAAATATAATTTTCTATTATCGATGATAGTTTTTAACGAATAAATCGTATTTTCAGAAATTGGAAGCTGATGCTCTTTTATAGTCAAACAATAATGATACCTGCAATACTCTCCATCTAAATATGCTTCATATGAGGTTTCTGTTTGTTCTTCTATCAAATTGTCCGAGCCAACCCAATCTTCTACGCATCCATTTTGTCTTTCATTGAAAGCTTTTAATTTTAATTGAAGTTTTGCTTCATCCATGTTGGTAAAAACAAACGTTTCTATACCATCACTTGTTCTACAAGCCCAATCTTCAATCATTAGGTAAATAGAAATATATTCCTTTGGCGAACCAGGTTTATCAATACGGTCAATCATATCCGGAGACATAATAACGTCATCAAGCGCAATATCATCTAAAGTCTTTTTTGTCCCATAATTATTTGAAAACCTTTCTTCTAAAAACCTTATCTCAGATTCATTTTCAGGTTTGTAAAATTCACAGTGAATATCTGGAGTAAGATTACCTGTATCCTTATCCTCACCATCACAAATTTCTTTTATAACCCCAATTAAACCGCAATAACTACTGTAATTATTTGCGATTATTAATTCTCCTACCGTAAGTTTTTTGTCTGCATATTCGAATACTTGTCCTTTTTTATTAAGTATCATAAATCATCACCACCTTTTTATTATTTTTCCACGTCATAGAGTACGGTACAACAATCCTCGCATTCGATAGAAACGTTTTGAGGCGTGCCGTTACCATATCCTACACAACGTAAATTGTGTCCAATGTGCTCTCTTAATCTAAAATCACATTCTTTCTGTCTTAAATGAATTGCATTTTCAATACTTTTGTCCGACGTTAATAAAACGTGGCGACTATATTTAGTGCAAACACTTAAATTATTCTGTTTTTGCCTTATAGATAATTTTTTACCTATGTATTGCCTTAAATTCTCAAAGCAATCTTTCTTACGATTAACGCAAAATGAAACTTTACCTCTTTTAATTACCATTTATGCTGTCTCCTTGTTGTTTTTTGAATTTTTCTCTTATCAAATCCGATATATCAAACCAATCAACTCTTTCGATGATTTCATACTCACCGAACTCTATCGTTACACCACTTGATAAACAAATAACATCCGGTTCGTCACGATCGTTCAATATACCGTATTCATGGTCTGCGTTTTCATCATATATAACCTTAAAAATTACTAATTCATTCATAAAGCACCTACATATGACAATCCACGCAAACAAGGACAGTTTCATCTGATAACCCGTCGATAAATTCAGCAAGCTCTTTTTGCCATGCGTTATCATACACATCATCCTTTTTCGTTGTCCATGAGGAGTGTGATTCAAACCATTCTTCACCTTTAAAATATGCGTATGGCTCAAATGCGTATTTACCGTTTTTGTCCATACAATTTCGTTTAAGATAATTTTTCAACGTTTCACCTTTGAAATATTCTAATCTTCCAAAACATTCAACGCCTTTTTCCGTTACCTTATAATAATCTTCAGTTGTAACGCCGTTCTTAAACCATTCCTCTAATTGTTTAAAACTTTTCTTTGCGCATTCAAGTTTCCAATTTGCAAGGACTTTCCACTCAATATCCTTTTTACGAGCAGCAACAACCCATTTATATCCTTCAGGTGCTTCGTACTCTTCTTTCTCTGAGTCACGAGTACCAATGGAATATTCCATACAAGAATCTTTCACAAGAAAACATTTAGGCCATCTTCCGCCAATTACATACCAATCGTAATAAGCATTGCAATTACAAAAATATCCATAAGATTTTTGTTTTTCGTTATACGAATCTTGACATTCTGTTTTCAAGAACTCTTCAAATGATTTGTAAATCTTATTAATCGGATAATCTTTTATAACCTTCATTCTTTTTGTTCGTTTGGTACTTTTTCTGGTTTTTAATTGTCCCCAACAGCGCTCTAACACTTTACCGTCTTGGACAACATACTTGTCGTTAAACTCATCAGAACGTTCAGAAACAATAGTTCCATTTGGCATTTTAATTGCCGTAACATTCCATGTTTCATATTCAGATTTAAGGTCGTCCGTTGTATCATAGAATTCAATGTACTTAGGATTGTCGGTTTCTGCACCAAACGGGTCCAAATAATCATCTACTGCGTCATTGACATTTCTTGCAAAAGTATTTTGTAATCCTTGCAAATGCTTTAATTGGCATTTAAGCATAACGTTCCCAAAGATACCATCTTTCTTATCGTCATACTCTGTTAAAATCTTTTTGATATTAGTTATATCCTGCTTTATTTCCTGATTTTGTATTTCGTTCTCTATTGTTTTAGGAACTTCTACTGTTACTAATGTTAAAAAATGCATAATATTCTCCTTTTAAAACAATTAGGGTAACAGAAGAAATTCCAGTTACCCTAATGTCTTACTTAATGTAATTTAATAAAATTTTTTATACCCTTATATACCGTTTTACAACAGCGGTAAGTTTTGTGGGTAACTGATTTAAGTCTGTGATATCCAAAAAGGAATCACCGTAAATTCTTTCTATATTTTTCTTGTCATCACCAATAGCGGCAGCAACAAAAACAACACCTTTTCTTTG
>JAFVUY010000234.1 GCA_017502465.1 Bacilli bacterium | reverse complement strand
CTTGCTTACTTCTCCTCACGTCTAGAATACAGCAAGAATTCAGCAAAGTCAATGCCACTTTCAAAAAATTAAACCCCCGAAAGTGGCTCTACAAAAGACTTTCGGGGGTTGGTATTTTTTCGGGACTTATTCCCACTCAATAATGCCGAGATTGGCTGAAAACGCCTATTCATCGCATTTTTTGACTACTCCAAACAAAGCAATTCAGCACGAAATTCAGCATACCTAGAAAAAATCCCTTAAAGGTAAGCGACAACTAATAGACATTAATGCTTTGGGAATACTGATATTTCGCAATTAAATGCCCTACAATCGTTTCTATTCCATACTACGAAATAAATAATCAAGCCCGCCAAAGCCGATTATACGGCATCTGACGGGCTTTAATATTGCTTGTTTACTTGCGGCGGAACACTAATAGCAATCACATTGAATGGAAAGAATAAGCTAGTATTATTTAAGCAAATTATTAATACAATTGGCGACCTCTTGAACTTTCTTTACAGCTTCATTCTCAACTTGCAAATTAAACTCTACTCCGTATTTTTCCAATTCAATTCGTAGCATCTTAATTCTACTTAATTCTTGTTCTAGTTCCATTACTAGTCTATCTAACTATTTATAATTCATTTGTAAGTTAAACTATGCTCTTTGATTTGAAAGTGTTTTCATTATATTATTTTCTGTACCATTTGGAATAATAAATTTCTATCTGCTCATTAAATAGTCTTTCTCAAAATTTGTCATAATACACCCCTTTTTATATTTGTGGTATTGCTGTAATACTACTACGTGGTATTACAGTAATACTACATCCTTGCTTTACGCTGATACTAGAAATATTACAAGAAATATTATAATTAATAATTAGTCAAAAGATAAAGTTTGACTATGAATAATCTATAATAATTTCTTTATCGTTATTTTTAATTCTTGACTTATCGTAAAAGAAATACCTATTACTCTAACTCTAATCTAGAATTAAATACCCCTCTTCAACTAATTCATCAAAAGCTGTTCTATAAGCTGTCTTTCCTAGTCCACTCCACGCCATAAAATGACTACTAGACAATGCAAATTCATAATTGTTCTAATTCTTTGCAAGATAAATATAAAGCTTAAAACCGCCTATACTCTATAATCTTCCTGCGGCTTCATCAATAGCAGATAGATTATTAGTTGTGTATAAATTCTATTTATTTACAGGCGACTTATTTACATTAATAATTCTCTAATTAGGAACTGATTTTTTTAATCCCACGGAATAATCACCCCGTTATCAATCTTTCTCCAAATACTATGTATTGCCTAATGTTTTTCTCTTGACATAATACAAAGATTTGATAGCTAATTATTATTTTTATCTCTATCCAAGTGATGAACAACGCAATCATTTATTATCTCTTCTTTTGCTTTACTCTAATTGAATGATAACGCTAACAATCTATGTAAATACTTTCTTTCTCCATAGATGTCAACATAATAATAACCGCTTCCATTGTCAGTAAACTATTTATACCTTACCTATTCCCTACAAACGCTCATTAGTCTACCATCACTTGTAATCCAATATCTTCCATTGTCATCAAATCCAGCACTAGCCAAAATTACGTTAGGCGGCAATGTTAATACTTCATTAATCATTCTATTAAGATAGTCAGGCACTTAATCACTCCTTTAAGTTTGCAATTATTTCACACAATAATTTTTCTCTTTCTTTTCCAAATTCATACTACCCGTTAAGCCAGTTATAAAATGATTTCGGCGGCAACTCTAAATATTCTGCAATTTCTTTGTATTGAACATTTTGCAACGCCTTTAATAATTTAACTTCTTTTCTTAAATAATCCACAAATTTCATCCTTTACATTTTATTAATACGAAAATATACAGTAATCGTTAAAAATAATAACCCCGCTGTCCAATAGGCGAGGTTATCACTTCTACATTTAAAAGACATAGCCTTGCATTAATTAATTATTTTACATTATTTGATTTTACTTGTAGGGGGGTACATTATGTGAAAATAATATTTTTAAATGCTTTTAGTAATTTGTCGTGGGCATCCCAATTAGTAAATCATATTTTGATTTCTTACTACGATAATTATAACAAAAAATTTTATGAAAGTCAAAAAAAGTGTCAGCAATACAAAGACACTTTGTTGATTGCTGACACTATCATTTTATTAATAACTATCTTATAATTTGCGGCGGAAACCATCTATTTCATCTTCGACATAGCCAACCAAATTATTTATATAATCTATTCTATCTTCTTCTTTTTTACCATCAGATAGAATCTTATACTTAATACACCCATTATAGCATTTTCGCAACTTCCAAAACCCTTTGCGGCATCCTTTTAAATGGTGGCATTTTCGGCAATTATTAGGAATGAAACACCAGTAAATATCTTTTATCAATCCAATAGGAAAGTAAATTAAATGCCAAGGCAACATTTTGCACCTCTTTTCTGCGGCGGGTTATTCTTCTTCTCTAATTTCCCTCTTATACTTGTAGTATGTATTTCTAGATAATCCCGCAAGCTTCATTACATCCAAATCATCTAGACTTCCATTAAAATCTTTACTATGTTTTAAAATTATCTTTTTTGCGGCGACACTCTTTTTTGTTGTTAGCTTTGCATTTTTCCTTTGTCCTATTTGCTTGCCATTTAGCTTCGCTGTAATTAACCCCTCTTTTGTTCTTTGCTGTAAATCTTCAACCTCTTTCTCCGATTGTTCAAAAGCAAGTTTAATCTGTTCTTTTGCAAGTTCCAAAAGATACCTATTTATACCATCAAGTATAAAATCAATGCTCGTTCCTGTCATCGGTATTGACTTATCCATAGCCTTTTTGAATGTAGCCGTGTTAATGTGCGGCTCTTTCAAGAACACAAGTTCAACACCTCGTTTAAATAGCTCTTCATAAGCATTAAACCCATCTACTTCATTTCTACTCATTCTGCTAACACTATCAAATACAATTGTATCACCTTCAATTGCTTTGCAGAATAATTTGTTCCATTCCTTTCTATTAATGCTTGTTCCTGTGTAAGCTTCTTCAATTATTACAGCTTGTGGATAAGCCGATTTGATATTTCTAATTTGTCTTTCAATACTTTGTTTCTTTTGGCTGATTCTGCAATACCCATATACACACATTGTTTTATCTCCTTTGTATTAATTCTAACGTTCGGTACTTTTGATACTTGAATTATATTATATAAATATTATTCTGTCAATAGGTTTTAATACTATTAATTGATACGTTATTTTTAATACTGACACTTGACATTTGAAATTTGCTGTTTTATAATCATAGTATCATTTTAACAAAAGGGGTGTATTACTATGGCATTGAAAAGAAATTACGCAGAAACTCCTCCGCAGAAATTGACCGAACTTAATAAGGAAAGTATGGTTGATTACGTTGAAAGCCTTGGGAAAGACGATGAACTTTTGTGGGTAATTGATTTGTTTGATAACAACAAGGAAACGAAGGTTTATAACTTTGATACAAACGGCGGGGCTCACAAGAAGGGCGAAGAATACGAAGGCTATAATATGAAAGTCATTCGCCAAGAATTTGCGAAACGTTATTTCCCCACTCTTTTGGAAAAGAAGAAAAAGAAGCCTACGGCAAGTTTTGATAAGCGGCTTGACGAACTGCGTAAAAAGCTTAAAAAGTAAGAAAATCGATTTAATAACAACGGGATGTCTAATTGACACCCCGTTGTTTTATTATTCTCTTTTATCTTCTTGTTCTTCTTTCTCCATTAGTTCTTCTAGTTCATTTTCCATTTCATAGAAGATTGAATTCTCATTAAATGTCTGTTGAAGCTTGATACTTGATACTTTAAGTGCATCTGCATTTGCATCTCCATAGGTATCTAATGTCATTGCTCTGCTTGCGTGTCCCATCATAAGTGCAAGGCTTGCAATGTCCATTCCTGCTCTAATACCAACAGTTGCAAAATTGTGCCGCAAACTATGCGGAACAATTTTTTCTCCATAAGCATCAACCAAATTATTTCTTTCAACAAATTCACTAAACAAACGATTATAGTGTGTTGGTCTTAAAAACTTCTCTTTGTCTCCTACTACAAACCAATTTCCTTTTGGTTTTATTGCTTCTCTTCTCTGCAATAATGCATCTTCTAATTGCGGTAGCATTGGAAATGTTCTATTGGAACTTTTATTTTTCGGGTTTTTTGTATAGTATGGATTATCATCGCCAGAAGCCACACCGATTGCAGACCTTATTGTTATTGTTTCCCTTTGAAAGTCTAAATCATTCCATCTTAAACCGCAAATTTCCCCACGTCTTAAACCTGCATATAACGCCAACAGAATACCAACAAACATTTTGTCTTTTGGCTCATAGTCCAAATATACTGCTGATAGAATATCGTCCATTTGTTCAAATGTTAGATGTGTTATTTTTGGGTCTCCTTTCTTTGGCATCTTAACTCCTTTGAACGGGTCTCTTAATAATTCTCCACTATTAAAGAAATAACTGTATACTTTTTTTAATCTTGCATACGTTGTATGTATTGTATTTTGTGATAGTCCTAACTTATACAGTTTAGTTAACCAAGAATTAATTATATTTTTATCAACGCTTGCAAAGATGTAATCTCCTAAATACGGTTTAATGTATGCTTTATAGCTATACATTGTATTTCTGTATGTAGTTTTCTCTATTTCATCTGTTGCTAATTGATGATTAAGGTACTCCATAAATGTTTCATCAACTGTTTTTGCTTTTGATACATTTGGCATCAAGTCAGCTTCTTCATTGATTTTATCAAACCATTCTTTTGCCATCTTATTAGCTTCTCGCTTACCAGTTGCATCCGTTAGTATCTTGCTAACCTCTTTCCATTTCCCCCTTTCGTCTTTATACTTTGCTCTTGCTTGCCAACGTTTTCCTTTACCATTTTCTATTAGGTTAACGTAGTAGGTGCTATACTTCATCTTATTGCCTCCACTTCTTGCTTACTTCTCCTCACGTCTAGAATACAGCAAGAATTCAGCAAAGTCAATGCCACTTTCAAAAAATTAAACCCCCGAAAGTGGCTCTACAAAAGACTTTCGGGGGTTGGTATTTTTTCGGGACTTATTCCCACTCAAT
>JAFVUY010000233.1 GCA_017502465.1 Bacilli bacterium | reverse complement strand
TTCGTACCTTCGATATTTTTAAACATCACTTCTTGGTATGAAAAATAACCGAAATTAGTCAATATTTATAGGTTTTAATGGCTTTTATAGCGATTTTATCGCTTTCTTCATCAAATCCTTTCAAAAAACGGGGAACTCAAATTTTACTCTTGTATTTATTGTTATTTTTATCTAAAATAAATCTTGCGAAATGCGCGAGTGGCGGAATTGGTAGACGCGTACGTTTGAGGGGCGTATAGGTTACCCTGTGTGAGTTCGATTCTCATCTCGCGCACCAAAAATGAGATCTAAGGATGATTATTTATCATCCTTTTTTCTTTTATTTTTTATACCAATATTGAAAAAATATATAAAAAAGGTAGAATGATAAAAAAGATAAACTATTATGAAAAATTTATTACTCCCAAAACGAATCATTTTTGAATCTAACGTTATTAATTCGAATAACCTTTTTATCGAAAAGGAAAAACAAATTCATCTAAATGAAAAATCATCAACTATTTTAAGACAAGGTTCTTCTATTATTTTAGATTTTGGAAAAGAGATTGCAGGAAGTTTAAGAATATTAACAGTAGATGCAACTAACCACTGCACAAAAATCCATATTAGATTTGGGGAAAGTGTCGGAGAATGTTCTGCTTCTCTCGGTCATAAAAACGCCACTAACGATCACTCCACTAGAGATATTGTTTATGACGTTCCTTTCTTAAGCGATATTACTATCGCCTCAACTGGATTTAGATTTGTAAGAATTGACAAGGAAGACGAAGGCGAAATATCTTTTAAAAATATCTACGCGGTTATTGATGAAGTTAAACCGATTGATGGATATTTTAGAAGTGACGATGAATTATTAAACCAAATATTTGATATCGCAGCCTACACAAATGCGGTCTGCCATAGAAATGGCTATTATTACGATGGCATCAAACGCGATAGATTGGTTTGGATTGGTGACTCCTATCCTATTTATCGCGCCGGAAAATATATTTTCTTAGAAGATCACGAAATAACAAATTCTTTAGGATTCGCAACAATTGAAATGCCTTTACCAGGTTGGGTCAATTGGTCTCCAATGTATTCTTTCTGGTGGACTTTAATTTTCTCAGAATATTACATTGATCATAAAGACGAACAATTTAAAAACCAATATTTCGATTACATGTTAGGAATTATCCATCAAAGCGAAAATCTTATTAAAGAAAACGGAGACTTATTATTCCCATTCCTTTTTATTGATTGGCCATCCCATTATGACGAAAATGAAAAAATCGGTAACGATTTAGTAAAAAAAGAAGACGAAATTGTTGGATGTCGTTTCTTAATAAGCATCACATTAAAAAAGGTTTTAGAAGCTTTTAATGAATCGCTTAAAAAAGAAGACAAAGATTTAATTCTAGATATTTTATCTAGATTAAAAAATGGTAAAACAGACGTCATTAAATATAAACAAATCGCCGCCCTTGGGGTATTTGATGATATTTTAGATGACAACAAAAAAGATGTCTTATTAGCAAATGGGGCGAATGGTTTATCAACTTTCTTATCATATTTTATCTTCTCTGCGATTGATAAATTAGGTCATCACGAAGATTCAATTAATTATCTTAAACAATATTATGGAAAGATGATTGAATTAGGCGCGACATCATTTTTTGAAGACTTCGATATCAATTGGGCAAACGATGTTACTAAAATCGACGAAATGCCAATAGAAGGCAAAAAAGATTTCCACGGAGATCATGGAGCGTTCTGCTACCGTGGCTACAGACATTCACTTTGTCATGGTTGGTCTAGCGGAGTTATCGCATATATTTATGAATATATCCTTGGGGTAAACAAAATTGGATTCAATCGATATGAAATAAACCCAAATTTAGGAAATATTAACGATGTTGAATTCGCCTTTGCAACAAATAAAGGATTAGTAAAAGTTATTATCAAAAATAAGAAAATAACAAATATTGAAATACCTGATGGCATTAAAGTTATTACAAAATAAACAAAAGAGGAACTTAAGTTCCTCTTATTTTTTAGAATTTTGTGGTGTCAAATCCTTTAAGGATTTTCACTAATGGTTTAATTGCTTTTTCGACATTTCCGTCTTCGAATGGGTTTCTTAATTTGTTTTTAGCAAGTAATTCAGTAAATGGATATTTACCGCCGCATTTACAAAGTTTGACATATTTTTTCCAGGCTTTTTCGCGATTCTTTGTCATTTCTGCTAAGAATTGGAAAGCACAAACTTGAGCTAATGTGTAATCGATGTAATAGAAGGCGCTTGAGAAAATGTGGGATTGTCTTAACCAATAGGCACCATGATCAAGAGTTGGAAGTCCATCATATTTTTTATGTGGGGTGTATGCTTTTTCAATTTCTCTCCATTTCGCACATCTCTCTAAATGTGTGGCATTAGGATTTTCATATACCCAGTGTTGGAATTCATCTACTGTAATACCATAAGGTAAGAATTCAATCGCATCCGCTAAGTGGCAATATCTATATTTTTCATCGTCTTTGCCAAAGAAGCCTTTCATATATGGCCAAGCAAAGAATTCCATACTCATTGAGTGAATTTCACATGCTTCAAGAGTTGGAGAACGATATTCAGGGACTTTAATTCCGCTTGATAAATAAGCTTGGAATCCATGACCCACTTCGTGAGTTAATACATTAACATCGCCTTGAGTGCCATTGAAATTAGCAAAGATGAAAGGTGTTTTATAAAGTGGGAAATATGTGCAATAACCACCTGGGGCCTTACCTGGTCTAGAATCTAAATCAAGTAAGTGGCAATCTAACATATGGTTAAAGAAATCGCTGGATTCTTTAGACATGTCATCGTACATTTCTTTTGCAACATTGACTAAATATTTTAAATCTCCTGCAGGAGTTGGATTACCTGATTTAAATGAAAGATTGTAGTCGTAATATTGAGGATTCTTGATTCCTAAATTTTTCATTTGAGTTTTATAAAGTTTATTTGCAACTGGGATAACACATTCTGCGATTTGTTTACGATAATTTTTAACGTCTTTCGCAGTGTAATCAGTTCTGCCTAAACGGAGATATCCTAATTCTGTAAAGGATTTAAATCCTAATTTTTTAGCGATTTCTGTTCTTAAGTGGACTAATTGGTCATAAATGTTTCCAAGTTCTTCTTCGTGCTCACCTAACCATTTATCAAGAGCGATTGCAGCTTCTTTTCTTGTTTGTTGGTCTAAATCTTGAGTGAATTTACCAATTTGAGGGAGATTATATGTTTGTCCTCTAAATTCGATTTGAGCAGAACCTAAAACTTGGTCATATTGAGAGACCAATTTGTTTTCTTTAATTAATTCTGGGATGACTTTTTCATCAAATGTTCTTAATGAATCATCAATCATTCTAAAAAGATATTTACCGAAAATGTTTTCTAAATCTTTTCTATATCTTGCTTTAGCAAGAATCTTATTAAATTCTTGGGCATAGCTAGAAATTAATGGTGAGATTTCATCACATTTTTCTTGCGCTCTTTTATAAATTGGGTCTTGAGTATTTAAAGTCGCGCGAACATAAATGATAGACATATCATTGTTCACTTCTTCCATTAATTTATTAAATTTTTTAATAACAGGTACTGCAGTAAGAGCAGATCCACATTGTTTTAATTCCTCCACTAAAGAAGAGATTTTCTTTTGTAAACGTTTCGCAGAAGGAATATTTAATGGATAATCTTCAAATTTTGTGTTTGGATTTACTTTCATTTTCTTTCTCCTTATTCATGAATAATTAAGCTTTCGCCAGTCATTTCAGCTGGTTTTTCTTCACCTAATAAATCAATGATAGTAGGTGCGATATCCGCTAATTTGCCGCCTTCTTGGACTAATTTAACATCTCTATTAATACAAAGAGGGACTAAGTTAGTTGTATGAGCGGTAAATGGTCTATCGTCATCATCTAAAATTTCTTCGGCGTTGCCGTGGTCTGTTGTAACAATTAAGGTTGCATCATTTTCTTTTGCCCAATCAATAATTTTTCCAACACAGTAATCAACAGTTTCAACCGCTTTAACAACAGCGTCATGAACTGCTGTATGGCCAACCATGTCGCAGTTAGCAAAGTTAAGAATAACAACATCTAAATAATCTTTATTAAGTTCTTTCATAAGAGCATCTAAAACCAAATAAGCAGACATTTCAGGTTGAAGGTCATAAGTTGCAACTTTTGGTGAGTCAATTAAGACACGTTTTGAATGTGCAAGTTCTGGTCTTTCCACTCCATCAAAATTCATTGTTCCATCTAAGAAGAATGTCACGTGTGCGTATTTTTCGGTTTCAGCAATACGAAGTTGTGTATAGCCATGATCCGCTAACCAAGTTCCTAAAATGTTTGTAAGTTTAGGAATTGAGAAGGCAATTTCACCTTTAACACTGTCCGCGTATTTCATCGTGCAAACATAAAAAATGTTATTTAAGATGTGAGCAGGAACATATGGTTTCCATGCAAGACTTCCATCATCTTTTTTGATAGGATTCTCATAGAAGTGAGGGTTTGTGAATAAAGTTGAAATTTGAATTGCTCTATCTGGGCGGAAATTCATAAAGATAATCGCATCATTATCGCAAATTCTTCCATCAACATTCGCGTTATAATGAGGTCTTAAGAATTCATCAGATGCATCCTTTCCGTTCGCACGAAGATATTCATATTCTTCTTTGAAGAATGTTTTATAATCAGTGAATGAAGGACCGTCGTGATCAACCATGCATCTATAAGCGACGTCAACACGGTCCATATTTTTATCTCTATCCATTCCGTAATAACGTCCGCCTATATCAGCGATTTTGCCAAAATTAAGTTCATTCATTTTGTTTTGGATAATATCGATATATGATTCACCAGCTTGAGGATCAACATCTCTTCCATCCATAAAGCAGTGAAGATAAACATCATCTAAACCTTCTTTTTTAGCGAGTTCAATCATCGCTAAAATATGATTAATGTGGGAGTGAACTCCACCATCACTGATTAAACCAAAAACATGTAATTTGCTGCCATGTTTTTTCGCGTGATTAATCGCGTTTAAATAATGTTCATTGGTAAAGAAATCACCATCTTTAATTGCTTTGTTAATAAGGGTTAATGATTGATAAACAATTCTACCCGCACCGATATTCATATGGCCAACTTCAGAGTTGCCCATTTGGCCATCTGGTAAACCAACAAATTCACCAGAAGCATTAATTTTTGTAAAGGCGTTGCTTTTAAAATAAGCGTCTAAATTGGGTGTTTTTGCTTCGTTAATCGCGTTTCCGTGATTGTTTTCACGGATGCCAAATCCATCCATGATACATAAAATAATTGGGTGTTTTTTCATAAAAATCTCCGATCTATATTAATTCTTTTTTCTTGCATCTAAATAATTTAAAAATGAATCTAGTTGGTAAAAAATTAATCCAATAGTTATATCCAAGAACATCCGCGTTATACATAGCAAGTTTAATGCGATAGACTTTATCAATTTCTAAAATATGTTCTCTTAACATATTGAATTCATTATGTTTTCCTAAGTCTAGGTTTGATGCAGAAACCAATAATGCTCTATCTCTTAAAATTGAAAGCTCATCACTAGTGGCTTTACATTCAGGACTTTCAGGAGTCATAAAGATGTTTGGGTCAATGCTATTGAGTTTTCCAAAAATTGAATCATCAACTTCGATTCCAAGTGATTTAATAATGTTAAAGATTTTAAGTATATTTTCTCTTTTTGTAGTCAAAAGAATCGTTAGGGATCTACTATGTTGTTTCATGATTTTTTTAAATGATAAGACAAAAATCAAAGCAACTATAAAAGTTAATAGATATAAAGCGAGTAAAGTTGAGGCTACAATAATTAATACTAATAAAACTTCTCTAGGCATATAATCACCAAAAATAGTATATACCAAACCTCCTCTTTTTCATAGAAAAAAACATTTAGAAATATTGACCTACCCTACC
>JAFVUY010000023.1 GCA_017502465.1 Bacilli bacterium | reverse complement strand
GAACTTAAATATTTCCCACCGTAATATGTATCAACTTTTGTCTTTGCATCGACTCTTAATGCAAGTTTTATGCTTGGAATACCTGCGTTTTTTGTTGTACCTAAATTTTTATTTCCCGGTTGTAAAAATCTTCCTGTTAAATTGTAATCAGGTATTCTGAATTCATCATCAGCCTCGGTGCCGGAATTAAATGTTGTACCAATAATTTTATATAACTCACTAAAATCAACAATTTTTAAAACATATCCATCGCAAGCCAAACAGTCTTCAGGAGTAAATCGTTTGGGAAACGTATATAAAGCTCCTATCTTATTTCTTGTAAAAATATTTTTATGATAATCGTTTTGATTTATTTCATTTGGGGTTAAATTTGATATTTCCATAATTATTTATATTTAATTACTAAATGTACTGTTTGACTTGGGGGTTGAACTGTTGTTGAATTTCCATAAATAGAACTTGAGCGAGAAGCATTAAAATAAAAACCTCCGGCAGTTCCACCTCTTCCCGAAGCGTGATAGAAAAAAGTTCCATCTATATTTCGCCCATAAAAAGCTCCTGAAGAATAATTATATCCCGGTTCAACACCGACATTGTTCCAACCACCAGTTATATTTGGGAGTCCGGCATTAATTAAACTTCCAATGTCTTTTCCCGGTTGCAAGAATCTTTTTGTAACATTGTAGTCAGGGATTCTAAATGTTCCTTCTGCATCGCCAACTTGATTGAATTTTGTACCTATAACCGAATATAATTCTTTGTAATCTTCAATTAACAAAGAATACCCGTCACAAGATAAACAATCATCAGGGGTAAAATCTATCGGATAAGTAAAAAGTGTACCAATTCTTTCTTTTGTTAGTGAATTTTTGGTATATCCGTTTTGGTTTAAATATGGGTGTTTTACTTGTTTAATTTCCATTTAAGTCCTTTAATTCATTTCTTAATTTTTCAACTTCTGAATTGTAATAATCAAGCCAAGTTTCGCCTGTTGTTTCATCTTTTATTGAGGGTTCACAAATAGCTCGAATTCTTTTAGAGTCTAACTCTAACAATTCTTTTTCAATTTCATTTTTTCTAATTTCAAGCTCCTTCTTTTTGATATATAGTGCGTATTCTTCCGTATCTGAAATATCTACATAACGATTGTCTATAACTTTGTATTTTTCAGGATTTATCAAAATGTTGTGTGCAAGTTCTTCAGATACTTTTTGAAAACCTGACTTGACATCTCCAACATAGTCAATTATTGAGCTTTCTCGTGTTTCAATATTAATCTGTGTTTCGCCTCTAAAATCAGGTTCAATTATCCAATCTGAACCGTTCCAAATTGCGACTTCGTTGTCTCCTGTTTTAGGTGGCTCTTTAAAAGTAGCCATTGATGGAAGCAAATATTCATTTTGCCGTCTTGGATTTTTTAATGCGGGATATTTACCCGAATAAGCATTCCCTTCTGTGTTGTAACTGTAATAATACTTTGTCATTTTCTTCTCCTTAAATTCTTTGGTTTATTTCTCGCCACCTTCAAGTGTAAATACTCCGATAGGAACGAGATTGGTTTCTTGCCAGATATTTAGCAAGAAAATATAACTTGCTAACGGTTCAATAATTCTGAACCAAATGTCATTCACACTATAATTTGTCGGCTCTAACATTTGAGTAAAAATATTATTGGATAACGCTATTAATGAATATTCATCGTTGTCATTGTTGACAAATAAATTAAAATCTTTGGTTTCATTAGCCAATTCAGGACATAAATTTATAACATCCAAAACTAAATTATTTTCTACATTGTGAGTTGTACTATCTGCTGTTGTATAAGTAAATGGTGCGTGGGCAGTTATATAAATATGAGTTGTTACGTTTCCGTTTAAAGAGTAAGTTTCATTTTCACTAATACATATTTTTGTTAGGTTTAAATATGTTACAACTCCAATCCTTTCACTAAATTCAGCATCAGCAAAACATTCAACCCCAAGTGCTAAAGTATCTTGCACATAAAATTCGCCTGTAACCGAATTTGAATAGTGTCCTGTTATATCGTCATATTCACTTAATAAACCTATCTCTCCAAAAGCAATAGATAAAGCATCTGTATCGACAGCAACAATTGTTCCTTTTGCTTCGCTTAATTCTGTATCAGCATATACAACAGCATCTTTTTCAAAAACAAAATACGGTGCTACATAAAATTCTCCTAAAGTGCTTGATGTATATTTAACAACTTTTACGGTTTCACAACTCAATAAATCAGGATTTCCTTTTGAATCCAACTTACAAGAGTTTAAACAAAAAGGAGTTAATATACTTTTTGTTTTAATTTCGGGAATAAATTCAATTGGGATTAGACCATTGTTATCAACAGGAGCGTATCCGTTTGGCTGTCCTTTTTCAACTACAGCTTGAAATTCTGCATTAATTTTGTCTGATAAATTTGTAAGCTCGTCTTTTGTTGCAGTTTGAATATCAGGATTAATTATCAATTCCGCAAGTTCAATATTTGAAAGCTGTATTTCAATTCTAATGGTTAATTCTTTGACAGTACCCGATGACGGGTCTTGTTTTGTCGTTTCAGGGAATTTAGAAACAACAAGCAAATTCCCATCGCAATCGTAAATTCCTGCTTCTCTGACAACAAATCCTCCGACTTCAGCAGGAACTGTTGTCAAACAATAAAACCTATTACCATCCCATTCGCATTTTTGAATAATCCCTCGCCAAACTTCTTTTCTTAAAGCAGTCTGTGATGGACTTGGATTATAATAAGTGCCGCCGCTATCGCCAAGTGCTATTTCTTGAACATCAAAAGGTGTACCGTTTTTTATAGAATTTAATTGTTTTTGACTTCCGTAATCCGTAACTATTGAATAAAATTCTTCAGCCATTTAAGACTCCTTTGAATTTATTGTGACTGTTTCTTGCTGTATCGTGGCAGCATAAATATATTGCTTACCGATTGAAGATAAGTAAAACTCTATTTGTTCAAGCCAAGAACGTTCATTCTTATATTCATTAATCAAAGCTCTTAACTTTTCTTCTGTTTCTTCATTTATTGAACGATTAAATATTTGAAGAATAACTTTAAAATAATAAGGTTTACCGCCATAATTAAACCATTCTTCAACATTACCCACGATATTTAATGTCTTAAATATTTCTTCAATCGCATATTTTGTTCCTTTGTATCGATGCATTTTTATAGATGATTTTATAAGGCTTCGTTTTTCGGTTTCACTCAAGGCTTGTAGCCAACCCTCATTCCCTGTAATGTGATATTGTTCTGCCAAATGTGGCAAAGCATCAGATGGAACATTGTCTATAATTGAAACCAATATGCATTCTAAGTCTAATTTTGAAAATCGTTCTTCGCAGATTTCATCAAATATTTTTAAATTAATGTCGTTTATAGGGGCTAAATCACTCATCAGCATAACCTCCTATTTTGACATCGTAATCAACCAAGTTCGCCCATTGGTATTTTTCAATATCTATGTTTTCAGGGGTTAGAGAAAGAACGTCATATACTCCGTAAATGCTGCTTAAAACATTTTTAATTTGTGATTTAACCACATTTTTGCCTAATTTTTGTGCCAATGTTTTCTTGTATTCTTGCAATTTAGATTCAAGAGTTGTTTGCACACTTGTAATATCTGCATCCTGATAAAGTAAAATCTCTGCTTTAATAGAGAAATCTATTTTTTCAGGAGATAAAACCTGAACATAGTCGGTTAATGGTCTAATTCCATCTTTTTCATAGTATTTGCGAACAATTCCCAAAACTTCTTCGGTTGGGTTTCCGTTTTCAGTCAGAGGATAAATATTAACCACTCCGGGAGATGGAGATAATATTTCAACGTCAGTTATTGATTGATGTGCAGATAATGTATGGTAGCGATATGCTCCACGACTCCCTGCGTTTGAAAACTTTTCGGGAGCTTGTCTGATTCTTTCTCTTAAATTGTCAGCATCTTCATCATCTGCTCCACCTGAAGATATTGTGGTATTCTCAACTTTTGTGATGTATTTTAATGGTGTAATTAAATTGTTTATACTTCCTATGGAATAATTATTGGCAGTAGTTCCAACGGTTTGGCAAGTGGCTTTTACGGATACGGAATATTCTCCGGCAAGAAGCACTGCATTTTCATTTGTTTGAAATACAAATAATCCGTCTTTTGTCTCAACTTCCGTACCTTTTGATATTTCATAATCAAAGTCCAATGGAGTTTCTAAAGAAAACTCTAACGTTGTAACCGCACAACTTGCAAGAAGTTTTCTAACATCCAAAGGCTCTCCAATATGCTCCAAAATATCTAATGGAGCATAGCTTAACAAATTTTGTTTTGCAGTTTCTTGAATTGCAACTCTTAAAATGCTTTCTCGGTAAGCACCAACATTAATCATTAATCTTTCGATTTGAGCAGGTTGTAATGATTTGCCGCTTTTCTCTTCATAAAGGGCAATCCACTCATTTATTATTTTTTCAGGATTTCGTTCTATAAAATTTGGTTCAGGTAGATTTGATGTCATAAATTTACCTCCGTTGAACCTGTTGTTTTATTTGCTGTTTTTAGCGACCATTGAATTTGGATTTTAATTTGAGAGCCTTTTATTTCTACAGTTACACTATCGACCTTAATTCGTGTTTCCCATTTTTCTATTGCATCAATAGACTCTCTGATAATATTTGCTTTTGCACTATTAATTGGATAATCAATGTACTTATAAATATCTGAACCAAAGGTTGGTCTTAATGGATCCGAACCCTTTTGAGTTAATAAAATAATTGCGATGCATTGGTTTATATCTTCAACACCTTCTGCGACAGAGCCGATTTTGTTGAGTTTATATTGCCAATCAACGTATGTTATTTCATTTAATGTTGTCATTACATAGCCTCATTAGGATTTGATGTCGGACTTCCTTGATTACCGATATGATTATGTGAATTATATTTGTCTCTCATACTTTGCATTGATGAAGTTTTGTCGGTAATATCGGAATTAGAAACAATACCATCGGTATTTTCAAACTTGCCGGTGTTTATAACATCTGCAATAATATTCAAAGTTTTTGCCACAATAGTAAGCATTTGAGTATCTCTGTTAAATTCAATAAAACTGCCATCTTCAAATTTGATTAAATGTTGAAGATTAGAAATAGCAGGAACTTCATCAAGACTTGTATAAATTGCACCTAAAATAACACCGTCTTCAGAATTTTCATCCATAAGACAAGCAACTTGTTCCCCGATATCTACAACAGAATAATATTTATCTTTTAATGTTTTCTTTTGTAAGATAGGTAACCAATACGAAGTTATATTATCTTCGGCAAATTGTACTCTGGCTTTTGCCGTCATTGGATTTATATTTGTTACTGTTCCGAATTTTAGCAAGACTTAACCTCCAAACTTAATGAATATCCGCTATTTCTATCAATTGAGTGAGTCGCTTGTGTAATGTGATATTTACCTGAAAAATGTCCGACATCTTTCATTTCAACATTAAGCCCTGCGATTAAATAAGGATTTCCCATCATATCAATTGAACCTTCTATGGTGTGATTGCCTTTTGAAAGTGCAGCTTTTGCCTTTATTAAGGCTTGTTGTTTATTTTCAACTCTTTGCGATAATTTTAGAGTGTCACCTTTTACACAGTTTTCGTTTTTAGCTGTTGCAGTTATCGTTTTTCCTGTTTTTGGATTATGATAGCTGACTGTTACAGCTTTATAATTTTGAGATGTTTTTTCTCTTAAATTAATTCTTGAACATTCTGTTCGATTAATAATTTTTGCTGATTTTGCATCAATCAGTTTTTGTGTTTTATAAAACACAAGTTGATTATCAGTAATTTTGAAAATATATCCGTATTGTTCGGCAAGAGTTTTCAAAAATGTTAAATCACGTTCTTTATTTTGAGTTATTCTTTCAACCCTGATGTCGTCAATTTCTCCAACAAGAGTTAAATTGTGTTTTTTAGCAATTTCATTTGCAATTTGTTTGAGATTTTTATTTTCATAAGCAACAGAATTATTCTGTCTTAAAGATTTTGTTATACCCGTTGCTATTGCTTTTACAATAAGAACATCCGGTGGAGTTGAAAATTCTATTTCATCAATCTCGAAAACTCCACAGTTTAAAAGTTTTTCTCCGACATATCCAATGTACAACCGGATATTATCGCCTTTACTTGGAATCCAAGCATCTTGCCATAGTTTTTGAGAATCTTCAAATATGATTTCAACTTCATCACTCTGTCCATGTTCAACATCTGTATAATTAATGTTTAAAACATAGTCAGAGATATCTTTTGTAATATCTTTTTTATTGTATTCAAGTTTAAATGTGGGTTGTAGCATCTTATTTTTTCCATGGTGGGGTTATAAAACTAATTGTTTC
>JAFVUY010000232.1 GCA_017502465.1 Bacilli bacterium | reverse complement strand
TAATATGAATGATATGTTTTATGGTGCTACAAACTTTAATCAACCATTAGATAACTGGGATGTATCGAGTGTGACTAATATGAGTGGGATGTTTGCTGGTGCTACAAACTTTAATAAACCATTAAATAGTTGGGATGTGTCAAATGTAAGAAATATGAGTGCTATGTTTGCAAAAGCTGCAAAATTCAATCAACCATTAAATAACTGGGATGTGTTGAATGTAACTAATATGCGTATGATGTTTGAGAATGCTGAAAAATTCAATCAACCGCTTGATAGCTGGGATGTGTCGAGCGTGACTGATATGGGTTGGATGTTTGCAAAAGCTGAAAAATTCAATCAACCGCTTGATAACTGGGATGTGTCGAGTGTGACTGATATGAGTTGGATGTTTTGTTGTGCTACAAACTTTAATCAGCCATTAGATAATTGGGATGTGTCGAATGTAACTAATATGCGTAGGATGTTTAAGAATGCTGAAAAATTCAATCAACTGCTTGATAACTGGGATGTGTCGAGTGTGACTGATATGCACTATATGTTTGCAAAAGCTGAAAAATTCAATCAACCATTAAATAGCTGGGATGTGTCGAGTGTGACTGATATGAGTCAGATGTTTGAGAGTGCTGAAAACTTTAATCAACCATTAGATAACTGGGATGTATCGAGCGTGGCTCATATGATTGGGATGTTTTATTGTGCTACAAACTTTAATCAACCATTAGATAACTGGGATGTGTCGAATGTAACTAATATGCGTATGATGTTTGAGAATGCTGAAAAATTCAATCAACCGCTTGATAGCTGGGATGTGTCGATCGTGACCGATATGAGTGAGATATTTAAAAACTCAGCTCAAGACCCATTACCAAAATGGTATAATAATTGCTCAGCAATGTCTAACAAAAGTTGTAAATGGGCGTGATTTCTAGCATAAATTTTAAAAGGCAAGATTATCTTAGACACAAAAAGCTCTTTTCTTGCTTTAATTTTT
Source organism: Bacilli bacterium (assembly GCA_017502465.1). Classification (GTDB taxonomy): domain Bacteria; phylum Bacillota_I; class Bacilli_A; order RFN20; family CAG-826; genus RGIG5418. The sequence continues at coordinate 555 of JAFVUY010000232.1, read as the reverse complement.
TGTTTTAGAATCTTTGTCGATAACTTTTATTTTTGCTTTATTTTATAAAGTTTTATCGCAAATACAGATTATATAATGATATCTAAAAATTATAAAATAAAATAGGCGTGGCTAAATTATAAATTATTTCAAAATATATAATAGAACTATCTAAACGCTGTATCAATATATTTGCAATACCATAAGCTTTTATGGTTAAAGCTTAATCTTAGCAATCTAGCTCTTTACTACCCTACATGGATTTCTATATGCTAAGCTACCTTTTAAAATATCTTTAACCACTACACTGCCAGCACTAATTGTAATATCTGTTTTATCGTAATATTTTGGATAACGCTTGAGCCATTTAAAAAAGTTCCAGTAGTGATAATGAGTCTATCACAACTATACTCATTATCTAGATGAGTTTTTACTCCTGTTATTTTTGAATTTTGTGTTAAAATTTGCGTAGCTATCTCTTGAGTAATTTGTAAATTTGGAGTGTTTAGCAATAAATTTCTCATATAGATTCTATATCTATCCATATCGATTTGTGCTCTGCTACCACGCACAGCT
>JAFVUY010000231.1 GCA_017502465.1 Bacilli bacterium | reverse complement strand
TCTTTTATAGAAGAATTAAATATATAGACATTATCAACAACGGTTTTGATATCAATTTGTAAAAACGAATTAAGAGGTTCTTCATTAGTTTTTTCTTTTAAGGATTTATAAAATAAATCATTAATAACCACTTCCTTACAACTATCAGAATTAGGTAAATCACCCATAGTAATTAAAGTGTTATCAACATATTTTCCTTTAAATGAATAAATAGAGGAAAAAATGACGTTTTCTATTTCCATCTCACTAGTGCTCACATCGATTACCTGCGGGATCAAATAAGAAAAATCATATTCGAAATTTAAATCAGGATAATCTTCTTTAAGCGATGCAATTTGTTCTTTCGTTGGTCGTATTTTTTTAATTAGATTAATGCCCGCATTATTACTAGTTGAAGACAGTTCATAAGACAATGACATGGTCCCATAATCGAATTGGTTTTCTGCTTGTTTTAACGACGACTCTTTTGCTCCTATTGAAAAACCCACGATAAGAAAAGTGAACAATAAAGAAAAGCCCAATGACAAAGCAGAAATTATATTCCTTCCTCTTCTTTTTTTGAGATTTGAGGACACTATCTCTTTAATCCAGGAATTATTTTTCTTCTTTTTTCTTGTTATCTTTTCATTATTAATTTCAGTGTTTTTAATTGATTTAGGATTAGTGATTTTTCCATCTTTTAAATATATGATTTTATCGCAATAATGTTTTAAAAGTTTTAATTCATGACTGACTAAAATTACTAATCTATCTATAGATATTTTCTTTAATAGTTCCATTATGATAATGGAATTGGTTTTATCTAACGCTCCAGTAGGTTCGTCCGCAAATAAAATTTTGGGATTATTCGCTAAAGCGCGAGCTATACTTATTCTTTGTTTCTCACCACCGCTAAAAGTAAACGCTTTCCTTTCTAAATTTAATTTATTTAAATCAACAAAATCGAATAATTCGTTTACCCTTTTCTGGCATTCTTTTTTACTTTTCCCAGATATTTTCAAAGGGAGCGTGACATTTAAAAAAGCTGACTCATTTTCTAAAAGATTATAACATTGAAAAACAATAGAGGTTATTTCGTTTCTATAAACGTTTTTATCTTTTTTAGATAACTTATTAATATTGTTTCCTTTATATATCACTTCTCCATTTGAGGGTTCATCTATTCCAGCAAGAATATTGATAAAGGTTGATTTGCCACACCCAGAAGGACCAGAGATCCCAATTATTCCTTTTGTAGGAAAAGAAAAAGAAACATTGTTCAATGCATAAAATTTATTTTTGTTAGTTTCATAAATTTTAGAAATATTTTTAACAACTAATGACATTAAAAAAGCCTCCTATTATAAATAGGGGGCATTTTTGAAATTTTACCGAAATTTTTTTAATTTTCTTCCATTTTTACAGCAGCTGGAACTTTTGGAAGTCCAGGCATGGTCATAATCGAACCAGTTAATGGAACTAAGAAATTCGCTCCAGCGGATAATCTAACTTCTCTAATTGTGATTCTAAAACCACGAGGAGCGTTTAAAATTTTAGGATTGTCAGTGAATGATTGAGGTGTTTTAGCGATACAAATTGGAGTTTTTCCATATCCGAGTTTTTCGTATTCTTCAATTTGCTTTAAAGCTTCTTCTGTGTAATCAACTCCATCTGCTCTATAGATTTCTTTACAAATAGTTTCAATCTTATTTGTTATAGAATCTTCTAAAGAATAAAGTGGGTGATAATGACTTTCTTCATTGTCGAGAACATCTTTAACTAATGTAGCGAGTTCAGAAGCTCCCTTTCCTCCATTAGAGAAAGCAGAGCAGAATGCGACTTTATAACCTTGTTCTTCACAGTATTTTCTAAGTAATTTGGTTTCGTTTTCTGTATCAGATTCAAAATGGTTAATGCAAACAACACAAGGGACATCGTATTTCGCCATATTTTCCATATGTTGTTTTAAGTTAGCTAAGCCCAATTCTAATGCTTCTAAATTTTCATTAGTTAATTCTTCAAAAGCTTGTCCGCCATGAAGCTTAAGGGCTCTAATTGTTGCAACCATAACGATTGCGTTTGGATTTAATCCACCGACTCTACATTTAATATCTAAGAATTTTTCAGCACCTAAATCTCCACCAAAACCTGCTTCGGTAATAACGATTGGGGAAAGTTTAAGAGCTAATTTAGTCGCAATAAGTGAATTACATCCATGTGCGATATTCGCAAATGGTCCGCCGTGAACTAAAACTGGGTTTTCTTCTAATGTTTGAACAATATTTGGATTAAAGGCAGCCTTCATTAATTTAGTGATAGCTTTAGAAATTTTAAGGGATTTTAAATGAACAGGTTCTCCTTGATAGTTATAAGCAACAATTATGTTGTTGATTCTTTTGATAAAATCTTCTTCATCTAAGGATAAACAAAGAATCGCCATCATTTCACTAGCGACAGTGATAACAAATTCATCGTCTCTAGGTGCACCTTTCTTTTCTCCTTGCATAACAGTTACTTTTCTAAGGGCTCTATCATTCATATCAAGAGCTCTTTTCCAAACAATTCTATTTGGATCAATGCCTAGTTCGTTTCCTTGAAAAATATGATTGTCGATAATAGCAGAAATAAGGTTGATTGAACTTGTAAGAGCGTGCATATCGCCTGTGAAATGTAAATTAATATCGTCGATTGGAATAATGGACGCTTTCCCACCTCCAGTCGCTCCACCTTTAATGCCAAAAACAGGTCCTAAAGAAGGTTCTCTTAAACAAAGAAGAGAATCAACACCGTTATAAGCAAAACCATCATGTAAAGCAATTGAGGTTGTTGTTTTTCCTTCGCCAGCTTTTGTAGGAGTAATTGCAGTAACTAAAACTAATTTTCCATCTTTGTTATCTTTAACTTTTTCTAAAATATTCAAATCAATTTTAGCTTTGTCCTTTCCATAAGGAATAAGGTATTCATCACCTACATTAATCTTTTTTGCAACGTCATAAATGTTAATCATATTTTTTACCTTCCAATCTTTATCTATTTTATTTTATATTATTGTTTGCCCTGTAAAATAGAGATAATCTCTTTAACAATTAATAAGCCTGCTTCAGATGGAACCATCATCATTGAATGTAGTTTATTTCCATCTTTAAGGGGTTCCTCTAGAGAATAGACAACTTTTATTGCTTTTGTGTCTAATCCGTTTTGTTTGATCTCATACCTCATTTTCTTCGCAAGAGGGTCATGGGTGGTCTTATCTAATCTTGATATTTTTACTTGTGATGGGTCTAATCTATTTGCCATACCAAGGGACATAATAATTTCAATACCGTTTGAAGCAGCAAACTGCGCTAATCTGATTTTACCTTCTACATTGTCAATCGCATCGATTATAAATGAAGGGTGATAATTTTTAATAATTTCTAAATCCAAATCATTGATATTTGAATTAATTGAAGTGATTTTTGCATCAATATTAATGGATAATGCGCGTTTTTTTGCTATTTCAACCTTGTTTTGATTTAAGTCGTTAAGAGTGTATAATACTTGTCTATTTAGATTAGATTCACTAACGACATCATAATCAATAATCATAATGTCATTAAATCCACTTCTAATAAGAGCCTCAAAAACCGTTCCTCCTACACCTCCTAGACCAACTAGGCAAATTTTAGAATCACAAATCTTATTGAATGTATCTTCTCCTAAAAGACCTAATGTTCTTTCAAATTGATTTTTAACCATTATTAATCTCCTTAAGTATGTCGCTTAAACTAGATACATTAATACATTCAAATTGGTGGTTGAAGAAGGTTAATTGTCTTTTCGCGTAATTTCTAGTTCTTTTTTTAATAAGTTCAATCGCGGACTCTAAGGAAATCTCATTATTTAAATAAGAAATAATTTCTTTATAACCAATTGCTTGATAAGCGGTTTGAGATAATTCATATTTGTTTATAAGAGATTTAACCTCTTCTACTAAACCTTTTTCAATCATCAAATCTACTCTTTTATTGATGTTTTCATAAAGTTTTTCTCTATCAATATTTATCATGAAGATTTTTACATTTTCTTTACCATAAATAATTTCGTGCTTTTGTTCGTCTATTATATCTGATTTATTTAACTTAGATGTTCTTGCAATAGAGATAGCCCTAATTACTCTTTTTCTGTTATTTTTATGAATTGTTTCAGTGGCTTTAGGATCTAATTTAATTAGCATTTCATATAAAGAATCATTATCTAAAAGTTCTAAATCACTAACATCATCATCTTCGCTTTCATAGAAGACATAATCATAAATAGAGGCCCTAATATATAAACCAGTTCCTCCGCACACGATGATATTTTTATATTGTTTTTCCAATTCTTTAACTTTTTCTCTAAAGATAGTCTGATATTCTTTAACAGAAAAGTTTTCCCCAGGTGTAACAATATCCAATAAATGATGTAAATTATATTCTTTAGAACCCTTTTCAACTTTAGCGGTGCCAATATCCATATCTTTATAAATTTGGAATGCATCCGCATTAATAATAGGCGCATCACAAAGATATTCCGATAACTTAAAGGCCATCGAACTTTTTCCTGATCCAGTTGGTCCTACAATAATGTAAATCATCTCTAAATATCCAATAAATTAATTATCTCTTTAAATAAATCATAAAGTTCTTCTTTTAAAGTATAGAAGTTTTTTACAAGGGGAATATTCTCATATTCTTCTTTTAATTTTTTATGTTCTTCGTATTTTTTTAAGCTATACAAAGTCGCAATTTCTTTTCTCATTAATGAAAGTTCTTCGTTTTCATAAAAAATCTTTTTAAGTCTTAAATATTCTTTAACGACTTCTTCTTCGTATAACTGTGTTTTTAAATCGAGAACTTTTTCGTTTAATTGATTATTCATTAACAAGTTCTCCAATTAATGAGTATGTTTTAGATTTAATAATCTTAACTTTTACTATTTGTCCAGCAAGAGTCTCATCTCCTTTAAAATGGACTAATTTATTACTTTCTGTATAACCAGAGAGCATATTAGAATCTGTTTTACTTAATCCATCAACAAGAACATCATAGATTTTGTCTACCATTCTTTCCGATGAGGCTGATACGCTTTTTTCTAATTCGTTTACAAGTTGAATAAATCTTTTAGATTTAACCTCGTAAGGAACATCGTCTTTCATATTAGCAGCAGGTGTTCCAAATCTTGGAGAATAAATAAATGTAAAAGCGGAATCATATTGAACATATTTAACCATTTCAATTGTGTCTAAAAATTGTTCTTCGCTTTCATTTGGGAAGCCTACAATAATATCTGTTGATAACGCTAATCCTGGGATTTTCTTTTTCATTTCATCAACAAGATCTTTATATTGTTTTGAATTATATCTTCTACCCATCAATTTTAAAATTTCATCATTACCGCTTTGAACAGGCAAATGAATAAATTTCATAATGTTTGGATATTTAGCAATAACATCGATCATTTTTGAGGAAAAGTCCCATGGATGAGAAGTTGTAAATCTTAAACGAGGGATTCCAAGTTTAGCGACACTTTCTAATAAGTCGCTGAAATCTTTACCTTCATCTAAATCTTTTCCATAAGCATTAACGTTTTGACCTAATAAAGTAATTTCTTTATATCCGTTATCAACAAGATCTTTGCATTCCTTGATAATGTCATCAAAATGTCTACTTCTTTCTTTTCCTCTTGTATAAGGAACAATACAGTAAGTGCAGAATTTATTACATCCATAAATGATATTTACGAAGGCTTTGTGTTTATTGTTTCTACAAGCTGGAAGACCTTCATAGACGTCACCTTGTTTGCTTTCAACTGCAATTAATCTAGTTTTAGTTCTAATAACTTCTTCTATGTAACCTAATAAATTTTGAATTTCATGAGTTCCAAACACTAATGAAATATGTGGGAACTTTTCTAAAACTTTATTTAATATTTCAGGCTGTTCCACCATACAACCGCATATTGCGACCACTAAGTCTTTCTTTTTGCTTTTTAGGCCTTTTAAGTTGCCAATTTCACCATAAACTTTATCTTCGGCGTTTTCTCTAACCGCACAGGTATTGATAATGATGATGTCAGCGTCTTTTTCTTCATCGACTAATGTAAATCCAGCAAGTTCTAATATGCCTTTCATTGTCTCTTCGTCTCTAACATTTGCTTGGCATCCATAAGTTCTAATGAAATAGAACTTTCCTTTTGCGTATTCTTTAATAAAATCGGAAACAGTGTTATCTAAATAATGAAAATTCGTCACTTCTTTTTGACGATTTTTAGCGACAATTAGATTTGGTTTACTAATAACATTTGTTTTCATTATTTTTCTTCCTCGAAATATATATTAAATATTTCTTCACATTTTCCAGTAATTTCGTTAATGTCTAAGACCACCGCGGAAAACAATCCTCTTCCTTCGTTAGGTAGTTCAAACTTAGATTGTTTGCCATAAATGGTTTTATTTATAACAGAATTTCTTTCAAAACCTAGAACTCCATCCGCGAATCCACACATCCCTACATCAGAGATAAAGGCTGTTCCGTTTTCTAAAATATGAGCGTCTTTTGTTTGAACATGAGTGTGAGTTCCAAGAATCGCGGACACTTTTCCATCAAAAGCGTAAGCAAAACATTGCTTTTCTCCTGTTGCTTCCCCATGATAATCAACAATATGAATTATTGCTTCTTCATCATCCGAAAGGACGTCTAACATCGAACCATATGGAGAAGTGACTTCTTCATTAATAAACGCACTTCCTAGGATGTTTGTGACTCTAACGGAGACGCCATCGACATCAAAGACGATAGAGCCACATCCAGGATATTCTTTTAAAAGGTTGTTTGGTCTGACCAAGCAATCAACTCGGTCAATATATTTCGCTAATTCGGTTTTAGAATTGTAATGATTACCTAAGGTAATACAGTCAACTCCAGCATTGATTAATTCTTCATAGTGGTGTCTTATAAGCCCCTTGCCATGAGTGGCATTTTCGCCGTTAGCGATAACAAAATCAATACCATATTTGTTAACGAAATAGTCTAATTTTTCTTTTACGATACGTCTTCCAACACGTCCGACAATATCGCCTATAAATAGAATTTTCAATTTAGTTTCTTTCTATCAAAATAGGGTCCAACTATTTTGCGGTTTCGATCGCGCGATATTCACGAATGACAGAGACTTTAATTTGTCCTGGATAAGTCATTTCGTTTTCGATGCGTTCTTTAATTTCTCTTGCTAATTTGTATGCACCGACATCGTCAATTTTATCTGGCATAACCATGACGCGTAATTCGCGGCCTGATTGCATAGCATAGCTTTGATAGACGCTATCGTACGATTTACAAATTTCTTCAAGTTGTTCGATACGTTTAATGTAATTTTCTAAAATTTCGCTTCTAGCACCTGGTCTTGCTGCGCTTAATGTATCAGCGGCTTGAACAAGATTAGAGATAACGAATTTTGCTTCGGTATCGCCGTGGTGAGATTCGATGGCGTTAATAACGATTTCTGGTTCTCCATATTTTTTAGCTAAGCGGGAACCGATTTCGATATGGCTACCATCCATTTCAAAGTCACATGCTTTACCAATATCGTGTAGTAAGCCAGCGCGTTTAGCGAGGTTTTGATCTAAACCAAGTTCCGCTGCCATAATACCTGCAAGGTATGCAACTTCTAAGGAATGGTCTAATGCGTTTTGACCATAAGAGGTACGATATTTTAAGCGACCAACATAATCCAATAACTCTTTATTGATTCTTGGTAAGCCAAGTTTGAAGGCAGCTTCTTGTCCGGCTTTATGAATGGATTCTTGAACTTCTTGTTTAAATTTTTCAACAATTTCTTCAATTCTTCCTGGTTGAATTCTGCCGTCTTTAATCAAGGCTTCCAAAGAGAGTCTAGCGATTTCTCTTCTGATTGGATCAAAACAGCTAATTGTAATAACTTCTGGCGTATCATCAATAATTAAATCAACACCTAATAATTGTTCAAATGAACGAATGTTACGACCTTCACGACCGATAATACGACCTTTCATTTCATCGTTAGGGAGTGAAACAACAGAAACTGTTCTTTCGGTTGTAACATCTTGAGCGTATTTGGATAAGGCTAAGCCGAGTAATTCTCTAGCTTTTTCATCAACGCTTTCTTTAACTTCCTCTTCTTTATTTTTAATAAAGGCCGCTAATTCTTTAGAAATTTTACTTTCAACTCTAGCGAATAATTCATCTCTAGCTTCTTGAGTGGACATTTGAGCAACTTTTTCAAGTTCAGTAATAATTCCATCAATTTTGCTTTGGAGGAAGGTTTCTTTTTTATCGACTTCTTTAAGTCTTCTTGTTAAATTTTCGCTCTTTTCATCTAATGTGTTTTCTTTTTGTAAAAGAGCGGCATCACGTCTATCAATACTTTGTTCTCTTTGAATGAGTTTATTTTCTTGAACTGTGATTTCTTGTTTCTTTTCTTTGATTTCTTTGTCGGCTTCTTGCTTCATTTCATAGATAGCTTGTTTGCCGTCTAATTGAGCGTTCTTAATAATATGTTCGGCTTTAATTTCTGCATCACGTAAGATTTTTCTTGAGGCTTTGTTAGCCTTTTTAATTTTAAAAACTGGGATTAAGAAAATTGCTAAAGCACCTAAAATAAGGCCGATTAGCAAGCCTGGTAAACCATATGTCAAAAGTCCGCCACTGCTAAAAATAGTCATATGTTTTCCTTCTTTCTATATAGATTTGCCAAAAAAGGCATAAATTACCTAAATACACTAAAAAATTAGTCAATATATGTAAACAGTTAAAAACTGAAAAGGTGGTTCTCAAAGAGAAATATATAGGTAAGTACTTTTAGTACGATTTTATTATACGCCCATACGTGTAAAATTAAAATATTTTTATGCTAGAGTAGATGTTCTAGTATAAAAAAGAAACCGGATTAACCGGTTTCATTTATCCTATATCTCAGAGTTTTTAATTAATTCGAGAAGTTCGCTTACGACATCTGGGTTAGCGGACAAATATTCTTTTGCAACTTCTCTACCTTGAGCGATTTTTGCGCCTTTATATTCGAACCAAGCTCCGCTTTTTTTAATAATTCCAAGTTCAACTGCTTTATCAAGGATTTCAGCGTTTTTGCTAACGCCTTTCCCATAAATAATGTCGATTTCGCATTGTCTAAATGGAGCAGCAACTTTGTTTTTAACAATCTTAATTCGGCATGTATTACCAATAATTTCGCTTCCTTGTTTAATAGCTTCTGTTCTTCTAATGTCAATTCTTATTGAAGCATAGAATTTAAGAGCTCTTCCTCCGGAAGTGGTTTCTGGGTTACCATACATAACACCAACTTTTTCTCTAAGTTGATTGATGAAAATAACTGCGCAATCGTCTTTATTAAGAACGCCTGCTAATTTTCTCATTGCTTTAGACATAAGTCTTGCTTGAAGACCAACTGAGTTATCAGACATAACTCCATCTAATTCAGCTTGTGGAACTAAAGCAGCAACACTGTCAACAACAATTAAATTGATCGCTCCTGAACTTGCAAGCATTTCAACAATTTCAAGAGCCTCTTCTCCACTATTCGGTTGAGATAATAACAAGTTATCAACATCAACTCCTAAGTTTTTTGCATATGTTGGGTCAATTGCGTGTTCCGCATCGATAAAGGCGGCTCTGCCACCCATTTTTTGGCATTCGGCAATCGCGTGTAAAGCAAGAGTTGTCTTACCACTTGATTCAGGTCCAAAAATTTCAATAATTCTACCCTTAGGGTATCCGCCTACTCCTAATGCATCATCTAAGAGTAAAGAACCGCTTGGTATAGCATCTACTTCAACCGCGTCTCTATCTCCGAGACGGATGACCGAACCTTTACCAAACATCTTTTGAATTTCTTTTAATGTTTCGTCTAATAATTGATTTTTATCTTTGACTTCGTTATTAATTTTAGCCATAATTTCCTCCTTATTATAAATACCTTGATTTTCAGGATTTTTACCGAAAATTATTTTTGAAGAAAAACTTTTCTATTTTGAACAACGTAAATAACGCCGGATAAAAGACTAATTGCAGTCGCGATGTAGACAATAAAGTCTGTAATATGTAATCCTACCATCCAATTGGCATCAAAATATGAGAATGGCCAACCATTAAGTAAAACAAATGAAATTGCAACCATTTGGAAAACAGTTTTCATTTTTCCAAAAATGTTAGCGGCAATAACAATATTTCTTTGAGCAGCAATAAATCTTAATGCATCAACAACAATGTCTCTGGCAACAAAAATGATCGCACACCAAACAGAAATGTTTATTTGTCCAACACTAATCGCGTTAGGAACACATAAGAAAATAATCATTGAATTGATTAATAATTTATCTGCAACTGGATCTAAGAATTTTCCTAAGGCAGTTACTTGATTGTTTTTTCTTGCTAGATATCCATCTAAAAAATCAGTAAATGAAGCAACAACAAAAATAATAAAAACAATAAAGTAAACTAAATTGATATTGGTGCTTCCTAAAGTAGGAACAACTAATGTTCCATTAGATGTTAATAACCCTAAAACAGATAATCCAATTATCATTAATATGATAATTATTATCCTAGAAAAAGTAATTTTAGTCGGTAAATTCATAATAGCTCCTTAGTGAGTATTCGATCCTGTAAGCCATGTTCTGTCGAGGACAACAATTTATCTAAATTACTTTGCTGAATTCGGTTCGATTCCCTATTCAACTTCCCCTACCAAATTTGGGTTTCTCGCTTGAGGGGTTTACCGCGTTCCACTTTGCCGTTTCCGACAAACTACGTCACTGTGGCACTTTCAGGAACTCCACCATAGTTTCCCTTAGGTCTTATTCCGCCGTAATGCGCTCCCGCATCCCTAGCGTTATTTTTTCCGCTAGCACAATCACTACAGGCATCACAGCCTGTGCGAGCATGGACTTTCCTCTAGCTTTCGCCAGCTGTTGTCCGGATCGAATGTTTATTTAATTTTTGATGGGTCGAATCCTTTTTCAAAAATAAATTTTTCTAAAGAATTGATTCTTTTAAGAAGAGCGACATTATCTTTTGTGACATTATCACTTTCCTTAATGTTAGATAATCTACTTTTAAAAGAGGCATTTTCGATTTCAAGTTGTTTGTTTTTAGCTTTATATTCTTCGAGTTGATTTTTAAGTTCATCTATTTCGTTTTTAGAAATTAAGGCGTTTGATTCAATTGTTTTATAATCTAATATCACTTTGTCAAAGAAGATATCGACTTCAAGAGGATCATAGCCGTTTCTTACTGCTTTAAATTTTTTATTTAAGAGTATAGGGGAACTTAAATTTAATCTAATCATAACAACTTCCTTTTAATATTTTATTCTATTAAATATTACTAATCAATTCTTTTCGTGTTTAGATTATTTTGAATATGTGATAGAATATTTTCCGTATGGACAAAGTTCTTAAATTATTAAAGAAAAGAAAACATATAGTCTTCTTCGATTTCGAAGGAACTCAACATTCCCAAGAGATGATAGCTTTAGGGGCTGTCATGTGCACAATCGATAAACATGGCTATATTAATAAAACAAAAGCTCCTTTTAAGGTGTATGTAAAAGCCAAAAATAGAGTAGGCAAATACGTTGTAAATCTAACTGGTATTACAGATGATTTATTAGAAAAAGAAGGAATATCTTTTTTAGAAGCAATGAATTTATTCAAAAAATATTGCGGAATTGCTTGGAAAAAGAGTCTATTTGTTTCCTTTGGAAATCACGATATCAGGATTTTGAACCAAACTATTGCATATAACATCAACGCTCCCAAAGATTTATGTCATCAAATACACGCGAACTACTGGGATTTTGGAGGTTTTATCTCTAATTTCATCAAAGATGACAATGGCTGTATGATGTCATTAATTCATTACTGCGAATTGTTTAATGTTAAATTACATGAACCCGCTCATGATCCAGAAGCTGATTCAATAAATTTAGCAAGATTATACGATGCTTTTATACATGACAAAGAACTTGTTTTAGAACAATATAAAAAAGTTTTAGCGAATAACCGCAAATTACCTGAGCCTGTTTTAAGTGTTATTAGGAAATTAGTAAAAGGTGAAGATGTTACTATCACCGATTTTGAAGACGCAATTAGGGAAGAAATTAAATGATCAAATATCCTAATGGATTAACTTATAATTCCAAAGAAAAAAAGAACAAAAAATCTAATATTGAGATTTCTTTTTCAAGCGCGAATCGCGGAATGAACTTGGAAGAAGACATCAATTTTTCTAATGAATATTACAAAGAAAAAGATATATGTGTTATTACAAAAAGACCAACACCTATCAACATAGTTAAGGTTGATTATTCTAAAGGGGCAAAAATTATTGATGCTTATTTTGAAAAACAATCCACGACTGACTATAACGGTGTTTACAAAGGAAAATATATAGATTTCGAAGCCAAAAACACTAAAAACAAAACTAGTTTCCCTCTATCAAACATTACAAAACATCAAATTGAACACCTTAAACTAGTGAACAAGCATGGAGGAATCTCTTTCTTCATTATTCAATTTGAATCTTTAGATAAGATCTTCTTATTGGATAGCAAATTTGTCATTGAACAATATGAACACGGCGAAAGAAAATCTATCCCACTTGACACATTTTTCAAGTTTGGATTTGAAATAAAAAGAGGTTTTAATCCTCGCTTATATTACATTGACGCAATTGATGAAGCCTATTTTGAACAATAGGCTTTTTACATACATTTCTCATCTCACAGTTAGAGCAATTAGGTTTTTTGGCAACGCAGAAATATCTTCCAAAGTGAATAAATTGATGATGAGATTTTATCCACCTTTCTTTAGGTGTTAATTTTTTTAATTTTTCCATTACTTCGATTGGAGAGTCGTTTTCCTTTGCAAAACCCAATCTTTTTGCAATTCTTTCTACATGGGTATCAACAGGAAATTCTGGAATTTTAAAAAGTTCCGCACGAACAACTCCTGCAGTTTTTACACCTACACCTGGAAAAGATGTTAAAACTTCCTTTGAAGACGGGACTTGGCAATTATATTTTTCCACTAATAACGAGACTATTTCTTTTAAATTTTTAGCTTTATTTTTATATAAACCAATCTTTTTAATTATGTTTTCTATATCTAAAATTGATGCATCATTTAATTTATCTAAATTATCATATTTGTTAAATAAAACATCGGTGACGTCATTCACCGATTTATCAGTTGTTTGTGCGCTTAGCATAACAGCGATTAAAAGTTCATAATCTTTGTTATATTTAAGTTCACACCCAACGTTAGGAAAAATCTTATCTAAATAAGAAAAGAATAAATTAATTTTTTCTTGATTAGTCATCGTCAACCCATGGAGTTTTAGCGATTCTAATTGTTTCCGCTAAATCTTTGTCCCATTCTTCATTAATTGGAGAATGTCCTTCTTTTTCGATGTCATCTCTTGTAGCCCATTGTAGGAGAATTTTATCTACACTTCTAAGTGTTTTCTTGCCTTTGGAAAGAGCCTCTTTAAGGGCACCGATAATAATATCATCTTCATAACCGTAAGAAACCCATTCTCTAATTTTTGAAATTTCAACTGGAGAAAGAGGCCTATTTAATAATTTTTCAAATTGGGAATAAATATTATCTAATGATTCTTTGAAATCTTTTGATTTTTCAATTGTTTGTTCTTTAGCAAAAGACAATTGGAATTCTCTATAAAGTTTTTTCTTAAGAGGGTTAAGGGTTGTAACTGTTTTTTTGCCTTGACTAACATATTCAATTAAACCTTTTTTCAAAAGATTTGCGAGAATATTGTCGATTTCTTTTACGCTTAAAGACATTTTTAAAGATAAAAGATCAGCGGTAATAAAAGGATTTCCTTGAGAAATAAGAAAATCAATCATGAAGATAGTGGTTACTTCTTCTTCTGTAATTTTTAGACTTTTGTAATGATCTAAAACTAAATATCTAAAATCAATAGCTTCTGTTACCATAATAAAACTACTTTACCATATCTAAAAGATAAACGATATTAAATTTGGTAAATAAATCACGTTTTTTGTTATCGTCTACTTTTTTAATCTTATTTATTTCTTGTCTGATTTTATCTTTGTTAAGTTTACTAATTAAAGAAATATGTTTATTAATTGCTTTTGTTAATCGTTTTTCAATTATTAAATCGTGTTCTAAAGAAAAACGAATTGCTCTTAAAATTCTTAAAGGGTCTTCTTTAATTCTTTTATATGGATTACCTATCATCCTTAAAATTTTATTATCTAAATCTTTTTTTCCCTTACAAAAATCAATTAGCTTAAATTGATTATCTAAATATAAAGCGTTAAGGGTGAAATCTCTTCTTTTAAAATCGATCTTTGGTTTTTTCACAAAATGAATTTTTGAAGGATGCCTATTATCGACATATTTTTTCTCTTTTCTAAGAGTAGTAAAATCAAATTTTTGATTATCAAATTTTATTGTTAACGCTCCAAAAGAGGCGAATCTATCTACAATTTCTGCATTAAGAAATAGTTTTACCTCTTCAGGTGTCGCGTCACTTGTTACATCTAAATCGTCTATTTTTCCATATAAAAAATAGTCTCTAACACTTCCTCCAACAAGAAAAAGTTTAAAGCCATTTTCTTTAAAAATTTTTGCTAAATTCAAAAAAGAATCAATTTTATTTTGCATATTATTGATTAAGATTATCTTTAAAAGATTTGGACATTTTAAAAGTCACAACATTCGTGTCGTTAGATTGGATTTTTAATCCAGTTCCAGGATGAGTAATAGTTTTTCCTGCTCTTTTTTTAGGAACAAAAGTTCCGAAATTAGTTAAATTAACTTCGTTACCCGATTCAAGCGCTAGACTAATAAGACTAAGAGTTTCATCAATAATTTCTCTTACTTCTTTTTTAGTGACGAAAGTTTTTTCACTAACAATTTCAATGATTTCGTTTTTGTTAAGCTTTGCCATAATTATTCTTTTTTAAGTGGTCTAGACATTAAATAATGTACAACCTCGGAAGGTTTTTTATCTTCAAAGAGAATTAAATGTAAACAATAGATGATTGGGAGCTCGATGTTTTCTTTGAGTGACATCTCATAAATTGCTTTAACTGTATTAACACCTTCAACAGTTTTTTCATTGTTTTTAATTGCTTCTTTTGCAGAATTTGCTTTTCCAATTTCATATCCAACTTGGAAATTCCTTGAATGGAAAGAATAGCACGTGACCATAAGGTCACCAATGCCAGTTAAGCCTAAATATGTCTCTGCTTTTCCTCCATGAGCGACACCAAAGCGAACCATTTCAGCAAGGCCTCTAGTTACTAAGGCTGCCCGAGCGTTATCTCCATAATTAAGGCCTTCAATAATTCCAGATGCAAGAGCGATTGCGTTTTTCATCGCAACACCAATTTCTGCACCGATAACATCTGTGTTTGTGTAAACTCTAAAATAATGATTTGACATCAAGTCAGCAATAGTTTTGCCAACATTGATATCCTCACAAGTAGCGGTAATACATGTTAAATTTCTTCTAACAACTTCTTCTGCGTGAGATGGGCCAATCAAAGAAACGATTGGATATCTATGAGTTGCTGGAATAATTTCTTTAATTAAAGAAGTCATGGTTAAGCGGCTTCCAAGTTCAAAACCTTTTGCAGTATTAATAAAAATCCTTTTTCTATTTCCTAAATAAGGTCTAATTTGTCTAAGAACTTCGCGCATTGCAAAAGTTGGAACACTTAAAATGATAATATCGCTATCAGTGACAGCTTCTTCTAAAACGGTTGTGCCTCTAATAATTGAAGATAATTCAACATCGTCACCAAAATAGAATGAATTTTTATGATTGTTATTAATATCATCAATTTGAGATTGCTTATTACCATAAACGATAACTTTGTGTCCGTTATCAGCGGCAACTTGAGCTAAAGCCGTACCCCAAGTACCAGAACCAAATACTGAAATATTCATTATTCTCTTCTCGCTTTCATTACTAAATTAATAGGGGTTCCATCGAAATTAAATGTATCCCTTAATCTATTTTCAATATATCTAAGATATGAGAAATGCATAAAGTCTTTGTTGTTGACATGCAAAACGATTGTTGGAGGGCATATTGCAACTTGAGTTGCATATAAGATTTTTACCCTACCTCCATTAAAATCTGGAGATTGATTCATCATTTGAGCGTCTTGCATGACTTGGTTTAATAATGAGGTTGAAATTCTTGTATGATATGCCTCATAAACTTTATCTAATTCGTCAAAAATAGTGTTGATACGAGATTTGTTTTTCGCAGAAACAAAACAAACAGGTGCGTAATCTAAGAACTTATATTCTTTTCTAACAAGTTTTACAAATTCTTGCATTGTGTTTTGATCTTTATTCACTAAATCCCATTTATTTACAACAATAATAATTGCCTTATGTAAGTGGGTTGCATATTCTAAAACGTGTTTATCTTGGTCACGAATTCCTTCGTTACCATCAATGACTAATAAAACAATTTCACTTCTTTCAATAGCTTTTAAGGCGCGAATTGCAGAGTATTTGTCGATGGATTCATAGATTTTGCCGCGTTTTTTAAGACCAGCGGTATCAATAACTAAATAATCTTTTCCGTTTCTTGTAAAAGGAGTGTCGATTGAATCTCTTGTTGTTCCAGAGATATCGCTGACAATGACTCTTTCTTGATTTAAAATTGCATTAACGAGTGAGGATTTTCCAACATTAGGACGTCCAATAAGAGAAAATGTAATTCTATCATCTTCTTTAACTTCGTCTTCAATTTCAATTTTAGAAACAATGCGATTAAGCAAATCACCTATACCAACCCCGTGGGCACCACTAACAGGAATAGGTTCTCCTAATCCAAGTCCATAGAACTCTTGAGCGTTAGATGAATGTAACCCTTCATCAATTTTATTAACCGCTAAAATGATTGGTTTTTTAACCTTAAAAAGCATTTTAGCAACTAATCTATCATCAGAGGTAATACCAACTTGTCCGTCAACAACAAAAACAATAATGTCAGCTTCATCAATTGCGATTTCTGCTTGCATTCTAATTTGTTGTTGAAATGGTGCGTTAGCGATTTCAACTCCACCTGTATCCACTAATGAGAAGGTTTTACCTTGCCAAGAACAAGTTGCGTATAAACGATCACGTGTAATACCGGCTTCATCATCAACAATCGCGTGTCTATCTCCAATCATACGATTGAAGATTGTAGACTTTCCAACATTAGGAGAGCCAACAATTGCTACAATTTTTCTACTCATAAATCCTCGTTTCTGGGAATTTATCAGTAATTATTTTAATAATTGCGTTAACAACTTCTTCAATTCCCATATGGGATGTGTCTAATAAGATTGAATCTTCTGCAGGTTTTAAAGGAGCGAAGGCTCTTCCTGAATCGATTCTATCTCTTTTTCTAACATCTTCTTCTATTTCTTCATAAGTGCATTGGATGCCCTTAGATATGTTTTCTTCATATCTTCTTTTCGCGCGTGTTTCGACAGTGGCAACTTGGAATATTTTAATTTCAGCGTTTGGAAGAACATATGTTCCAATATCTCTTCCATCCATAATAACGGAACTATTTTTCGCCATATTTCTTTGTTGTTCGACTAAAAATAAACGAATATCTTTATAGGAGGCAATATAACTAACGTTTCCAGAAACTCGTGGTTGTCTAATCGCTGTTGTAACATCAATGCCATTACATAAAACTACATTATTTGGTTTCATCTCGATATTAACTTCTGGAATTAAATTAACACAGGCAGCTTCATTTTCACAATCAACACCTTTTTCAAGACAATACCAAGTAAAAGCGCGATACATTGCGCCTGTATCTAAATATGTAAATCCTAATTTTTTAGCAACAATTTTAGCAACAGTAGATTTGCCTGCGGCAGCAGGTCCATCAATAGCGACAGAAATCATATATTCTTCCTCCTATTTAAACAAATAAATACCAATAATTATAAAAGCCAAAATAATGAGTGCGATTCCTAAACCAATAAAGACGTGTTTAAGAATAAAATTTATTTTTTGTTTTTTGCGGCGTTTTAAGTCATTTTTATCGATAACTAATTTTTCAATAACTTGGTCCATAGGAAGAATTGTAGAAGTGTCTCTTTTTTTAGTTTCCGCTAAAAATTTATCGGAATCATCGTGATAATTCTCCACGCAGTTCATGATCTCTTCGCGGTATTCTTTATATTTAACGACCCTAGTTTCCAAATTAGTATCCTCGCTTTTTATTCTAATAAAATTAGAAACATTAAGATAGTAAAAAATGAAATATCAACTATTCGTTGCAAATAATGAGTTAAAAAACTAAAATATATTCATAAATAGGAGGATTTATCGATGGAACGTAGAAAAGTTAAAATCGATTCAAGCGCTTGCATTGGTTGCGCAGCATGTGTCGGTACCTATCCAGATGACTTCACATTAAACGATGCTGGTTTAGCCGATATCGTCACAGGCGAAGCAGATGCAGAAAGCGTTGATGTCTGCCCTGTTGGTGCAATCTCTGTTGAAGAGTAATTTATAAAAAGAAACAAGGCTTCGGCCTTGTTTTTTTATGCTTTGATTTTATCAATTATCTTTCTTGTTCTCTTATATAAGAGAATAGTGAGGGCAAATAAGACAATATCCTTAAATAAATTAAATGGCATTGCCACCCAAAGCAAGAAATTAAAATCTAAAGATTTAACATTAGGGTTAACAGCCTGACACATAGATAAAATCACTTTCTCTGATAAGCCCATAACATTCATATAAAAATCAAGCATGACAAAGGTCGTTAAAAACGAAGAAACCGCTACTTGAATAAGACATGACACTAATAAACCTATTAACGCACCTTTGATGTTGCGTTTTCTTTTGTATATAAGCGCGCTAGGAATAACTAAAACCAATCCATAGATAAGATCCGCTAATTCTCCAACACATAATGTTGAAGAAAAAGGAAGTTTGATAATTGTTTTAATTACGATGATAAAAGCTCCACAAAGCGGACCATAAGCAAAACCACCAATAAGCGCAGGGACTTCATCGAAATGTAATTCTAAAAATCCTGGAAAAAATGGGATTGGAAATTTTAAATATGGAACAATATATAAAATTGTTGCTATACAAGAAAAAATCGCAGTCCTAGTCATAAACGCAGTGTTAAACATATCTTTCTTTTTTAAGAAAGACTTAATGAACATAAATATAGCCCCTAATAAGAATAAAAGGGTAATAACTAGCCTTGAAATTTCAATTTTTTCCATAAAAATAAAGCCCCTTACAGGGCTTAAATAAAAGATATAATCCTCTTTCATCCAGACTTTACTGTCGCCACTTGAATTTCACAAGTTCTGCTTTCGCTCGCGGGGTATACCGCCGGTCCTAGAATTTCACTAGACCCTGAAGTAATATAAATATATCAAAGTTGATATCTTAATTAAAGATTTTCGATAATGTTTGTTAAACGTCTATTGCATTCTTCTTTACCTAATACTTTCATAACGTAGTAAAGGTTAGGGGAATTTCTACGTGTTGTAAGAGATATACGTAACATTTCCGCGACATCTCCAACTGTTCCAATATAGGTATCTGGATTTTGTTTAAGTGTCTTTCCATTAGGTGCAAATTTGTTATCTAAAGCAATAGCTTTCATATCTGCGAACCAAAGAGATTCTTCTTTAGAAGTATCCAAATTATCTCTAAGTAATCCTAAAATTGTTTTAATTAATTGTTTATCGAATTTTTCATTATAAGTTAATCCATTAGTTGCTACTAAAGAGTCATAAATATCTCCATAGAAGAAATCAATAGTATCACTCATACCACCAAATTTATAATAGTCTTTTCTTGGATTTTCTTTTTCTCTTTCGATATTCATTATTTCTTTAAAATAATTTGGATCTCTATTAATTAAATTTAGTAAAGTTTCATCGTATTTAGTAGCGTAGCTAATAGCCATATCTAACATTTCTTCTTTTGTTTTTGTGGCTAAAATTTCTTTTGCGAAGAATGTTAATTTATCAATATCGAATAAAGCTCCTTCAAGTGACATTTTTTCAAATGAGAATTCAAATTTGGAAATGTCTCTATATCCATTTTCAAAAACCCATTCTTCAAAATTTGAATTAGCGATTGTATTTAAATATACAATTAAAGCTTCGCTTGGATAGCCATCTTCTAAGAAGAAACTAACCGCCGCTTCGCTATCTAAGCGTTTAGAAAGTTTTCTTTTGTGATTATTTTCATCTAACTTCATAATGACAGGAAGATGGGCATATTTAGGAGCTCTAAATCCAAGAGCCTCAAATAATTCAACGTGAATTGGAAGAGAAGCAATCCATTCTTCACCACGAATAACTGTAGTTGTTCTCATAAAATGATCGTCGACCGCGTGAGCGAAATGATATGTTGGTAAACCATCGCTTTTAAAGATAACGATATCTTGGTCGTTTTGAGCGATTTCAAATTCTCCATGGATTTCATCTCTAACTTTAATTTTTCTTAAATGGTTGCCTTGGCTTTTAAAACGAATAACAAAAGGGACTCCGTTAAGAATCTTTTCTTTTCTTTCATCGTTAGTTAAAAATCTATCTCTTGCGAATTTACCATAATAACCAGGGATGATTTTCATCTCTTCTTGTCTTTTTCTAATTTCGTTTAATTCTTCTTGGGTAGCAAAGCAAGGATAGGCTAATCCTCTTTCAAGTAAATTTTTAATCGCTATCTTATAGATATTGGCTCTATCAGATTGTTTATAAGGTCCGTAATCACCTTTTTCTTCGTTTGCTAAATATCCTTCATCAGGAACAACATCAAATAATTTAAGTTGAGTTAATAATTGTTCTCCACTTCCTTGAATTTCACGTTTTGTGTCAGTGTCTTCAAGTCTAATATAGAATATGCCACCTGTTTGAGTAGCGACCTTTCTACAAATCATCGCAGTAAAAAGAGAGCCTGTGTGTAAGAAACCTGTTGGGCTAGGCGCAAAACGTGTTACTTCCGCCCCATCAGGTAAATCTCTTTTTGGGTAACGTTTTTCAAGATCATCAAGCGTTTCAGTAACGTCTGGAAAGATCAAATTTGCCAATTCTTTATCTGTAATCATAATTTTCCTCAACTTTCTTTATTTTTCTTGTTGCAACTTTATTTTACTTTGTTATAATAAATAAGCAATTTGCGAAATGCAAATACATGCAGGTGTAGTTCAGTGGTAGAACACTACCTTGCCAAGGTAGTTATGCGAGTTCGATTCTCGTCACCTGCTCCAGATGAACACAACACTAGATTATATCTAGTGTTTTCTTTTGTCAACAAGCCATTTATTGGCTTATTTTTCTTCATTATCTCCTTGTTCTTCGTCTTGCTTACCAAACTTAGAAGCGAAATCTTTCATTATTTTTTCAGTTAATGTAGTCGCACTAAATTTGTAACTATCTTCATATTTTTTAAAAAGTGTTTCCAAATTTGCAAAATGGAATGGGAGATAAAAACTACCTAATAATAATCCACCGGCGACTCCGCTTAAAGTAAGGATTACCGTGTCACTTGTAAACAATAATGGAAGGACGCCTCCAATAGAGGCTCCAACAACCATCAGCAAAAATAATGGCCATTCTAATGAAATAAAATCTTTTTTAAAAGAAGGTGCCACTTCTTTATATGTATGTTTAAAAATTAAATTAACGAATTTAGGGTGAAGATTTTTTAAAGCTGCTCTTAAATAAATCATATTTGCGTTGAAATCTATTGTATATACAAAGTATATAAACGAAACGATTGAAGCTGGGATTGTTGAGACATTCATAAAGATTAGATACATAGAATAATTGTCTCCAAGAGCGACTTTTAAATCAGAAACACCTTCACTAGACATCATCAGTTCCATAAAAGTATTAATCATTTGATAAAAGCTAGATTGATCAATTGATACACACACAATGTAGCTGACAAGGCCAAATACAGCTTCGCATATAAGACTAGCGATCACATATCTTAAAAGTGATTGAAAGAAGTTAAAGACACCTCTAAATGGATGTCTAAAATACATAGTAAAGAATCTTCCAAAAGATGATAAGGTTAATGTTTGTTCGTAGGCTAAACTAAGATGAAGCATATGACACGCGAACAAAAATGGGAGCAAAACAAAAGGAACGATAATAATTAATAACAAAGTGTCAATCATACACAAAATGACTAAACCTGTTAAAACAAGTCCACAGAAAAGTCCTAAAATCCACGATGTTAATTTATGACTTTTATATGATTCGTATGATTTTCTCGCTAAATCTTTCATCTTTTTCTCCTATTTAATTTATCAATGCCTTTTACAACTCTTGCAAGTTGTTCTTCGTTTATCGTACCTATATCCCTGGATTCTATTCGTTTAATAAATTTAGGGAAATTCTTTTGCTTAACAATATAATATATTTTTTCGTTATCCTTGATAGCGCTTCCATCTTTTCTTGTTTCTGGAATAACGTTGATGTCACAGTTATTGTTAACTAAGATAACTCCTAACATCATCGATTTATCAATTCCTGTAATTGAAGATAAAGCGTTTATCATCTTTTTAGTTTCAAGAAGTGGGTTGTCTGTGTATTTTCTTGCTCCTATTTTAGGGATATATATAAGAGAGCTATCAGTTTCCTTACCAGTTAGTTCTCCTTCAAAATATAAGCAAGTAATAATATAGAAATATTTTTCACCAATTAAAATCTCATCAATTGTCGCTGTATGGGATGAATCTGTTTTAAATTTAAAATCGTAAATAAGATAATAATCATCCAAAGTCGCTATATTATAGAGCATTTTATGGTAGTTGAAACGATAATGTTTTCTATCATATTTCCTCTTAAGAGGAAAAAAGACAAGCAAAAAAATTATCACAAGCCCTACAAGTGATGCGATTATGATGAATATAATTTGTTGAGGATTTAAATTTTTAGTAAGAATCATAATAAAACGCTTATTATTATTCTACTATAAAAATATTTTATAGTGTAGTCCAAATAGGTCTAGATTAGTCAAAACATTAATTATGGGTGTTTCAAG
>JAFVUY010000230.1 GCA_017502465.1 Bacilli bacterium | reverse complement strand
TCAAGTGTTTCAAGTAATTTTTCTTTTGTTATATTCAAATTTAACACTCCTTTTAAATAGAAACTATTATTTATATTCAATTATACTACTAAACTCAAAATTTATCAATTAAAATCATTTATTATCAAAGATAAAGAATTTATACTAAGAGAAATTTTCAAAGGCTTATACGCAAAATAAAGGCCTGTTTTCGATACTTTTTGATACATAAAATCACTTCCTCATATCCAAATCTAACTTCAATTTATGTTATACCCTTGACTTTTGGGTATAATTAGGGTATAATAGGGTATAACTAATAGTCGGAGGTGTTTTTATGACTAATGATATTATGCAAAAAATAATTGACCTTGAACGTGAGATTGCTGCTCTCCCATCAGGCAGTGTATCAAAAAAGACTATCAAAGATAAAGTGTACTACTATCATCGTATGACTCGTGATGGAAAAGTTAAAGAAACATATGTAAGTTTTGATGATGTTGATGAATTAAAGGCACAAATCAAAAAACGTAGAGAATTAGAGAAAAAGTTAAAAGAACTGAAACGCATAGAACCTACTGCTTTTGATGCAACCCCTTCTCACGATTTCAACACATATATTCGTATTGGAGAACAGTTAAGAAATTATGTTTCTCCTGTAAAGAGTTACAAAAAAAGAGAGTGCTATAGTAAATTACACGAATATATTTATGGCGGTCATCAAGACAGAGTTTTTGTTTTGTATGGTTTGCGCCGTACCGGAAAGACAACTCTAATCAGACAAATAATTGCTGATATGAGCGAAAGCGATTTTCAAAAGTCTGCATTTATACAGGTTAAAGTTCAAGATGACCTTGGCAAACTCAATAAAGACCTTAAACAGCTTGAAAGCCAAGGCTTCAAGTATGTGTTCATTGATGAAGTAACATTGATGGAAGACTTTATTGACGGTGCTGCTTTATTCTCAGACATTTATGCTGCTTGTGGTATGAAGATAGTTCTCTCAGGAACAGACTCTCTTGGATTTTTATTTACAAAAAGCGAAGAACTATATGACCGTTGTATCACTCTTCACACAACATTTATTCCATATCGTGAATTTGAAAATGTTCTTGGCATCAAAGGTATAGATGAATACATTCGGTTCGGTGGAACAATGAGTTTAAGCGGTGTAAACTATAATGAAGAGTCACCATTCTCTGACTCTAAGAGAACTGATGAATATATTGACACTGCTATAGCAAAAAACATTCAACATTCACTTGAGTTTTATAAAAGCGGAAGAAACTTCCGTCACTTGTTAAAACTGTATGAGAATAAGGAACTTACAAATGCTATAAACCGTGTTGTAGAAGATATTAACCATCGCTTTACCGTTGATGTTTTAACAAAAACATTTAAGTCTTCAGACTTATCAATTTCAGCACGAAATCTATTAAAAGATAAAAATTACAGCATAGATATTTTAAGTAACATAGACAGAGAATCAGTTGAAAAAAGACTGATGGAAACACTTGAAATATTAAATATCGAAGACC
>JAFVUY010000022.1 GCA_017502465.1 Bacilli bacterium | reverse complement strand
TTCATGATGGTAGATGAGTCAAAGCTGCTTATGCAGCTACAAAAACGGCATAAAAATTCAATAAATCAGGCAATAGAAGTTTATACGCCATACCTTAGTACAGTTCTGTATAACATGGTCGGAAATGGACTTCCGAAAGAAGATATTGAGGAAATTGTATCTGATGTATTTGTTGTGCTTTGGAAGAATGCAGAATACATAGACCTTTCAAAAGGAACACTGCGGTCATATATCGCTGCAACGGCTCGTAATCTTGCATTAAAGAGACTTAATAAGAAAAAGGACTATACAAACCTTGATGATATTGAAATTCCCATAGAAGACGAATTTACAGACGACAACAAAAAATCTATATGGGATGCTGTTATGAGGCTTGGAGAACCGGATAATGAAATATTTGTAAGATTTTATAAATATGATGAAAAGCTGAAGGATATTTCAAAAGCAACCGGACTTAATATTTCTACCATAAAGACCAAACTTTCAAGAGGAAAACGTAAATTAAAAAAATTATTAAATGCGGAGGAATCGTTATGAATAAGAAAAGGAACCTGCTTGATGAACTCAACATCAAAGGCTACTCTGATAATTCATCGGGAACGCTTGATATAAGTGTTGAGAGAATTAAAAACATGGTTAATAATCGAATTGATTCCGCATCTACGGAAAGGATGTTAAAACCTATGAAATCAAAAAAGAAAATAGCACTTATTGCAGTAGCAGCAACACTTGTTATGGGAATAACGGTTTTTGCCGCAAGCGGAATTATATCACAATGGTTTAGCAGTTCGTCTTCGATCCCTGATTACAATGAACTTCCGAGTGTCAAGCAAGTTACAAAAGACATAGGATATGAGGTAGAGCTTGTTGATGAATTTGCTAACGGATATAAATTTGATAACGGCAGCGTTGTTGATAATGTTCTAACTGATGATAATGGTAAGGCGGTTGAAAAATTCAAATCAGTCACATTCCGTTATCTAAAAGATAATGATGAAGTTCTTTTCTCTCAGGATAAGGTTAACTCTCAGGTTGAAACAAACGGCGAAGTGGTTGCAAATGTTGACGGTGTTGATGTGTATTATCACAGCTACACTAACAAACTTGTTCCCCCTGATTACAAAATGACAGATGAAGATAAAAAAGCTGAAGAAACCGGCGAACTGGTATTCAGTTATGGATCAAGTAAAGTAGAAATAAAAGAGATTCAGTCTGTCTCGTGGAAGAAAGATGATATGAACTACCAGTTATTGCAGATTGATGGTAAATTGTCTGCAGATGAGCTTGTTGAAATGGCAAAAGAAGTTATTGGAAAATAACGGATATTATGCCGTATTCATTGACTATTGCGCATTTTTGTAGTATAATATATATAAAGAGCAACATACAACCTTTTTAAATATTATACGTAGGCAGAGCATTGTTGCTCTGCCTGTTTTAATATAAATTATAATTATTAAGAAATCTTAATAAATTCATTGCTTAATCTTAGAACTTTTATTGTATGATGTAACCGGAGGTGAAAGAGATGAACATATTAGTTGTGGATGATGACAGAGAGATTGTTGACAGTATTGCAATTTTTCTGTCGGGCG
>JAFVUY010000229.1 GCA_017502465.1 Bacilli bacterium | reverse complement strand
GTGGCTGCAATGCTGCTACAATTTTGTGGATTCGCTCCACCTGTTCTGTCAGATAACCCACCGCCTGCGGCAGCTTATCAAAAGTAATTTCATTTGCCATACTCGAACTGTTTTTAATGATTTGATGGCAAATAAAATTGGTGTTATAATGGTGAAATCACCCACCAAAATATAACTGCAAAATAACTTTTGGATGGTGGTTGGTGGTGAGTTAAAGTGCTGATTTTCGCTAAATGTGGAATGTGTGATGATAAAATATGAGGTGTAAAATGCTAAATTTGATAAGTTTTAGGTAATTTTGTAGATATAAATCAAGTAGCTATGACACTTAGAGAATTAAAGAATAAGATTTTGCTTGCCTTATACGAACGATATAAAGAGGGTAATACTTCTCATATTGAGTTTGATAAATTATGTTCGTTATATTCTATAATATATGATTCTGAGAAACAGTTGGCTGATGCTTTCGAAAGTCTTCATAGTAATAATTATTTAACTGCAACTTTTCTGATAAATAATAAAGGGATTATTCATGGGCTTACGCCTGAAGGTGTACACTTTATTGAGGAGCATCTTCTAACAGACGAGGATCTAATTGCTGATAGTTTAAAAGATACAGATTCATATACAAAATCTGGTTATAATTTAGATATTGATACAGATGAGATGTCAACATCACAAGATCATAGTTCAGAAAAGGAAGATAACTATTCAGTGGCATTTAATTCGAAAGAAAGTTATCAAGATATAAAAGACTCTTCAGTAAATCCTTGTTTTGGTATAGATAAGCTAGCAGAATGTTATATTAAACAATTGGATAAAATTGCTGAACATACAAATGATAATTTTTGTATGTTAGGAATCTTTGGTCCCTGGGGAAGAGGTAAATCATATTTCTTTAAACAGGTGAAAAAAAGACTCTCAGAACGTAAGAAAAATAAAAAAAAGCAACCTTGTATTAATTATAAAATAATAGAATTTAATGCTTGGAAATATCAAGATACACCAGCAATATGGGCTTACCTATACGAAGTTATATACAAACATGGTCTAAATAGGTTTCAAAGATTGTTATTTTATGTGGTTTATCAACTCAAGCATCAATGGATTCGCATGCTATCCTATATACTATTTTTTGTATTGGTATGCTTGCTTTATAATAAAATATCAATGCTTCAAGAGTTATCTAATTCTATTAAATCAGTAATGCAAGAGTTAAAACTGCCTTTAGCTTGGTTTACAGCTGCAAGTGGGTTGTTTTATGCCATAATAAAAAATCCGTTCTCTATATTGAATTCAATAGAAAAGAAATTAAAGAGAAGATCATATAAAGGTATGTTAGGGATTCAGAATGATTTAGAACAAGACCTAGTATTTCTGATAAATTATATTGTATGTAATAATAAACTCAAGAAAAAACAAATTATCCTATATGTTGACGATATTGATAGATGTGAATCTTCGAAAATGTTAGAGATTGTCAATTCTTTGCGTTTGATTTTGGAACATCCTGATATACAAAAAAGAATGATTGTTATTTGTAGCGTGGATGCAAATAAATTGAAAAATGCATATTACACTTGCAAATACGATAATATCAATATTACAGATGAGCAACGAAAAGATGCCAATCAGCATTTGGACAAACTATTTGTTTTTAGTATTG
This sequence comes from Bacilli bacterium, assembly GCA_017502465.1. GTDB lineage: Bacteria > Bacillota_I > Bacilli_A > RFN20 > CAG-826 > RGIG5418. The sequence goes on along the minus strand of JAFVUY010000229.1, from coordinate 669 downwards.
GATTAGCTCCTTTAGACAAATTTCAACAAATAGAATTTCTTGACAAATTAGTAATAACTGATGAAGAAGTTGAGGAAAATACTTCAGAAGTGCCGTTTAGCATCAATCGAGAAAAGCGTTCATTATTTGTCCATACGGAGGATGCAGAAATTGAAGAATTAAATGAGTCAAAAATTAAAGAGTTACTAATTAAATATATAAAAGAAAATAATATTGAAGGATTAACTCCTCGAAAAATAAGAATTATATTTTACAGATTATTGTTTGCTAATAATATTATTGCAGCTGGTAATGGCTATTGTACAGAAGATACTCTCAATCATATTATTGTTGCATCACTCAATGACAAACCTGAAATAGAGACAGATATGGCGTTTAGCGATGTGATAAAAATGGTTGTTCCATACTGATGTGAGAATTTAAAATCTCTCCATCCAACTTAATTCTACACTCGGATTCTGTGTGCGACATTTTGCGTTCGATGGTTGAGACTTCTATGTCGCGGAGAGCGTGAGCAAAGACATGTTTAATGAATGTGGCAGTGTGGATGCGCTTCTTGCCGAAAGCTTTGCCGATGTTCCAGCCGAAGTGCATCAGGTCGATGCTTTTGAGTGCAGAATCAACCGATACGGGCGATACCTCGCGTGGGGTGTCGCCCAAACTATATTC
>JAFVUY010000021.1 GCA_017502465.1 Bacilli bacterium | reverse complement strand
TAATGCTGGACGTGTGGCAACTACTCCAATAAGTGCCTCAATAATAGGTGCTATGCAAGTACAAGAAGCAATGAAGATTATTCATCTGTCAGAAGACGAACCTGTCCCATTTAAGACTCTTCAAGGAAAAATGTTAAGATATGAAGGGTTGACCAATTCGGTGAATACATATAAATATGCATCATGGAAATCCACATGTCCTGCTCACGAAAGATGGGACAATATAATTAAGGTTGACTTACTTTCTGCAGAAAATTCTGTCTGTGAGGTTCTTTCTATCTTAAAAGAAGTTCTTAATGTTAATGCAGTTGAAATTAACATGAGAAACAATAAATTTATTGATAAAATAATATCAGATAAACCTGAGAAAGAATTTCCTGTTCAATTGCCAGAATCAAAACTCGATAATTACATAACCAATAACGAAGAGTTAAGAAAACTTAGTTATAAAACGTTATTTCATAAATGTTTTATTGAAAATATAGACGAATATTTCCCATATCAGGAAATGTCACTTAAAGAAATTGGCATTCCTCTTTTTGATGTCATACAAGTATCTACAGAGAAAGGTCAGTTTTTCATTGAACTGACAAAAGATGCCTCAATATATAATTTGGTCTAAACTATGATAAAGTTTCTTCCTGATGATATAAATATTGAAGATATATTATCATATCTTCCAAAAGAATCATATAGAGTTTCTGTTAACGGATTGCATAAAAGAAATTCTTATAAGGATATTATCAACTACGAAGAAACTCCTGATGGAAAAACGGAATTTCATGTAGGAAGAAATGGATTGTACAATTCATTGCCCGAATATATGTTTCATCCGATTAATCGATTTGACAATATTCCAGAACGTGAAAGAAAAGAAAGGTTTGCAGAAGAATATGCAAAGCAAGAATTAGAAAAGGAAAATGCTCATAAATTCTTTTCTCCAATAGATGTCTTGTTGTTGGATTTAAAGACAAAGGTTAAAGAAAAGATAAATCAATTGTCATCAGACAATATCTTTATTCAAAATATCATTGGAGATACATTGACAGAAAAAGAAAAATCTAATCGTTTCATACAGCGAACCATCCCTTTTCTTCCCAATTGTAAACGTATTAGAGGGAATAAGACCTTAATTACTTTCATGTTAAGAAAAGTATTGTTCGAAGAAGGTTTGTCCTTAAACAAAGAGAATATTTTAAGTGAAATTCATGATAAAGAACCTCAATACAATAGTAAGATTGAGGATTTTCAACTAAACTCTATGTATCTTGGTAATGAGTTTAGTGAAAATATAATGACATTTACAATTAACTATTGGTCAGATGAAGAATGTTCAGAACATTTTAATCTATTTTTGGAAGAGTTAGAAACATACAGACTATTTATTAAAGACTATTTCTTTTCAATAGAAGACGAGTTGTGTTTTCATATAAACTCAGATTATCCGACTCTTAGATTAGCTGATGACATTATATATAATTATTTGAATTATAATACGAATTTATAGGTTATGACAAAAAGAATATGCTGGAAAAAGGGCATGAGATTGACTGATGAAATTTTAAAGTCATCTGACAAATGCCACTTAGAATCTTTAAATCAAGCCTTTGTATTGGCTTCTAATGGTAGATTTGGTTTATTGCCTTCAAACAGAGAATTTGAAATTTCATTAAGCGTAAGCAAGAATATAATTGATGTGGAGGCTCTTAATTGCTTTGCTATAACCAAATCAGGCAATATTATAGATATAAACTACGACACATCATTTACTAATAATTTCGACACAAGATTAACAATTCCATCAAATGATGAAGAAAGCTATATCTTATGTGTAGAAACAAAAGATTCCTGGAAAGAAACATTTAATGGTTATTGTGAACCAGAATATAAATTCTCGCTTATTCTAGAGAATTGTATGTTGAGTGAAGAAATGTTTCCTGTGGCTCGTATTATAAATGAATACGGTTGGAGATTGGATGAGATCAATTTTATTCCACCGTGCTTGTTTATTTCATCGCACCCTGAATACAAGAAACATCTTACTTCTTTTGAGAACATATTAAAAGTATCAAATAGACAACTATTAGATAGTACCAACTCTGACTGTAAAACAGCAATCAGTATATTCTGGCCCATTGTTGAACAACTCAAAATTATTATAGACAAAGATGTTGAATTAATGACACCAATGATGTTGCTTGGTAATATTCAAAAATTCATTAGTGGTTTCCTTTGCGCTTGTACTTTAGATGAGGGCTTGAATTTAATGGAAGCTGATACATATAGAAATTTTGTTGACGCTCAATTCAATTATAAAGAAGTAAATAGTCGTATTAAAGAAGGTTTAAGTTTATGTAATGCAATATGTGAGAAAGTTGGAAAATTTAAGGACTTCACACATGTTGAAGAAAAAATAGAAGCTCCAACTATATCAAATGCCAATTTGTTTAAGAAATGCACAAATAGCAAAGTACGAATACCGGTAGAGAACAATACACCTGGAGCTACAATATTCTATACAATTGATGGCAGTGAACCCACCAGCTCTTCTAACACCGGAAATACGATTGTTTTTGCGAGTGGTTTTGTTGGTGGTCGTGATAAAGAGGAAGATGATAAATATGTAGTTGTTAAAGTTAAGGCCGTATTAAATGGTATAAGCAGTATAACAAATACATATAAGATAAGACTTCAAAAAGACGTAAAACATTGGATTGAAATATAACAATGGCTTTCGTTAATACTCCTATCGAATTCATTAATAACGAATCATCCGTTTTTCTTAATCGAGAAATAGATGATAAGAAATTAATGTTAGATAATTTAGTTGAGTTGATTGTATTCACTCCTAAAGGTAGCTTTTCTGCAGACCCGGATTTTGGTTTTGAATATTGGAACCATGAATATTCTAATATTCATTATAGGGATTTCAATAACAACCATACCGGTATGGGAGGATATGGATTATACAATGATGTAACACGAAAAGAATGTCAGGAAAGTATAAAAAAGAGTTTGGAAACATATGAACCTCAATTAAAACATGTGGATGTGTTTATTGAATTAAACTCTATAGACGAAGACAAACAACATAGGACAAAAAAAGTATTTTCAAAATATGAAGTTTCTGTAAGAGTTACAGGGGTTCTTGATGATGGTTTAGGAATGGTTAAAAAATATGAGAAAAGAGTCATGTTCTTTATGGAGCCTACTGTCAAAAAAATAACCATTTAATATATGGACATCGAATTAGAAAAAAACATCAACGCTGCTGTAGAATATCTTAAAGAGATATCAAATGAAAAATTGGATTTTAGATTAATGGATCCAATTGCCAAAATGATGCTTGTATCATTATTGCATGAAAGTCAAAAAATAAAAGATTATGTTGACGGAATTGGGGAAAGAATCATTGAAAGATTCTGTGAAGATTTTATACCAAGACGCGAAATAGAGGCAATGCCAGCATTATCTGTTATCGAAGCTAAGTTTAAGCCTAAAAAAGATTCAGAGACAATAATAATTGGAAATAACGCTTCTTTTGTATATAAAATAGGAGATAGTAAAAATCAGATTAACTATATTCCCATATTCAACACGTTATGCATCCCATATCAGAATTTATATATACTTAACCCACAAAAGCTATGTGTTGGAGACAAAGTCTATGATATTATCATGGACAAGCCTAATTGTATTTGGATAGGAATCAATACCAAAGCAGAAATAGACAGTTTAAAAGGACTGTCGTTGATTATTGAAGGAACAAATGGAATCTTACCTGAACACATCTTTGTTGGCTCGGAGGACTATGAATTAGAATACTCGGACATGACAAAGATGGAAAATATTGAAATGGTGGAACCTTTTGATTCCCAACAATCATCTGGCCAATTCTTTTCAATTATTGAAAATTGGAAAGATACTTTAACGAATATGGTAAATCAGTCTCTTATTTTTATAACTGATGAAACTAAAGATAGGGATGTATTTAAGCAACGAGCATATCCTAAAATTTTCGAAAAATGGGTGGAAGAGGATGGACTAAATTCCTTTGATAAATCAACTATATGGTTGAAACTGGAATTTCAAAACGATTATATAATTCCTGAAAATATCTCGATAAAAATTAATGTGATGCCAATCACCAATATAGATATAAACAATGTTACGTTAACTCAGATATCACCTATAGCAAAACTCCAAAAACAAGACAATTCTTTCTTTTTACAAATAATAGAAACTTCAAATGCTGCAAACAAGCAAGGTTTCAACATGTCTAAAGACGATATAATTGTTAGAGACTTCGATGCATCATGCTATCACGAAGGTAATTTATATAGAGACATAAGAACAATTTATAATCACTTTATCGATGATTATTATGCTTTTATCGAATTTAATGGAATAAAAGATGGTGAAACTATAAAACAACTACGAGATTTAATAAATAAAATAGGAAAGAGCGTTGGTACACACAATTCAAAATATAGTTTTGATAGTGGTACTTATGTAATGAAAAACATGAACCAATATCCACAATCTTCTTCTATCAAAGTATCTTTCACATCAACATTAGGGAAATTGGGGAATACCCCTATATTAGGAGAGACTATGGAAAATAAAAAGTTACCATCCATAGAAAAAGAGCTTCCAATAATTGTTTCCGGTATGGGAGGAACTGATAAAGCAAACGTCGATGAAAGATATGAAAATTTGAGATACTATACCTTGACAAATGATCGGCTTTATACTAAAAAAGATATTGAAGCTCTTATACGAAAAGAAATCATTACAGAATTTGGTAAAGAAGAATTTAAACGAATCTTCATAGAACTAAAGATAGAGGGAGCAGCCGGTGAAACAAAACTCCAGCGAGGATTGTATATTACCATCAAATTTAAGGATAAAAAGAATTTTGAGAAGGCCGTTAATACCTCATTGAAGAATAGAATATACCAAAAGATTATTAATCGTTCCTGTATATCTATGCCAATAATTATTTCCATAAACAACTTAAAAGATAACTAATATGTATTTAAAGGCTTCTTCGACACCGAAATTTGATCCAATGGTTCAATCTATTCAATTGAAGTTGAATGCAATAAACATTCAGGTTCATGGTAATTGGCCATATTTGAAGCCCGATGGGTTATTTGGTGAAAAAACAGCATTAGCTGTAAAGGCTTTTCAAATATATCGAAATATAACTCCGGCATCTGGAGATATTGGCAATACGACTCTAAATTATATAAACGACTCATATAATCATGTACCTCAGTTAAAAGCTGGTAATGTTATTACAACTTCAAAAACAACTAACCCTGATTTGAATAGCTTACTGAACAAGCTTAATGGCTTTGTTAAGGATCAAGTTTTTGGTATATTAGATAGTATTCAAGGTGAATTTGACAACCAAGCAAATAACCTTAAACTTTTTAAAAATCCTAGAGTATCTTCTACTCAACTACAACTATTGGTTAATAAAAGACTAGTGGGTAATCCAAATATAAAAGCTCTGCAAAATACAATAAAAGATATTTGGAAGCATCAAGATGTCATTAAAGCATTAGATCCTCAAACTAAAGGAAACACAAATGCTTATAATTATAGAAGTCGTAAAGATTCAATTAGACTTCAAGACATAAGTAGAAGTCAAAGTGTTTTAGCAAAAAGTAATGTGCTAATTAAAAACTCAGAAAATATTGCTAAACAATTGTACTCAAAATGTATGGCAGAAATTGAAAAGGCAAACATTGCTGGTAAAATAGATCAAATGTTAAAAAAGGGTCCCAAAGTGACTAAAGGGGGAACACTGAGAGGTGGAGGGATTTTAGCCGTAATTAGTTTGATACCATTCATATCCGATGTTATAATCTACTTTTATTGTCTTCTAGCCGGATTGCCTTCTGAAGAAGCAGGAAAGAAAGTGTTAAAAGATCTCATATCACTTCTTGAGGGTGCCATCATTGGTGCGATAGTTGCCGCTGTTGTTGCAGCTATAGGGCTAACAGGTGGTGTCGCAATTGTTGTAATAGTAGTTGTTTGTCTTATCATAGGATTAATCATCGCTTTATTCTGTCCTGAAGATACCATTCTTGAATGGATTGCAAAAGAAATAAATAAAACTATACATTCTTCCGTTTTTCAAGAAGTTGCAAGAACTTCATTTGTATAAAATGAAATATCCATGAATTATTAAAAACGCATAAGCGAATGAAAAAAAGCATCTTATTCTTTCTGCTATTACAGTATATATATTTGGGATACGCACAAACATCTGCTGATATATTGGCATACATTTCTCAGTATAAGCATGTGGCATTAGAACAAGAGGAAAAGTATGGTATCCCTGCATCTATAACCTTAGCACAAGGAATTCTTGAATCTGGAGCAGGAAAAAGTATGCTAACGGTTCATGCAAATAATCATTTTGGGATAAAAGCAGGTAGCAGTTGGAGGGGTAGCATTTACTTAGCCTGGGATGATGAAATTCATAAAAGCAAATTTAGAAAATATTCTTCTGCTAAGGAATCATTTGAGGACCATGCAAAAGTTCTTAAAGGTAATAGATATAGTTCTTTATTTGCTAAAAGTATATATGATTATCGTGCGTGGGCTTATGGATTACAAAAGGCTGGATATGCAACAGCTTCCAATTATGCTAAAGCCTTAATTGGCTATATAGATGCATATAAATTGTACTCTATTAATGGAGGAGTAAAATTGAAACCTGGTAAAACGATAACCATTACAAAATATGTAACAAAAGAACAACCGGTATTTGACGCGGATTGTCTAATTGAAGATGAAGTACAGACAGAAGAGGAAGAATTTATTAAAAGAACAATAAATAAGTATGTCGTTGAAATAAATGATGTTAGATGTACATTGTTATATCCGGGCGAGTCCATTACGTCAATATCTATGAAATATGATATTCCTAAGAAAAAGATTTTAGAATACAATGAAGTTGTCACTGAAGCCAATATTAAGGAAGGAGATATTGTCTTCTTAGAGAAGAAAAAGACTAAATATAACGGTTCACGAGATTACTATAACGTAAAAGAGAATGATACTTTATATGAGATATCCCAACAATTTGGAATAAGATTATCAAATCTTGCAAAAATGAATGGTATTGATTTATTTACCAAATTAAAAGTTGGCAGAAGATTAAAATTGAAATAAGAATGCTTGATTTACAAAGATATGTAGATGGCGATGCCTTATTCGATGGGCAGTACAAATTACTTCGCAGGCTAAGTGAAGCTGGAGGTACTGCAGATGTTTGGCTGGCATTGGCTGTCAAGACTATTGATACATTAGGAGATTATTCTGATGAAGATAATTGTACTCCCAATGAGGAATCTGGCATGAAAGTAGCAATTAAAATATATAGACTTCAAAATATTTTAGACATAGAAGGAGAACAGAGATTTAAGGATGAATTTAAAATCGTGTATAATTGTCATCATGCCAATCTCTTACCCCCATCTCACTTTTCCATATTTGAAAATGCTCCATATTTGGTCATGCCATATTGCCAGGATGGTTCTTCTGAGAAATTAGTGGGAAAAGTTAATGACCCAGAAGTCCTATGGAAGTATATTCTTGATGTTGCTTCTGGTTTAAGTTACTTGCATGCTTGTAACCCACCTATAATACATCAGGATATAAAACCCGCTAATGTATTAATTGATTCTAATGGTAATTATTCTATTACTGATTTTGGCATTAGTGCAAAAAAAGAAAATCGAATAAATAGTTACTATGAAGATGCAAGTAGCGGAACATTGGTATATATGGCACCTGAAAGGTTTACAGAAAATGCAGAACCTTTACCAGAGAGTGATATATGGGCTTTAGGCGCTACATTGTTTGAGATAGTTACAGGAGATGTTCCATTTGGTGATGAAGGTGGATTAGCTCAAGAAAAAGGGAAAACGGTTCCAAATATTGATCAGAAAATACCCAATGAAATTAAAAAACTAATCTACTCATGTTTAGAGAAGGAACCTTCAAAGCGTCCTTCTGCTCAACAAATAGTCGATTTGATTTCTGAAAGACGATTAAGTAAAGGTCGTATAAAATATATATTTCCTACACTCATTATCTCATTACTAGCAATTTGTTTGGCTTTTGCTTTTATCAATAAGACAAATGATTCACCATTTGATGAATTGTGTAATTCTGGTGACTCGATAATTGTATCCATAAAAAATGACATCAGTAATAATCAATTTAAAATAGACGACAAAAGTAAATCTAAAGTTGTTCAAGCCGAAGCTTTTTATGGTAAAGCTCTTACTCTTAAATCAGAGAAAAAGGATAGAATTATTGCTATAGACAATAGAGTTAAAATATTAGGAAATATTATCAATCTATACGTTAGACATAAAGAAGTCTCAGATACTGTAGCAATGACTGCCGATCTGGATATGCCCGAGCAAAATGCAATTTATTCTCAAAAACAAGATACTATTTCAAGATTAATAATAAAAAAGATTATAGATTTATGAATAAAAGGAACTTACTTTATATGTTGATGATTATATTTTCATCTCATGTAAGTGCGCAGACTTGTAAAGAAATGTTCGTGAAAGCAAATTCATATTATAATGCAGGAAAATATGAGGATGCTAAAAGCTATTACCAGCAAGTAATTAAATGTGGAGATGAATTCTTTATAAAAGACTGCGAAAGTAAAATCAATTTGATTAATGATATTACTTACAAGGCTAAAAAATCTGCACCTTTTGGCCTATCAAGAAATGAAGTCATTATTCCTTATCAAGGTGGTGATGCTGTGGTTACAGTGAATGGAGGTAGTTCTTGGAAAATTTCCATAAATAGTGATTGGTGTACAATAAAAAAATCAGGAAGCCAAATTATAATTTCAAGCAAAGAGAACACTGAACTAAATGATAGAACCGCGAAAATTCAAGTTACCAGTGGTACACAATTTAGAACAATTGTTGTAACAAATGAAGGAGCTCCTGAAATATTAAGAAGCTCTGTTGAAAATATTATGTTCCCTTCTGAAGGAGAAACAAATACTGTAGATATTTTTGCAAATACAAATTGGGAAATTAAAGATATTCCTGAATGGATTTCAGCTAATAAAGAAACTGGTAAGATAGAATTGACGGCTTTAGCAAATAATCAGAATACTGCACGTAAAGCTAATGTAAAAATTGAAAGTCCATCCAACTCTGTTATCATCATAAATATTTTCCAAGGCGCAGGTAATGAGAAACTTTCATTTTCAAAAAATGAATTAAAATTTGGTCCCAATGGTGGTGATGAATATATTAAAGTTTATACAGATGCCGAAGATTGGAAATTCGGTGATTTCCCTCATTGGTGTCAGTTGACAAGAATTAGCAATGATTCTATAAAGATACATTGTGCACCTAATGCTCCAATTAACGAAATACGCGAAGCCAGTATTAATGTAACAACAGGACTGCAAACATTAGGTATAAATGTGTCTCAGGAGGCAAGACCTATGATTGCACAAGTCCCTGATTTGGGAATCGGAGGTAGAGGTTTATCGTTTGGTATAACCGCAGGTTATTTGTATCCTATGATAGGTGCTTCATCTGGAGGTAATTTTACAGGAAGTCCTGTAAATTATGCATTGGGTAATAATAGCGAAGAAGTATCTTATTCTTCTGGTAGTGGATTTACTATTGGTGCTCATGCTGACATTAGACTTTATAAGAATCTTTATTTAATTGCAGGTGTAAGCTATTTACATTATAGTTATAAAAATGAATTTCAATCAAATTTAACTCGCGTGATACCACAGACAAGCAAAGTTGCTTTAGTTGGAAATACGCAAAATAAATATTCCGAAGAATATACAATTAATACTATAGAAATACCTGTATTAGCATCATATCGATTGCCTATTAATAAAATAAGTCATGTCCAATTCAATTTAGGTCCAGTCGTTAATTATGGACTATCTGCAAAAATGAAATTATCAGGAAACACTGATAGTGAGACAATGCATAAATACAAAATTGACGGCCATCAAGTCACAAATGAGAGATATGATGGCTATAATTATTCCATGCATTATACAGGTAATGGAGAACTTGATTTATATGGAAAGAATGTGTCTTTCTATGAAACATATTCAGAGGGTAACAATGCAGATATTAAAAAAGACAACTCATTCGAAGCATCACCATATAAACGCCTTCAATTTGGAGCTCGTATAGGCGTTACTTATGAATATTCAGGAATTAGTTTGGGTATCGAATACAATCTTATGCTAACCAATCTAGCAAACAAAAAATTTTGGGAAGGAGATAGATGGAAAGTTTTTGATCAAACAGCTAATACTATAATGTCTGGTTATAAACAAAGAAATAATTATTTGTCTGTGAAATTAGGCTACACATTCAGATATTAACTATAACTATTTAAATTAAAATAAAATGAAGAAATTATTTGCTTTTATGCTTTGTGCAATCGCTTTTTGTGCATGTAGCAATGATGATGATGAACCTGTAATTGATTATGCAAATTTGTTAGTTGGTCAATGGGTTTATGATCACCCAGAAGAGGGAGTTTGGGAAACGATAAAATTTACATCATCCGGTATGTTTTATTACTCAAATTCAAATGAAATACTTTACGATTTTGAAAACGAGAATGTGAATGGAAGATACTTTGTAGATGGAAACTTAGTAACCGGAACCTATACCTTGAATGAAAGTATTCAAATGAATTTGGATATGCAAATTACTAAGATTAATGATCTTGAATTTACTGCAAAATTTAATGATACAGGTTTAACATTTACATATGCTCGTTTGCTTGACTCTGAGACTGTTGAATATCAAGAAATGATTTCTCCGAATTATAGCAATCTGCTAAGAGATGTAGATATTATTGGTTACTCTTCCCATAATACTAATATTGCTCAGGTTGACGCAACAACAGGAAAGGTTACAGGTGTTTCCTCAGGAAGAACATATATTGATATTATTACTTCTGAAGGTACGGCAGTGGTTGAGATTATTGTTAAAGGAATGTTGCCATACAATTTTGACGAATTTATTGGAGCAGAAAAGGCAAAAATTTATGAAACATTCGGAGGTAATCCTGCAGGAGAGGAAGAGGATGTAATTGTTTATCAGAATATATCAGGTGAAATTCAGTACGTTAGATTTGGATTTAGTTTGTTGACTGGCAAAGTTTCTGATATTCGACTTTACTTCAAAAACGTAGATTCTAGTTATGCAAATAGTATGACTAAATATTTAGAGAAGTTATATACCATTTACGAAAAAGGTACAACTGATACATATAAGGCTTTTATTAATAACGAAGAATTCGATAAAGCTTCAGTTGGTGTAACTTGGGACATTACGAATATGCAATTAACCTATGTAGTATTGACCCATGACTTATTTACAGATTATAGTCCGTTCTTAGGTAAAACTCAGAAAGAAGTAAAATCAATGATGAAAGATTATCAACCATTTTTGGAAGATAAGAATCAATTAGCTTTTGGAATTAGTGATGGAAAAGTTGATTTGGTTTGTTGCTATTATACTTTTGATTTCGTTAACACATTTGAAACTGCCCAAGCTGTTATCACACAATTGAATAGTAGTCTAAAGACAAATGATGTTCATGCTTATTTATCAAAGAAATATAAATACCTTGAAAACGAAAGTTCAAACGCTGAAAAAGTGTATTTGTCAAACGATGGATTAGTTGCTGTATTTTATGGCATTGAGTATGGACAAGTATCATATTACTCTAACGTTGCTGAATCAAGATCTATAAGTTCTATTAAGGAACTTAATAGACACTCTGTGAAACTGAAATAATATATTAACCAGGGAGGCTGTGTCTGACAACGCAGCCTCTTATAAATTAAAGTCTTGAAAAAGACATCTTTGATATGGTAGATGTAGAACAACTTGCAAAAGATGGAAAACTATTTGACGGGCGATATAAATTGCTAAAGACCTTAAGTACAGATGGAGGTACAGCAGATGTATGGCTCGCTATTGACGTTAATACTATAGATAATCCAGAATTATTAGGTGAAGAATCTGATAATTTTTCACCTGATGAATCCGGAATGATGGTAGCTATTAAAATTTATCGTCCTAAAAATGCTCTTGACATTGAAGGTGAGCAAAGATTTAGAGATGAATATAAAATAGTGCATAATTGCAGGCATACCAATCTACTTCAACCTACAAATTTTTCGATTTGTGAGGATACACCATATTTAGAACTTCCATATTGTAAAAACGGTTCTTCTGAAAAGCTTATTGGAAAGGCAATTGAAGAAAAAGATATATGGAAATTCATATTTGATGTATCTTCAGGCTTGTCATATTTGCATGCCTGTACTCCTCAAATAATACATCAGGATATTAAACCTGCGAATGTCTTAATTGATGATTATAATAATTATGCAATTACAGACTTTGGAATTAGTTCACAACGAGGGGGTAAACATGGTTTCTACTTTGATGAAGACAATAGTGGAACAATGGCATATATGGCTCCTGAGCGTTTTGGTGAGAATTATAGACCGACCGCAGAAAGTGATATCTGGGCATTTGGGGCAACTCTCTATGAAATATTGACAGGTAAAGTTCCTTTTAAAGAAGAAGGTGGAAAAAATCAGTTAGAGAATAACATGAAATTAAAATCTATGGGAAATAACATCCCTAAAGATATTCAGAAACTTATATTCTCTTGTTTGTCATTAAATCCGCAAGAACGTCCAACTGCAAATCAAATAATCAAGTTATCCGAAAAGCATCTAAATACCTCAAATAGTATTGTGAAATATGCTTCTGTTGTGATACTGTTTGCACTCATTATATGGGGAGTTTATAGTTGGTTATCACCAACAACTCCATCTATATCAATGGAGGAATCGTATAATAAAGCATTGGTTATGCTTAATAGTAATAATCCTAAAGATGTTAAACAAGCGGTAAACATAATGGATAGCTTATCCATGAACAATTATGCTCCTGCAATGTATGAATTAGCAAAAACATATGGATGGTATTCAGATTCATTATTATTAAAACGTAAAGATGCCTTAGGTATTGATTATTATAATGATCCAGATCATTATGGTTTACCCAAATTAGATAAGTATAACGATAAAGCCAGAGATTTATATTCAAAAATATTAGAACTAAATGACTCAACAACAGCTATAATAAAGGCAAAAGCTGCATATAGAATGGCGACATATTCCGCTAATGAAAATGACACATATGGTCAGAATTTCAAGAAAGCTAAAGAATATTTGTTAGAAGCAAAAGAGTATGCTATAGCAGCAAAAGATGATTCATTGCTTATGAATATAAATAATGCAATTACTATAATTGACGAAAGGATTAAATAAGATATCTAATAATAATTAAATCACATATGAAAAAAGTATTAATTTCATTGACGTTTATCTTATCTTGTTTAGCAACGAATGCTCAAATGACAAGATGGATTATGCAACCAGACTACGATAAAATTTATATCGCTTCTGGTGCTCCTCTTTTAATTAGTGACTCCTTGGAAACAAGTTCTATATGGAGTATAAAAGGAAAAAAGATTGCCGTTACTAATGATGTAATTCATCCTTTTAAAGAAGGGCTTTCTGTAACTACAAAAAAGAACTCTGAGGAAGTAACAGGTTTCTTTAATAATCATGGTAAGTTCACTTCATTAAAGAATTACTCAGTAACATATAATGAGCCATTTTTTAGAGATGGTTTCCTTTTGGTTAAATCAGAAAACAGATATTGTTTTATTAACAAAAATGGCGAAGAGGAAAGATTTGGATTTTACGTTAAGATGTATCCTTTCAACAATGGATTTGCCACATGTTTTACATATGAACAGGTTGATAAGTTGAAAAATCCATACTACACATATATTACTGCAGATAATAGCCCGATTACATTCTCATATAATGACAAAGTATTCGATAAAGAGGATGTTGAATTTCTCTCATCAGTAAATGATGAAGGTGTTGGTATAGCCATCATCAAACATAAAGTATATCTATTTGACAAAAATGCCCGCAAATTGGAACCTGTTTTCGCAAATGAAGCTGAAACAAATTTAAAAAGACAAGTGGCTGTAGATGGAGAATTGAATGAATATTTAATAGATATGAACGATTCTATTATTATACGGGGCAAAGGAAGTAAAACAGAATTTGTTAGATTCAATTTTGATAAGTTTCTAAGACCAACAAAAATTTATTATGCTGATAGAACGAACGAATATAAGCTTAAAACGATTAAAACAGAAAAGTACAACTCTTCATTTTCTCCATTTAAGTTAAACGAAAAGTATGGGTTAAACTATAATGGTGAAACAGTTCTTCCTGAACAATTCAATGAAGTTGGTTTTTGTCTAAATGACTTTGCGGTTGTTCGCACTAATGACAAATGGGGAATGTTAACGTTCGATCCAAATCTAAAATATAGATTAATCATGCACAATGGTAAAGATATTGCATTTAGACATAAAGACGTAGCAACTACCATCAAATTAGAATTACCAGTTATTATTTCTGCAGATAAGTGTCGATTTGATATTGATGAAAAACATGGATGTATAATCGACAAAATTTCTCTTGAAACCAAGAATACTGAAAATGGTAATTATGTACAATACAACTGTAATTTGACTATTCCAGATTCACTTCCTGATGTTATCACAGAAATACAATACCCTGTACAAATTACATATGATGGATTAAAATACCCAATTGTTCCAATTAAGACCAAAGCATGGCATTATAAATATATAAATGTTGATTTGGATGAAACAGAAACGACATTGGAGCAAGGTAATGTATCCTTTACAATTAATATTTCTGCAGATAAGCAACCTGGCGAAAACGATTATCCATTTGAAGTGGAAATAAAAACGGATTCTCTGCAAACAGAACTGGCAAAAATTTCAGAGACTCGTTATAAATGCAAATTGTTCGCATTGGCTGAAGGTATAAATAATGTCAACATTAATATTTTAGAAAATGGATGTCCACCTTCTGTCTTTCCATTTGAAATTACTTATATCAAACCTGTGAAAAAAACTCGTAATAAACCGGAGGTTAAGGAAGAGGTTAAGATTGAGAAAAAAGTCAAAGCAAAAGAACCTGTAAAACCAGTAGGTCCAATACTTCCGATATAATAAAGATTATGAATATATATATATCCGGTAAAACCGATATCGGTATAGAGCGAGCAAATAATGAAGATGCTTTTTCATTTTGTTCAGACTTAAATAAATCGAATTGGGATGTTCCCACTTCTAATGGTTATATTAAGAATGGGAAATTAGGTTCAATTTCTATTGTCGCTGATGGAATGGGTGGTGCCAATGCTGGAGAAATGGCATCATCCATAGCAATTGAGTCTCTTAAAAGTGATTTAGTTCCATCATTGCTGTCTGAAGTCATCGACTCAGATGAAAAAATCAAAAACTACCTATCGAGAATAATTTTAAATGCGAATGATGCAATACTAAAACATATAGAGTCAGACCCAGATACGATAGGCATGGGTACTACAATAGTCCTAATCTGGATTCTTAATGAAAAAGCATATATAGGTTGGTGCGGTGATAGCAGATGTTATGTCTTTAATCCAAAGCAAGGACTTAAATGTTTATCAAAAGATCATTCTTATGTTCAAGAACTAATTGATAAAGGTGAGATAACTGTAAAGCAATCATTTAATCACCCAGATAGTAGTATAATTACAAGATGTTTGGGAGATTGTGACACTTCTGCCGAACCGGAAATATTAGTGTATGAAATTCGTAAGCATGACCAATTTTTACTGTGCAGTGATGGTTTATGTGGTTATTGCAATGATAGAATTATAGAGAAAACTTTCTACAAAGAATATTTAAATGTAGATAAATGCTGTAATGCAATGATAGATTTGGCACTTAAAACTGGAGGGCAAGATAACATTTCTGTAATAAATATTTCAACCATAGATGATAATGAATTAGAAATACCGTACAGTTTGAAAGATAAGATTAAAAGATTCCTAAACTCCTTGTTTTGAATAAAAAAGGCACATATATTTGAAAAGAGGTAGCAATGCTATCTCTTTTTTATTTATGACCTCCAATATATTCAAACATCACAGATGGATTGATAGAGATACCGCTCCTCTTGCAGGTTAAATGCAAATGTTCTCCTGTACTACGACCCGTATTGCCCGTGATGCCAACCACATCACCTGCCAGTACGGGCGTTCTTTCTTTAACAGTAACCCTTGACAAATGACAATAGCTTACCGTATAGTCTCCATGTTGTAATGTGACATAGTTCCCGGAACGTTTGTCATGTCCAACCTTTTTCACCACGCCAGGAAACATGGCATAGACTTCATCATTCCGTGCATAAAGGTCTATCCCATTATGCATTTTCCTTTTTCCCGTAAAAGGGTCTTTTCTCATTCCGAACGGCGATGTCACCTTAATCCTCTTCAGTGGCAGTGACACACTCATATACCGTTCCAGCCATTTCTCCCTATCTATTCTCTTTTCTTTCTTCCCTACCATTGCAAGGGAATCCTTTACATTGACCGTTTCAGACTTGAGACGGTCTTTTAGTGTTTCCACCTTATATTGTAAAGGACGTGACGCAATGGTATGAAACTGTGCCTTGGTATCAAGACAAATATTTACGAATATGAATAGTGCAACAAAATATTTCATACTGCAAAATTAGACCTTACCAATCAGCATAAAGAAAACATGGAGTATAATCATACGAAAAATAACATTTTATAAGTTATCATACCCTTATTTCATACTCAAAACCAATATTCATAGAAGACTTGTTTTGTATAAAATCGAGTATGAAATAAGAGTATGATTTATCGTCTATATATAATTATTCTCAAAATTCAGACCTTTTTAATCAGTATCTTATTCATGTATGCAATCATCACTCTACTTTTGCACAAGCTGACTATTTCAGCGATAATACCTATAAACAGAAATCGATATGATCAGAAACAGTTTTAAAGAAGAAGAGATTCCCTATGAAGTTCTGGAAACATTCGGATTGACAAGGGAAATGGTTGAAGACCTGCCTTTGCGTGTTCTTCAGCAAATCAGCAACGGCCGTCGTTCTCCAGTGTTACCCATTCATGTCATGGACAACCAAGGTAACATCATCAAGAGCCGTACCCGTTTCTCTCTCATCCGCAATGAAGACGGCAAGGTAGATGTCCTTTTCTACCCTCAGCTCCAACAGAGCAACCTGTCCCAATTCAGTGAGGACAAACGAAACAAATTGCTTTCCGGCAAAGCGATAATTGACGAAATGCCTACATCCAAAGGCAATGAAATGACCGCTTTCCATCAGATTGATGCAGGCACAGGTCAGGTATTG
>JAFVUY010000228.1 GCA_017502465.1 Bacilli bacterium | reverse complement strand
TTTTTAATAATTATAGCAATATACTATTCATAATTCTTATATATATTACACACCACTATTTCTACATTCCTACTATCAACTATTCCTGATTCTTCGAAATAAATCTATTTTTTTCTTCCTCTGTCAATTCACTCACTTTTTTACCAATAGATTTTGCATATTCCATTAGTCCTCTTAAATTTAATTTTATTTGAGGTTGTTGACTAGGTAGTATTGGATCTGGTGTATTTATTAAACTCTGTACATATTTTTCCATGCGTATTTTCACATCCTTTAATACATTATACCATTTCTCTTTTTTAGATACTATTTTAGCACAACAATCATCCCTCTGATAACGAATATATTTTAACCAATCACTTTGGAAAACCGTCCAATCCAACAAAAGTAGACAATTGTATAAAAACTATCTATAAAGCTGCAGGACTCTCCTCTGATATAAGTGGTGCACATATCCTTAGAAGAACTTGCGCCACTCGTTTTTATGAACAAGAGCCGGATATTGATTGGATAGCCAGCTACCTGGGTGATACGCCGGAAACTGTTTCAAAATACTATATAGCAATCCGCAAAAAGATAAGCGAGGGTGGCAAAACAAAAAATGTTGTTCCCCTTCCCAGAAAAAGAAATAACGGAGTAATCGCACTAAACTAGTGCGACTACTCCGTTATATTATTTACCTGTTTATCTCTCTAAAAATCTGAAAGTTTCTGTTTCTTTATTTTTTAATCTTGTAACAACCAATCAGCTATATCATGAATTTCAATTCCCTCATAGCTGTATTTAGGATGCTTTGTGCGGGCAATAATCATTTTGGGATAAGCATCTCGAATTTGAAGCAACGGAGAGGTTTCTCTCTCGAAAGTTTCTTGCCCAGAAATGTTGTCACTCACTTGAATGTAAATTTTTTCACTACCCCTTTGAGCTACAAAATCAATTTCTTTTTGATAAAGTTTTCCAACATAGACGTCATATCCTCGGCGAAGAAGTTCGATGCATACAATATTCTCATAAACTCTACCATAATCCATATTTCTGCTTCCAAGTATAGCATATCGAATACCTGCATCACACAAATAAAATTTTTCAGAACTTTCAAGATATTTCTTACCTCGTATGTCATATCGCTTAATATCATAGAATACGAAAGCATTGCACAAATACCTAATATACTTTCCAACGGTTACGTGATTAGTCGGAGTCTCATTTGCAGTCAGCAATTGACTGACCTTGTTAGGTGATGTCAGATTGCTGATATTGTCCATAAGGAACTCACTTAAACGTTGCAAGACCCATGTATCCGGTAATGCATATTTCTGCACCAAATCTCTCGTAACAATCGTTTCATAAACTTCTTTGATATAGTTTGATCTGTCTTTTTCTGTTTTGTATACATACGATCCTGCCAAACCACCCTTAGTAGAGTATTCATCGAAAAGTTTATCCTTATCGCTGACATCATCATTATACCGGCAATACTCCTGAAAACTGAATGGAAATACATGAATTTCAATGTAACGTCCAGTAAAAAGAGTAGCTAAATCTGCACTTAATAAAAAAGCATTAGAACCTGTTACATAAATGTCGTATTTTCCTTTAGAATAAAGACTGTTAATTGCCAGCTCAAACTTTGGACACATCTGAACCTCATCTACAAACAGATAGTTCGTTTTTCCAGCCTGATAATGATTTTCAACATAGGCATGCAACGCATGATATTCCTTGATTTCTTCAAACGCCAGATCCATAAAATCAATGAATATAATGTTAATGTTTTCAAAATGACTCTTTAGATACTCAATGTATGCCTGCATCAATTTAGATTTACCAGAGCGACGAATGCCTGTAATAATTTTGATGTCTGGAGTCCCGTTCAATTCTACAATTCTATTGAGATATTTTGTTCTTGCAATTATCTTCATAAATAGTTACCCGCTTTCAAAACTAAAATATTTTTCATTTTTCGAAATCGACTCTTTGCATTTATTATACTGTTTTCATATAGTATATTCAATAAAGCACTTTCAAAAACATAATTTTTTTCATTTTTTGAAAGCATTCTTCTTGTTACTTCTATCACTTCTACATAAAATCCATATATCGAATTCATCATAGCATTAAAAATACGCATTGATTACCTCAAAATAATCAATGCGTATTACTGAAATTTGTAAATTATAATTGTTTCTCTGCCGCTAAAATAATTCCTTCTTCTATCTCTACTTCCTTAATTACTTCAAAACCATTTTTTCTCCAAAAATGATTTGATTGAGGATTATTCTTATCTATTCCTAATTGGCATTTTTAAAATCCTTGCTCAGATAAATATTCAAGTAATTCAGAAACTATTTTACTACCAATTCCATTCCCTTGTAATTCACATTCCATCATAAAAAATCCAATATACACATAATCATAAGTTGGATATCCATTTACTAAATCCATTACTGCAACGATCTTATCATTATCCCAAAAACCAACATAGTACTTTTGTTCAAGCGAAATTCCTGGAGGAGTAATTTCTAAATCTTTCTCTATTAGCTCAATAGAAAGCTCTTTGCCACAATATTTATAATACTGTGTATTTTTTTTGCAAAATGTATAAATCATTTGTACATCATTTAAATTAAGTTTTCTTACAGAATATCTTTTTGAAATCTTTTTTATATCTATTTTTTTCATTAGAAAACCTCTACAAATTCAAGCCCATATATTTTATCAAAAAATTCAACTGCTGACTTTACTTCAACTTCAGTTGGATGTTTTTTATTCATCCCACCAATAACCTTCCATGGTCCATATGTATTATATCCTTTACAACCATATTCCCCTAAAATAATTGCATCTTTTTTTAATGCTATTTCTCTTATAGAATTTGTAAATCCTTTTCTTTCCATTGCACATGTGTATAAAAAAAACACTTCCTTTTTTATTGGCAAATTTGCTTCTGCAAAATTCTCGATTTCTTCATAAAACTTTCCAAAATCTATTCCTGATGCGAATCCGATTACCTCATATTCCTGTAAATCAACAATAGATTCTTTCGTGGCATCAATCATTGCAATTTCATATTTTTCTGAAATTGCTTTTGCCAATTTATATGTATTTCCATGATGTTTTGAAGCATATATTAGTATCGCTTTTTTCATTTTTTGACTCCCTTCAATTAATCTATGATTAATTTATCGTAAGTCATTGTGTATTACTTTCATATTTCTGCTATCTTGGAAAAAATAAGATCTTTTTTTATAGCACTTGCAGATAATCCAAAAATTCTTTTATTCGTTTCAGCAAAATGAGTTGAACTTGAAAATCCCGCTTCAATAGATGCCTCAGTTATAGATTTACCATTTATTATTTCAGTATAAGTTTTCATAATTCGCTGATAAATAAGATAAGCAGAGAATGTCATTCCTACCTGTTCCTTGAACAAATGAGAAAATCTTCCCTCTGATAAGAAAATATGGTTTGCCACATCACTACAAGTTATCTGCTCATGTAAGTTTGATTGTATATATGTTATCGCAGACTTTATTCTATTATCTAGAACTATATTTTCTACTATACTTAAATTTGCACACTTATAAACACACTCTATAATTCTCTGTAACAAGAATTTGATTTGTCACCGTTCTCAAAACAATAATATGCCTTTATAACTTCATTTACTGCTTCATCTGATAATATGGCTAGGTTTTTTATCTGCTTTGCAATAGTAGTTGTATTATCAAACAAAAATATTAACACCTTATTCTTATCTGTATTAGCAGTATGTTCTACCCCTGATGGAATTACAATTCCATGGCACTTTTTCCTTTCACTTCTCGTCATTATATCTATTTTATCATCTAAAGAAATCATAATATGTGCTGCATTATGCTTATGCAATTCAGGGTCTGAGTACTCTGCACATACTAATAAATGATTTCCTGCCTCATACATCTTAGTTATAATTTTTCACCTCTACAGTCGAGTAGACTAATGCCTCACGACACTAGCCCCTCACAAATCCGTACGTGCGACTTTCTCGCATACGGCTTTTCATAATAACATTCATTTCTAAAATAACCTAACGTAAATCTTTGGTTGTGCCAACGGATATACTTTCAGCATATCTATATATCCATTCCACAGATAGCTTTTCTTGTGACTCCTACGATTTAACACTTTGAATAAGTATCGTTGCACATAGTGTAGAAACGAGCTCAATTTATTCATGTTATGCGAAACACCGTAGTATCTGTAATGCCCTACCAGTTTCTTGTTTAACTTGGCAATCAATTCTTTTACTGGCAAATCATTGTTCTGGTATAGCCATTCTTTAGTCTGCTTCAGCTTCATAGAAAACTTCTTTCTGTTAGTCTTAAGCTTTACACAGAAGTTTCCAGTCTTTCTTCCCTTACCACAGTAAAATGTAAATCCTAAGAAATCAAATGTTTCTGGCTTTCTTCCATACTTTCGCTTGGAATTACTTTCTGCATATCTGCCAAACTCAATCAGTCTGCTCTTGCTTTCTTCCAATTCGAGATTGAATTTCCTTAATCTCTCCCTTAGAAGCGCATAATAACTCTCCGCATCTTCCTTATGCTGAAAGCCTGCAATGAAATCATCTGCGTATACTGCCATAAAGCTGTGACCTGTAGTTCTGCCTATAATGGCAAACTTATACCATAGTGTCAATACATTGTGCATGTAGATATTTGCCAATATCGGACTGATAATATTTCCTTGCGCAGAGCCCTCTTCGCTTTCTTCAAATACTCCATCCGTCATTACTCCGGCTTTTAGATATTTATTGATTAGCCACAGAAGGTTTGGGTCTTTGATGTAAAGCCTAAGAAACTCCATCATCCATTCGTGACTCATATGGTCGAAGAAACCTTTTATATCAGCGTCTACTACATAATTTATACATCTGTTGTTTATCTGGTATTGGACTTCCTTTATGGCATCATGGCATCCTCTGTTCGGTCTGAAGCCATACATACAGTGCAGAAATCTTGGCTCATAAATAGCTTCCAGTATTTTCTTTACTGCCAGTTGCACAATCTTGTCCTCGTAGGAAGCAATCCCCAGAGGACGTTTCTTGCCATTTGCTTTCGGTATGAACACCCTAAGTGATGGCAAGGGGTTGTAAGCCTTATTCTTTAGCTTTCTTACAAGATTTGTTAAGTTTTCTTCCAGATGCTTCTCATACTCTGCTTTCGTCACTTTATCGATACCTACTGCCTTACTGCCATCTAATTCCTTGTGGCATTGTTTCAGCATTTCAATATTTATCAAGTGATACAAAGATGTGAACTCTGGCTTCGGCGTTGTTGCCGAGATTTCCATTATTCTTTCCAATTTCGTTCCCATTATTTCCTCCGTCCCTGAGTACGGATAATGTGTCCTCAGAAAGACCGTTATTATGTAGCTCCCTTCCCTCCACTGGTATTACTCAGTTTCCACGGTACTATGAAGCTATCCGACTGCCTACCACTCATCCGTCCACCTCCATCTTCTAGTTGGTGTGACGTACTTGTTTCCAAGAAGCGATAGGCTCTCCCCAGTTGACTAATTAACCACAATGTCAAGCATGATTGGCTCTTTGACCCCGCAGTGCCATG
>JAFVUY010000227.1 GCA_017502465.1 Bacilli bacterium | reverse complement strand
TGTGACGAATAAAATTATTAAGGGCGCTGGTAGTAATAGATTTTTTTTAAAAAATATGCTATAATGAAAATATAAAAAAATGGAGATGAAGTTTGGTGCAAAGTTCAGAAAAGCAATCAAAGAAAAAAGAACATATTTTAGTTGGGCTATCTTCTGCTCCTTCTAACTCAAAAATTGTTGAAACAGCGTCGAAAATGGCAAAAGCTTTTGGGGCTAATTTTACTGCGTTGTATATAAAAACCTCGCAAAGCGAAATTTTATCGGAAGAAAATGCAACACGTTTGCAAAACAACATAAAGTTTGCAGAACGAATGGGCGCAACAGTAGTAACTGTTTATGGTGAAGACGTAGCACTACAAATGGCTGAATATGCAAAAACATCGGGCGTTACAAAAATCGTTATCGGCAGAAATGCAACGAAAAGAGCTGGGCTTATACGAAAGCCTACTCTCGCTGATAAATTGATATCTCTTGTTACGAGTATAGATATTCATATTATTCCTGATGCTGATTCCGATTTAAGAGAACAAAAGGCAAATTTATTTAGGAAAACAAATGCATTGTCGATTATAAAAGATCTTGCGATAAGTTTTGGAGTAATAATAGTTGCTTCTTTAATTGGACTGTTTTTTGCCCATCTTGGCTTTTCTGAAGCCAACATTATAACGCTTTATATACTCGGGGTTTTAATAACTTCTATTATTACGAGCAGTAAGACGGCATGGGGTTTTACTTCGGTAGCAAGCGTATTGATATTTAATTTTCTATTTACAAAGCCGAGATTTTCATTAATGGCTTATGGTGACGGATATCCTATTACGTTTGCGATTATGTTTGTCGCTTCTTTAATTACGGGTAGTTTAGCATCTAAAATGCATAATCAATCAAAGCAATCCTCACAAGCTGCGTATAGAACAAAAATTCTTTTTGATGCTAACCGATTATTACAACGTGCAAGCAATGATGAAGAAGTGTTGAGAATAACAGCGGAACAATTAAAAAAATTATTGAATAGAGAAATTGTTGTTTTTAAGCGTGATAAAGAGGGTTTACAAACTCTCGTTTACGGGTTGGAAGATTCGTTTCAGATAGAAGAGATTGAATTAAAAACAGCCTCGAATATACTTGTAAACCTTTCATCTGATTATAATAATGCACAATCACGATGTGATTATTATCCAATGAAAACACAATTACGAACATACGGTGTTGTTGCAGTATATAAGAGTGAAAAAGAAATTGATTCTTTTGAAAATAGTATTGTATTATCACTTGTGGGCGAATGTGCGTTAGCTCTTGAAAATCTTTTTAACGCAAAAGAAAAAGAACTTGCCGCCGTTCTTGCCGAAAATGAACAGTTGCGTGCAAATCTTCTTCGTGCAATTTCACACGATTTGCGTACTCCCTTGACGGCTATTTCGGGGAATGCGAGTAATCTTATTTCGAACGCAGCTTCCTTTGATGAACAGACGAAATTATCCATTTATAACGACATTTACCACGATTCAATGTGGCTTATAAATCTTGTTGAAAACCTTTTGTCAATAACTCGTCTTGAGGAAGGTAGAATGAATCTAAATTTCACTACGGAACTTGTTGACGAGGTTGTAGCGGAAGCTATTAAACATGTTCATCAGCGAGAACGTGGACAAAAAATAACCGTTGTCCATAAAGATGAATTGCTGCTTGCAAAAATGGATACACGCTTAATTATTCAAGTTATTATCAATATCCTTGATAACGCAATGAAATATACGCCGACGGATTCGCTGGTAACGGTGATAACTGAAAAACAAAACGATAAAGCGGTAATTAGTATAGCCGACAATGGCGCTGGTATTCCCGATGAATTAAAAGAGCGCGTGTTTGATATGTTTTATACAGGTGCAAAAAAGTTGGCAGATAGTCGTAGAAGCATTGGCTTAGGTCTTGCACTCTGTAAATCTATAATTAGTGTGCATAATGGAGAAATTTTTGTGAAAGATAATGTGCCAAGCGGGGCTATATTTACCTTTACTTTACCGATTGGGGAGATAGAAATCAATGAATAATCCTTTAATATTAATAGTTGAAGATGATGCGCCTATTCGTAATTTAATTACAACTACCTTAAAGGCGCACGAATATAAATACTTAACTGCTCAAAACGGGGAAAACGCAATAATGCAAGCATCTTCGCATAATCCCGATATTGTTTTACTTGATTTGGGACTTCCTGATATTGACGGTGTAGAAGTAATAAAAAAGATACGTACTTGGTCGGAAATGCCGATCATAGTTATTAGTGCCAGAAGTGAAGATAACGATAAAATAGAAGCGTTGGATGCAGGGGCGGATGATTACTTAACTAAACCGTTTTCGGTGGAAGAATTGCTTGCGAGAATTCGTGTAACAACACGAAGATTATCTGTTTTGCATTCGGCAATACAATCAGAATCGCTATTTACCAACGGTAATCTTAAAATTGATTATGCTGCGGGTTGCGCATATATCCGGGATAACGAATTGCACTTAACGCCGATTGAATATAAATTGTTGTGTTTACTCTCTCAAAACGTAGGAAAAGTTCTCACCCATACCTTTATAACTCAAAAGATTTGGGGGGCAGCTTGGGAAAGCAATGTTGCTTCCTTGCGTGTGTTTATGGCAACGCTTCGAAAGAAGATAGAAATAGAACCTGATTCTCCGCAATATATTCAAACGCATATTGGGGTTGGATATAGGATGATGAAAGTTTAATGAAGGTAAAATGTTAAATATTTAGAAACAACCAAAATCGAGTGAGTGACAATTCGCTCGATTTTTTATAACAAATTATAAAAAAATTTCTAATGTACCTATGTAATGGAGATTGACAATTTTTTGAGAAAAGCATATAATATAAACATACCACATTTTATTTATTATCATCATTACTCAAAGTAGCGGTATTTTACCGTGAGGCACAACTTATCAAAATAAATCACAAGGGGTATAATTTTGGTGGAATTATACCTTATCCGTTTACAATTTCCTTTGTGGTTTAGTTGTGGATGATAAATGAAGTGTGGTAGCTTACGAGAGGGTATATTCTGTGGATGCCGTCTCGCGAGGGGCGGCATTCTTTTATTGTTGATAATAAATTTGTTTGAGAGCCGTCAATTCAAATTGACAAATTATAATTAAACGGTTATAATAAATGTGCTAAACTCAAAAGTCCTACGCAAGTAGGCAATCTCTTATTTGAATATTGATGCGAGTTACGGATATAATTCTGGTAGGATTATATCTCTTATCGTGTTTATCAAATCCGTGGCTTTATGTTCATTGGGAGATTGTAAACGAGTTTAGCAGCTTTACGAGAAAGGTATATTCTACGGGTGCCGTTCTCGAAAGAGGGCGGCACTTTTGGATAAAGAAAAACCGTCAAACAAATGCGTTTAACGGTTGTCGGTTCTACCAAGTAAATAATCCACGGATACGTCGAAGTAATCACAAAGAATATCCAGTATTTCAAACGAAGGTAATTGATTTTTATTAAGCCATCTTGAAATATAGCTTTTATCGAAGTGGCATTCCTGACTCACGCGGTAATGCGATTCATCTCGTTCAGAGCATAATGAACGAAAGCGTTCGCTAAAACTACTTTGGGGTGAAGCCTTCTCGAAATCGTTAATATCCGTTTCTCCAAACAGATAGGGGATGGAAACGTCAAAGTAGTCCGCAAACTTAGCGACGGTTCTGGGCTTGGGAACAATCCCGTAATTTAATGCGTTAGCCAATGAACGGTAGTCAACGCCCATTTTGCGATGAAGTTCAGACCTTTTTGTTTCTTCTTCATCAATTAAGTCTTGTAATCGTTTTTGAAATTCAGTTGAAATCGCCATAATGTATTTCCCTTTAGTATGGTGTGTTAAAGCCAAAAGATACCATCTGGGAACATTATATAAAATTTTTTATCCGAAATAGTTATGCTAATGCATAAGCACACCTATTATATATAAAACAAGGAATGCGTTTATATGAGAGGATTTACAAAGAAATCACAAGAAGTTTGTTTTAATTTTACGGAAGACAAAAAATAGGATAGCAGGAGTCAGGGGAAAACTTTTCATGTTTTTCTCTGGCTCCTTTTGTATAGTGAGGATATAATGGAAG
>JAFVUY010000226.1 GCA_017502465.1 Bacilli bacterium | reverse complement strand
CAGCCGCGTTTAGCCTCTTCGCTACCCCTCCGTTATGAGTCGTATTTGGTGGATGCTGAGGGACTCGAACCCACGACCACCGCCGTGTAAAGGCGATGCTCTCCCAACTGAGCTAAGCATCCAGCTCCTTTAATACGCCTACTTAATATAACACTTTGATATATATGTAGTCAACAAAAAAATCGCCTTTTTTAAGACGATTCTTTTTTTCATCAAACTATTTATAGTTTAGTAGCCCTTTTTACCAAGAAGGTGGAACATATTTCTTTTATAAATTTCAACTCCTGGTTGATTAAATGGGTTAATTTCAAGCAAGTATGCAGACATCGCGCATGCTCTCATAAAGAAATAAAATAAGTGACCTAAATTTCTTTCATTCATTTGATCAAGGTAGATAACAGCGCATGGAACTTTACCATCTTCGACGTGAGCTTTGAGAGTTCCTTCGAATGCTTTTTGGTTAACAAACGCTAAATCTTTGCCTTCCAAATAATTAAGGCCATCTAAATCTTGTTCATCGTGTGGAATAACAATATCTTGGTTTGGTGTTAAAACATTAATAATAGTTTCAAAAAGAAGTGGTGTTCCGTCTTGGATGAATTGACCTAAACTATGAAGGTCTGTAGAGAATGTTACAGAAGCTGGAAGCAAGCCTTTCTTTTCTTTTCCTTCACTTTCTCCAAATAATTGTTTTAACCATTCAGATAATTGAGACATTTGAGGTTCATATGTGACATACATTTCAACGGATTTATTGTGTCTTAACATATAATCACGTGTTAATGCGTATTGATAACAAATGTTTGTTGAAATATCGTTAGAATCATATAATTCTCTAGCTTCTTTCGCTCCATCAAGCATAGCTTGAATATCAAGACCAGCACAAGCAAGAGGGAACAAACCGACTGCGGTTAATACACTGTATCTGCCACCTATATTTGCAGGTAAAACATAAGTTTCATATCCTTCTTGAGTGGATAAAGTTTTAAGTGCGCCTTTTTCTTTATCGGTTGTAGCAAAAATAGCTTTTCTGGCTTCGTCTTTTCCAACTTGTTTTTCTAATAATTCTTTTAATAATCTAAATGAAATAGATGTTTCGGTTGTTGTACCAGATTTAGAAATAACGTTAATAGCGAATTTCTTTCCTTTTAAATATTCTAAGACCTGAGCGACATAGTTTGGAGAAAAGGTTTGGCCCATAAAGATAATTTCTAAAGAATCATTATATTTTAGACCTTTGATGGCTTCTAATGCACATCTTGCCCCTAAATAAGATCCTCCGATACCACATACAACTAGGATATCGTAATTTTCACGAACATATTTTGCAGAAGCGATCATTCTTGAAACTTCATCTTTATCATAATTAACTGGCCAATCAACCCAACCTAAGAAATCGTTGCCAGGTCCACTTTTTTCATTAATCATTTTGTTGATGCGTTCAACATCGTTTTGATATTTTTTTAATTCATTGATATCGACAATGTTAGTTAAATCTAATTTAATCATTATCTTTGTCCTTTCTCGCTTTATCTAATGTTTCTTTTATCCATTCATCGAGTTTTTCTTCTAATGGAGCAAAGTCATTTTTATTTGTTTTGATTGGATTTCTATCGTTATTTGTGTGTGTTGAAAATCTTTCTGATTGAGGAATTCTTTTTAAAGACACTCTTAAAAAACCATTTTCAGGATCAACAGATATAACCATTACTTTAAGTTCATCTCCGATAGAAGCATATCTTTCTATATCTCTAATAAAAGAATCACTTATTTCGGAAATATGAAGTAGTCCAATTGCTCCATCTTTGAAGTTTAAAAAAACAGCATATGGTCTAACATTTGCTACAGTGCCTATAACGATGTCTCCAACTTTATATGTGTTCATTTTTACCTCTTTGATGAATTAATCAAAATCACTAAAAATGATAGCACAATATAAAATAAAAAGGTAGTATTAACTACCTCATTTATTCGCTAAGATTTCTTCTTTCTTAATGATTTCTTCGGTTGTTTCCACCATATCGATGATAAGATGAAGAAGTTTTTCTAAATCACTACCTGATGAATAATCCGCTCTACAGATGTAATTACATCTGCCTTCTGTATAAATGTTTCTAACTTTATCGACTTCTTTTTCAGGATAAACAGCGATTGAGCGTCCTCCGTTTTGCTTAACAACGGTCATGCAAGCAATGTCTGTCATTCCGTCACCGATATAGATAATATTTCTATATGGGATTCTTAATCCGTGTGATTTCTTGTTAACGCCATTATCATCTCTAACATCATATACCCCTTTAGCAATTCTAAAGAAGAACTGAGTTTTTTGGGTGTAGTTAATAGCAAGTTTTGGCCAAACAGGGACATCATCTTCATAATAGAATTCGCATCCATAAATCTCTTTAAATTCATTAAAGATTTGTGAGCCTTCGACTATTTCTCTAGTTCCAGAAGAAACTAGATAATGTTCTACTTTGATTCCTCTTTCTTCAGCGTATTCATTAATACGTTTAAACCATGTTGTAACCCCAGGGAAAAATTTGATATTTTTACCGCATTCTCTAAGATATTGTTTTGTTAAAGTAATACCTTTTTCTTTGGCGATTTTAATCATCATATACATGTATGACAAAATACGTTCGACGCCTTCTTTTTCGGAAAATTTACCTGTTTCACCCCAGAATTCATCAGGAGTCATTCCTAAATTTGGGATAAATGAATAATTTTGCATATCGGTGGTCGATAATGTTTTATCAAAGTCATACATAATTGCAATAATAGGTTTTGCCATAATAGTATCCTCGCAAATACATTATCACAAATTAGGTAGGGTAGGT
>JAFVUY010000225.1 GCA_017502465.1 Bacilli bacterium | reverse complement strand
CAAGATGTTAGTGAAGCGCTAAAGGACGTACCTGGCGTGAATGTATTGGATGGTGGTGCAGGTGTAAGTGCAAAAAATATTGTACTTAATGGCGATGATCGTGTTTTGATTTTGGTTGATGGTAGAAGATTAAGTTTAGATATGGGAGCTGCTAATGGTCATGGTAGCTATGACTTTAATCAATTGCCAGATGTTGATCTTATCGAAAGAATAGAAGTTCTTAAAGGTGTATCAGGGGCTCTTTATGGTTCTGATGCTGTTGGTGGTGTCGTAAATATTATTACTAAAAAAGTTGATGGAAATTATGGTAAAGTGTCTGTTGGATTTGGCAGTAATGATGCTCGCGATATGAGCGCCATGTATACATTTAAAGAGGATAAAACTGGAGTAACTTTGTCTGCATCAAAATATAAACAAGGATATCAAAAGTATAAGGATGCTTTAACGGACAGTACAAAAAGATGGCCAGAAGCTAGTAACTATAAAAATGAAAAAGTATCATTAAATGTTACTCACAAATTGAGCGACGATAGTAATTTAACTTTTGGTTATGATTATAGTAAATTAGAAGGTCTTAGCTATAGTAGCATGAGTGATTGGACTTATTTAAGTGATATTGATAAAAGAACTGATAATATTTATGCGAAATATGATTGGACTATTAATGGAACTGACCAAGGGTATGTACAATACTATCATAATGAGCTTGATTATTTTGAAGATACAAGACTTGAGGAAAAAACAAATGGTGTTGACATTCAACAAGTTTTAACCTTATCAAACAAACATAAAACAGTTATTGGTGCATCGTGGCGTGAATCAGACATAGATACAGAAGGGAATTATAGTGGAACCGTTGAAAATACTGCCCTTTTTATAAATGATACTTGGGAATTTGCACCAACATGGTCTATCAATGCAGGGGTTCGTTATGATGAACACAGTGAGGCTGGTGATGAAACTACATTAAGCGCAGGTATTAATAAAAAGTTTGATGATACAAGTCATGCATATATTAACTGGGGACAAGTATTTAGAGCTCCTACGGCGAATGATTTATTTTATACTGCAGGCGGCATGCTTGGTAATCCGAATTTAAATCCAGAAACTGGCGAAACTTGGACTATTGGTTACTCTGCACAAGTTAATGAAAAAACAAATATTGGTGTAAATTATTTTGAAAGTGATCTTGAAGATGCCATTACTTGGGAAGATCATTATGATTCAGTAACTGGATATTGGACACATAGTGAGGCTGCTAACGTAGCTAAGCAAGAAAAAAAAGGAATGGAATTATCTTTAGGACATAAATTAAATGATAATATTAAACTTGAGGCATCTTATACTTATGTTAACGTAAAAAATGATAAAGGAACAGGATTTAATCGAGATTGGAATTACATTCCCAATACTTATCGTTTAGGGATAAGATATAATGATGGAAGATGGAATACTAGTTTATTCTTGCGCGCGGCAACTGGAGCTGCTACCCATGGTTATGATAATGGATATGGTGGAACTTCATATTCTTATGTAGATCACAATTATTTAACAATTGATTTAGCAGTAACTTATAAAGCAACAAAAGATTTAAGCTTCTACGCAAAAGGATATAATCTTACAAATGAAGCATATTCTGAATCATCGGGTGTATATAAAGGTTCCTACAACTACCCCGCACAATCCAGACGCTTTATCGTTGGTGCTGAGTACAAATTCTAAGAAAAAATTTCCTCATAAAGGAGCGAAGCAAAAGCTTCGCTCCTTTGCGTAGTTATTTGGTGACGTTATGAAAATACAGACCTTTAAAACAAAATTGTTTCTGATTTTGGGAATGATGCTTTTCATCTTAGGAAGCTCTATCTGTGTTGGAAAGGAAACTGGTGTGATGAAGATTGCTCTGTGTCATTTAGAGGTAAGCTGCGGTCCGCAGGAAAGTAACCTTGAAAAAATAGAACGTGCTGTAAAAATTGCAGGGGAGCATAGCGCAAGGATTGTAGTTACGCCGGAAACTGCAGTACAGGGGTATTACTTCCATCGTTTGGATGAAGCACGTAATTTACAAGAGCAGCCTGCCCCATACTTGGATAGCTTGCGAAAAATAGTAGCAGAACAAAATGTGTACCTGCTCCTTGGCTGTGGGGAGTTCGTTCCTGAAACTGGTAAGCATCATAATTCTTGCTTAGTTTTTGCACCGAACGGAAGTCTCCAAAGTAGACATCGTAAAATTTACGGGGAGAAGCTTGGCTCTGAGAAGTGGGCAAGCCCGGGCGATGCAGTTAGTACAACTAAATGTGATGGTGTAAACGTAGGAGTACTTGTTTGTGCAGACAGTTGGTTTGACGAAAGACCTCTTGCTTTGAAAGAACAGGGAGCAGATTTACTTATAGACATTGCCGCTTGGCCAGAAACTAAAGAAACTGGCAATCCTTTGCCGTCATGGAAGAAGGTTACTAAGATTACTGGTCTACCATTCATAGTTTGCAACCAAACTGGTAAAACTAAATGGATGGATATGACAATAGGAGAGAGCGTTGCAATTCAAGACGAGGTTGTAAAATGTAGTTACAGCGGAGCAGAGGCGGTGCTTCTTTTCGAATTTGACACTGTGAAAAATAAAATACTCTCTGAAAAATTTGAGATTGTTCCCTTGTAATTAAGGTAGTTTTTTAAAAAGCGTATACTTAAAATTTTAAAGACATCTTTTTCCAAAAATAATTTGAAAAAAGGTGTCTTTTTTATTAGAAAAGTTATGAAAAAGTTTCTCTTTTGTCACATAATTTGGTACAATGTTCTTAATGAGTTGCTTAAGTAAAATCTTAATGCTTGTTCACGGACAGCAAGGAGGTAATCTCTTATGATTTATAATTATTATCCCGGCTGCACCTTGTCTACGAAGGCTAAAGAGCTTGACGTTGCTGCTCGCAAATGTGCGGAAGCATT
>JAFVUY010000224.1 GCA_017502465.1 Bacilli bacterium | reverse complement strand
TCCATTATAAAAACCCGCTGTATTTGCAATGCCAGCCACCGCTATTCCATATCCTTTATTACCGATGTGATTTGAGATTCCCGCAATCTGCAAGCCTGTCGCGTCATTTGCCACGATATTGCTCAAACAAGACAAAGACAAACTTCTCTCATTCTTCGAGATTCCTACCAACAAATTGATAGAAAATGCGTTTGTATAACTCTTCGCCTCTTTCATATTTATCGTACTCAATGGAAATCCGAAATTTATCTGAACGGGACGAAATTTATCCTCTTGAGAAAAAACATTAAAAGACAGCAACAAAGATATGATAAGGATGATGATTTTCTTCATAAATGCATGTTTTTTTTTAGCTGACAAATACACCAATTCACTTCAGCAAAGATAGTTATTTTTAATATACTAAAAGCATTAATTTCACCAACATTATAAAAATTATGAATTATAAATTATGCATTGTGAATTATGCATTATGAATTGCCTTTGGGCGTTCCGGCAAGCCGTCGGGCTTTCCGCTATATCTTTTTCCGCTACGCTCCAAAAGGATGCCGCTCCAATCCCTAACGCAGTCTTTAAGTCAATAAGACTACAAGTCAACAAGTCAACTGTTAACTGTTAATTGTACATTGTTAATTGTTAATTGTCAATTTATTGTCTCTCCTATTTCATATAAAAATTCCGGAGCGAAGTCGGCACCATTTTCCCATTCTATAGTGTTAAACTTAAGGGGACTTCTATAAACTGCTTGATTATATGATGATTCCTTATATCGAGCTCACGTTATATTACCACTCAGCCTAATTTTTAATCTTTATTTACAATTAACAAATACATAAGAGAATAAATCACCAAGAAAAAATATGATGAAAATATAAACCACAAACCATCTTTAAATATGTCTATAAATAAATACGTTATTAAACAAGATATTCCCCATACTAATAAAGAAGTGACGGATATTATTCGTTTTGTTTTTATTTCTTTTGGGGAGAAATCTTTATGTTTAAAACCCTTTCTGATTAGAAATAGTGAGGTTATTCCTAAACCAATGGCAGGAAATACAGCATAAGATCCTTGAAATAAAAGGGAAAATATTATTCCTAAAATTCCCCATGACAGATACAAAAACTCAATTTGTAAATAATTTACATTCTTTTTGTTTTCCATAATTCTATAATTTTAAATTAAGTCACAATTATTCTTATAATCATCAAGGTTGTGACTTTTACCCCTGACAATCACCATTTATCAAATTAATTTCCCTTTTTATATTTGTGTATCTCTTAATTATTTTTCTACTTAAAGATATTTCTACAATCACAACAATAGGAATAAGAAATAAGTAAAATCTAAGTATATTTGCGCATATAAATGGTAAAACCAATAATATTAGCGGTATCATTAGCCAAAGCCAAAATAATCTTTCATAAATAAAATATAACTGGTTATATAATTCTTGGATAATAAATTTATTTACGGAAACATCATATTTTTTTTCTTTAAAATAGAACAATAATGTAAAAATTCCTTTTACCAAACAAAAAATGGCGATTATAACTGTTATGACAACAATAATAATGTCACGCATTACGAATTGCAAGCTGCTTATTCTTGTTAATATTACGACTGATAATATTATTGATAATATTATGCACATAATCCCAGAAATTCCATTTCTATTTTTGTAAAGAAAAGACCTACGCGCTAATGAAATCGATATATCATTATCATAATTATCAGCACAGTTTATTGATTCTTTGAGTTTTTCTACTAAATTATCGTTTCCCATCATTTAACATCTTTAATTTTGATTTAATTCTTTGAATTTTAGTCCCCACATTGGTAACACTGATTCCTAATATGTCGGAAATTTCTTTATGCGACTTACTTTCGATGTACAGATATAAAAGCACTTGTTCTTCCTGATTTAACTGTTTGATTAGTTCGTACAAATGTAAGATTGCTGTTTCGTCATCATTTTCATCAACTATGTTACTGGCATCTGCGTCATCAATATTTGCAAACTTGAACTTGTTTTTTCTGGATTGCGAAATAGATACATTCAGTGCCACTCTATAAACCCATGTTGACTCTTTGCAATTATCTTGTTTTATAAATTTTGGATAACTTCCCCATAAAGCTAAAACAATTTCCTAAAACAAATCATCCGCTGTCAGTATTTGATTAATACGAGAATAGTAGCGACATATACTCAGAATCTGTCGCTTATTTGTACTTATCAGTTCATGAAATCGTTTTTCTATATTCATAATGTAAGCTGAGATTACTTTAGTTAAAAACTAAATGCTCTACACTATATATATCAAAGATTGTAAAAAAATCACAAAATTTCGTCAGAATAATTTACGAATATTTAACAGGGATTAAAAAGATCTAACTTCTTATGAAATAAAAAAAGCGGGAATAATCCCGCTAGTAGATGGTTACAATTCATCATTTCGACGAACTACCTATGATTCTGCATATATATCACAAAATATTTCTCAGTTTCTCAGATTTTCAATTTCTAGGCTTCAAACCTAAGATCTCTCTTGCTTCGTCTGATGTCGCTACTTCACGGCCGAGCTCCTTGGCAAGACGAACTACCTTAGCGACTAACTCGCCGTTTGATTTTGCGAGGACGCCTCTTGAAAGATAGAGGTTGTCTTCAAAACCGACTCTCACGTTACCGCCCATAGCGATAGCTGCTGCAGCGATTGGGAAAGCATGACGACCGATACCTGTTGCTGTCCATGTTGAACCTGCGGGTATTGCGTTG
>JAFVUY010000223.1 GCA_017502465.1 Bacilli bacterium | reverse complement strand
CGCCATTCCAAGTTATCAAGAACTGATGCTCTTGCATAACATTGTCCTCTGTAACTATCCGATTTTAGTTCTAGCATAACTTTTAAATTTTTAAATTCATAAATTACACGTCTTGAAATTGATTGATTGCTTGATGCGTAAGTTATATCTTCTATAATTTTTTCTGTTTTTGTTTTTGTTGTTGCCATATTTATATCTCCTTATCTGTCAGCTTTTGTGCCATCGCTAAATACTAATTCATCGATTCTCAAGTCTCCGCTTGAAGAATCCTTACGATATTTGATGCTTTTGAAACCGTTTTCATCGCTGAATGCAAACACTCCACAGCCTTCAAAAGCTATGCCATACTTTTTAGAAATTTTTTCTAATTCATCCATAAATGCTTGATAATTTTTTTCTTCTTTTTCTTCTAAATAAATGCCCATAATGTTGTCCTTTCTTGGTTTTACTAGCATTCACATTAATCGAATAGGTGCAGCGACTATTCAAGTCTATTGCACCTATTTCGTATCATTCAGACACAATTTAAATCTTTGTTACCCTGTCTTCGGGATATGCTGCTCCAAGTGTTGAACCGTTATCCCATTTAATGTGAATAGTTCCGATATCATCAACGTACATTACAGTTCCCAAAGTCCCGATAGGAGGTGCTTGTATGTCATTCATTTCAACTAATTTCACTCTTGTACCTGTCGGATATAAATCTTTTACAAATTGTATATTTCTCATTTTTAACCGCCTTTTCTATACTAAATACTTTGAAAATACTTTCTTAAAATCTTCTGCCGTTTGGATTTGGAGTTTAACAGCTCTTTCAATATTTTCTTCTTTTAAAATATCAACTCCGAGTGTTTTTCTTATGCGTGAGGACTTTTTGCCTTCTATCGGTTGCCATTCTAAAAAGCCAAGTTCCTCTTCAATTTCAACTTTATGTTCCGATAATTTCTCAAAAATTGTCTGGTCGTTGTTAATAAAAATTTCTGTTGCGACATATCCTAATTTGGTATTTACGGTTTGCATTATTTGAACTCCACGCTTACCCATAGGCAAATATTGAAAATGTTGTGGCTTTGGATTGACTTGCATTTCGCTTTGTAATTCATCACAAATTTCGAAATATTTTTCCCAATATTCTTTTTGAAATATTTTCGCAGGGGTATTTTCGTTTCTTGTATAACTTTTTTTATCGTTTAAGTCGGGTTTCAAAAGGCATTCAAAGCCCATTTTATCGCCATTCAAAAAGGCTTTAAAAATAAATATTTTAATGCCTTTAATCGCAAAATGATTTAATGCTTTTGCTGCCGTAACCAATTCTTCTTTCTCTGAAGTTACATACCAAACTATAAACGGAGCTTTATTTAGATTTAAACTCTCAATTTCATTCAAGAGCGAAACCATTGTTTCCATTTTCTGTGTTAAATCACAAATGGATACAACGGTTTGTCCATCAGCTTTTGGATAACTTGCTAATGTTGAAGTTACAATTGGCGGATAATAATCTGCCATAAACTCTTCAAAATTTTTCTTACTTTTTAATGCTTCTTCAGGTGTAATTGTTGTCATAATGACCTCCTTTAATTAAGTACAGTCATATTCATCACTCGACTATTGCTGATTTTAAAGTCTATTTCGATTATTTCGTATCATTCAGACACAATTACCAACCTTTTCCGTCAAGTCCACGTTTTTGCATTTCTGCACTTGCTTTATTGAAGTTTTTATTATGCTGATCATATATTTTCTGATATTTTGCTTTTGTTTTAGGATTGGAGGTTTTTTCGATTTTTTGCCGAGCCTTACTGCTCTCTTTATATGATTTATTGTAAAAAGAGTTTAACTGTCCGTTAGTCATACTTTTCATATCGTTTAAGTTGTATTTTGCTCTGATATTGTATTTTTCATTGACTGCCAACAG
This sequence comes from Bacilli bacterium, assembly GCA_017502465.1. Taxonomy (GTDB): domain Bacteria; phylum Bacillota_I; class Bacilli_A; order RFN20; family CAG-826; genus RGIG5418. The sequence continues at coordinate 1,110 of JAFVUY010000223.1, read as the reverse complement.
ATATGCCTGTGAACGAATATTTGATTTTGAACGAGCATCATTTAATACTGACATTTGTTTATCAATCGCATCCCATTTTTTATTTACTTCAGGATGATTTGCAGGTAATGCTTTAAATTCTTCCATCATTTTTGAAAGTTTTTCCTGTTCATGTAAAACTTTTGCTTGTTCCTTTTTCATCAAATTTTGTGCATTAACGTATGCACGATTTAATTCCAAATCGTTCATTTGTGAGTATTTTTCTTTATAATAGTCATTTACACTCACTAATCTTGGTGGGGTAGAAGATGCACCACCTCCGCCACTGCTTTTACCGCCGCCTGAACCACGACCTCCCATATATTAATCTCCTTTCATTTTTGGTATGTCAATATCAATCCAATTCTTTTCGCTTGCACTCCAAGTGATTTTGCGACCTGATTGTTTTGACATTTTCTTTATTACTTTATCAATCTGCTTGCCGCTTGAAGAACGAAGTTCCTGCCAATCGTAATCTTCCTCATAGCGTGCGTGTGATGGATTTTTCCACTTCCCTAAATATCTGATTTGAACGCTGACGGAATTTCCATAATCTTCAACTCTGAAATCGGAATTTGAAATATATCCGTCTGATTCAACACCTCGTCTCAAATTATATTTAAGGTCTGAAACTGTGCTATCCATAGACATTTTAGCTTTTGTTTTTCTTGGGTCTTTTTCTTTCTTTTCGGGTTTAATTCCGTTCTTTTTGTTTTCTGCACGTTTTGCACGAGCTTTTGCAAGAGCATCAAGCCGTTTTTGTTTAAGGTCTGATGCTTTTTTAGCATCTAATTCCTTTATTCTTTCTTGAATATCGTGCATAGCTTTGACTCTTTGCTCCACAGAGAGATTTGAATTACCCGATATACTATTGTATAAATTTACAAGTTCGTTTTTATCTGTGATGCCTTCGCCTGTCGGCATTTTTTTAGCAGCACCGCCACCACTTCTGCCACCACCTGAACCACGACCACCCATGATTACCTCGCTTTCTTAAATTTATTCATGTACGGTTCGAACCAACGGAGGTTTTTATATCCGTCAAGTTCGCTCAACTTGTTTCCATAAATCAAAATTTCTTTTGGTTCAAGT
>JAFVUY010000222.1 GCA_017502465.1 Bacilli bacterium | reverse complement strand
CTAAAGTTAATTGCTAATATTCATGTGCGAATATCTGCGACATTACATTCCTCCTTTTCAAAGAAATGTTTCTTCTCAATCAAACTAAATGCCGATAATCTGATTGAACACATACCAAAGAGGAAGCACAACATTAAATGCCAAACCTCTACCGATGTTATAAATGATTGCTGTAGTAATCATTCGGTTTACCTCCTTTACTAAAAAAACCGTTACTTTTTTTCGTAACGGCTATGTAACTTTGTTGATAGAGGTAGGGGTTTTAAGGCATAAAAAAAAGACCTATTTTTTCAGAAGTTAATCTTCCTTAAAAATAGGTCTTATGTATGGAAATATTCAATTTTTAGTTAATTCCCCAGTTCAAAACCGGGTGGTCTTAAAAAATGGCGATTTTGGTTCTATCGGTAAAAGGTCAAAAAATTGTCCTTAAAAATGCTGAAAACCCTTGATTTCTCAAGGGTTTTCGGGGAGAGGTTCTAAAGTGAGACCTCATCATGTGTTTACAACTTGTTTTGTCAAAAATTGAAATCACTCAAAACAGCCCGATAAATTGGAATTTGTTCTATTATTCAAAACTATTCTTCCGAAAGAATTCATGAATCAATTCACATGGAATTATCGCTCCATATTTAAATCTATTCATAAAATCCGTACCTCCGCCGATATTTATACCAACAATTCTCATTTCCTCATTGAGCACTGCACTTCCACTACTTCCAGGAGCGATATAAGCATTATGAGTAAAGGTATTTACGGGCAATAGTTTGTCATTGCTTTCAAACAAATAATAATCTTTTGACGTAATAACACCAAATGAATAGACAAAACGCTCTCCCTCTGGATTGCTGATAACCGCAATTTTTTCATTGGTGTTCGGATTATCTTCACTTACAGAAAGTACATTCAATGGTTCCTTTGATTCAAAAGAAATCACCGCTAAGTCATATTCTTCGTCAATAAGAACTATTGTGGCTTTTTCAAATTGTTCATAATACATTTCACTGGAAACATATGATTCGCTGCTTTTTCTGTACTCCGAATATGTAGGAGCTCCATATGGCATTATAATATATTCCGTATTTTGAAAATCTTTCACAACGTGATATGCTGTTAATGCATAATAAGTATCTCCGTCTGACCTAAAAATAACTCCACTCGCACCAACACCCCAAGAAATACTCGTAATATTTTCTGTTACCGTTTTCTCTTGTTTTACAATCACAATATTGCTCTCTAAAATATCATTTGTAATCTTATTTGTAAAATCATCAAAATGCCGTGTTTTACATTGATATTCATATACGCTTGGATATATAAAAATACACACGCACACCAATATTAAGGCAACAACAATGATTGTTATTGTTATCTTGTTATTATTCTTGTTATCCATATTTTCCTCGTCAAATTCTTATTTGTATAACTCATCATACCATGCCTCCGTCCTATCAAGAAACGAGGGCAGATCTTTAGTCTTTATTTTCGTATTACGGTGTTTCTTGCTGCGTTCCTTCACGTAGCTTTATGAAATAATCTGTAATATTATCTTCGGATGTATTTTTCCGAATATTTCGGTATTCCAGCGTTGATCGAGCCAATATACGCGATCCTTACATATAAGGTTGAGATAGTCCTCATCCTGAGTTACCACAAAGTTATATACGTGCAGGTACTG
>JAFVUY010000221.1 GCA_017502465.1 Bacilli bacterium | reverse complement strand
TGAGGTAGAATGGTTAAAACAGGAAGGCTTGATTTAAGAAATATGGAATGATTATATATCATGCAAGATTGGACAAAAATAGGAAAAAAAGTTGGAATATGAAGGAAAGACACTTTTAGCGGAAGAAACAAAGGCGCGTCATGAAGCTGCTATAACACAAGGAAAATCGCACAGAGTTAATATTGAGGCACAAATTGCCAAAGCAAAAGAGTTGGGAAATATTAAAAAATAATATTATTTAGACTTATAGGACAAAATGTGTTGATAAAAACCGCTGTAACCCTTGTAAATACTGGGGGGACAGCGGTTTAATCTTTTTTAAAACAACTTTGAGGGTGGACAAAACGTGTTGATAAAATCGCTCGAAACCCTTGTAAATGCTAGGTAAAATAGGGTTCAATCTTCCTTGAAATAGGAAACTATGGAGGAAGCAGAAATGAATCAAGTTAATTGTCCTGTTTGTGGTAGAAAATGTGTGAAATCGGGAAAAACAAAGGCGGGATCTCAACGTTGGTTGTGTAAGTCTTGTAAAACGTCATTAACACATAAGATAGATAAAGATTCAAAAGAACTGCAATTGTTTCTGAACTGGCTATTTAGCAAAGATTCGCAGTCAGATATGCCCGGAGAAGGAAGAACATTCAGAAGAAAGACAGCTAGGTTTTGGGACATCTGGCCCCTACCTTCCAAAGTAGAAGAAACTAAAGATGTACTTTTTCTTGATGGTATATATCTTGGACGAAAGGTGTGTATATTAATCTGTTGTGATGACAAGCATGTACTCGGATGGTACTTATGCAGATATGAACACGCAGGGGCATGGATTGCTTTAATGAGACGTATTGCTGAACCAAGGATGGTTGTTTCAGATGGAGGAACGGGATTTGCGAAGGCACTTAAGAAAGTATGGCCTAATGCGAAACATCAAAGATGCGTGTTTCATGCTTTTTGCCAGATAAAGCGTTATACGACATCCAGACCTAATACATTGGCAGGTGTAGAACTTTATGGTCTGGCAAAGGATTTATTAAAAATAAAAACCAAGAAAGATGCAGAAATCTGGGTACAAAGATTTTTTGATTGGATAAAGAAGTATCAGAAGTTTCTTGAAGAAATGACGGTAGATGAACGTGGTAATAAGCGGCCAACGCATGAAAGACTGTTAAAGGCAGAAAGATCACTTTTAAAGCTCATTAGAGAGAATACGTTGTTTACATATCTTGAAGCGGAATTGACAGTCGATTTTGCAGCTCCTTCTACCAATAATCGAATTGAGGGTGGAGTTAATTCAAGATTGCGAGAAATGCTAAGAAATCATAGGGGACTTTCCATCGAAAGACGAATAAAAGCGGTCTACTGGTGGTGCTATATGCACTCTCCAGAGCCGCTTTCGTTGTCTGAAATATTAAAAACTATGCCTACTGATAAAAGTATTGCAGCAATATATCAGAGGATGAATGAGAAGAATCGATTAGAAAAAAGCTTATCAATTTGGGGTGATGCCATAGTATGGAGTGACTTTCATAAATATGACAAAACATTTAATAATTGGGATTAGCCATCAACACATTTTGTCCTATAACCCCCATTTTCCATTTGTATATCCGGAATAAAGTTTTTCTTATAAAAAAACCATAGTTTTTACCTTGAATTTACACTGAACAATATTACCACTAATGTACAAATTAATTGTTAATCTAAAAAATTAACTATTCGAAAGGAGAATTGTTACCGTGAAAGTTACCAAACAAGAAATCTTACGACCTAAAATCAACAATATTGAATCTATCGAAACTGATACATTATACCAGCGTATTAATAATGATCCTACTACAAATTCTGCCATTCAATGCTTAACAGAACTCTTACAACGTCAAGAAAAACAGATGCAGGAACTAAAAGAAGAAATTACCAAAGCCAATCAGGAAATCAAAAAATTAGATTCTAAAGTAACTCCGCCTAAGAAAAAATGTGGACGCAAACAGAAAAAGTATTATTATGATACCGGTTTAGTTGATGATGCAGAACTACTCCGTCTGATTGACGGCGAATTTATTACCATTAGCAAACTAGAAAAAAAGGTTGGTGCAAAAAAGAATGTACTCCGTAGACGTTATGAACGACTAAAAGCAAAAGAAAATAACAGTAACCCCTAATACCATAATTTATAATATAGGTTCAAAATTATGAATGATAATGCACAACAAAGTACTTGTCCGGTACGTGGTCTTACTCTCGCCGGACAAGCTCTAGTCAATAAACTTAAAGAAGAACATTCTCTTTTTATAAAAGAAACTGTGGAATTCTTCATGACAAATGATATAATCACCTTAGACGATGTGCTGAACCTCACAGAGGAGGCACTCATGAATAAAATATTAAAGCAAGTTCACCCTTATTCCGTTTACTATTCAGAAAGTGATATGCGTTGGCATACCTATCTGAAAGACGATACACAATTATCCGGCAGAAAACCGATTGCAAGGAAAAAGAAAAGTGACACGGATGATTTTGAAGTGCTTACAAAATGTCAGCATATAATTATTGATTCTGATACTAAAGGCGAATTCGGAGAACGTATTGTAGACCTTACAGACGATGCACTTTATATTCTGGAACTTTTGAAAGAATATTATGAATCAGAGAATCTTGTCAGTGAATGGTTATTTGTTAATAAAAACGGTCGTATTCATAATCGGGCTATGGATTTACGAATCAGACGTTACTGCCGTCTTGCCGGAATCAATGAAAAATCTTTACATAAGATTAGAAGTACTTATATTTCGCTTCTTAGAGATGCCGGAGTATCTTTTGAAAAAATTGCAGAAGAAGTTGGACACAAATCTGTATTAACTACCATGTTAAACTACAGTTTTGACACACAGGACGATGCAGAAAACAAGCGACTTATCAATAAGGGATTAAATATCCATACTGCATAATAAGACCACCAAACCGCTTAAATAGCGGCTTCGAAGTTAGAGTAATCAAAAGTATTCAAAAAATATGCATACTTTCAAACAAAAAAATAACGGAAACGCTGTATTTATCAACGTTTCCGCACCTTTTAAATAATAGCGAGAGGGGGATTCGAACCCTCGACACTACGGGTATGAACCGTATGCTCTAGCCAACTGAGCTATCTCGCCATATATTAAATTTGTCCTACTTTGTAGGAATGGGACCAACAGGGCTCGAACCTGTGACCCCCTGCTTGTAAGGCAGGTGCTCTCCCAGCTGAGCTAAGATTCCGAAACGGCTTTTTTGCGAACCGCTTTGTTATTGTATATTTAGGGGAACCATTTGTCAATAGCAAAAAGAAAAAAACTGGAATTATTCCGAAAAACCGCTTGCAT
>JAFVUY010000220.1 GCA_017502465.1 Bacilli bacterium | reverse complement strand
GCACCAATGAAGATCTCTTAGTAGATAATCAAGATTGTGCAGAATCAAAGCAACTTGATGTATTGCAAAAACAGGATCTTAAATTTGAGTTTGCAAAAGCTCTGTCTTCTGTAATTTGCAATAGTGTGGATGCGCGTAGAATTATCAAGACAGAAGCCATCAAGCAATTTGACAAGAACTATGATGTGTTGTGGGCTACTATCAAAGATGAGCGTATTGGAAATTCGACCTTTGCTGAGTGTGTAGCTTCTTATTCTTCATCAGATTTAATTGATGCTATTAATGAAAATTTACCTCTCTTAAACATTCTTTTCCCGGAAATAAAGATGTTTGATATAAATGCAGAGACATATGATTGCTCTGATAATGAGCTTCCTGTTTCTGTTTGCTCAGAAGGTAAGAACCTTTTAATATATGCAGGTGAAGTAACAGATACGATTCCTACAAATGAAGTTCCTGCTTTCAATGTTTTGGTCGTAAACGAAAATAATCGCGTAATTGCAAATAAAGAAGTAATGACACGCGGAGCTAATTATAACTATTCATTTGTTTCTCCCTCATTTGATGGATCTCAAATAAATTCATCAACTAGAAGCACAGTTGTTGATAATAACTATGTTGGCAATAAGGCTATTAGTGCATACCAATACTTTTATAAGGATGATGCAAGTACAAATTCTATGGCTCTCCAACGTGACTACATCTATTATGGACTAACTCCAACAAATCAATCTGGAGCACTTAACTATAATGTAAATGAATACATTAGCTTTATTGAAGTCAACCCTACCACATATTTCAATATTGCAGATCAGACAGAAACTGGTTCTATTAGTGATGATCCCTACATTAAAGCAAATTCCGTATCTCGCAAAAAGCGAGATTTTACAGAGAGTGAATTGATTGATGCTTTGTGGACAAAGGGCGCTTATAATTTCCGTTTTGAAATTCTGCGTTCTACAAATGAGAGTCCTCAGATTCTTTATATACCAGTTAAGCCTAGTGACATTTGGAATTTCAATTTGGATAGAACATATCGACATTCTACTGCTTTTAGGCATAGCAAATACACATATAAAATAGATCCCAACAAATTCACTTCAAAACGCTTTTACTTATCGCCAGGTGATATATCATTAGGCAAATGGAATCTTGCTGAAGAATCTGTATATCGTTATGTGACAATTATCGAGGAGGATGAAAGTATTGAAAAGACAACTACTTATCAATATGAAGTTGTCAACGTACTAAGTACAAAATTCAAAGGTGATGTAAAACTTGAGTTGGGTCTTGGCAAAAACGATAAGGTGGGTGCGGATGTCGGTATTGAGGTAACCACATCAAACACCAAAAAAGAAACCCATACAGCGACCATCACACGTAAGGAACAATCTGATAATTTAGGCAGTGTTAAAATATATTTTTATGATCCTATAATTGAATCCAAAATTTCTGCCACACAGTATCAGATGAGAACATACAATACTGGTAATGTGAAATTTGGCATTTCAGCATACTAAGTAACGTGTAAGAAATAACTTATAACATTTTTACTTTAGATTTTGGGCTGTTTTTGTTCGTTTTTGTGGGAGTTATGCGGGCATAATTACAGAGAAACTGGTAAAAACAGCCCAAAAGAAAAAGTCAAAATGCTTATAAGTAACACGTTATGAATTGTTATAAGTTATTTTTTATACGTTACTAAATATATAAGTTATGAATTTAAGAATCAAGT
>JAFVUY010000219.1 GCA_017502465.1 Bacilli bacterium | reverse complement strand
TGCCGTTGTTCTTCAAGCCATTCTTCACGTTCTTTTGCAGTTGTTTTTCTGCCGTAGATTTTATCAACTAATCCTTCTTCAACTGCCAAATGAATAGGGACTTTGTGATGACTCCACTTCAATTTACCTTTTAAAACTTGGTCGATGAATTTGTAATACATACAATTCTGACCATTATGTGTCGATAAAATTCTGAGTGGATAACCCCACGTTATGCAGGGGCGTGCTGCTTTCCAAAGTTCAACAGGGTTATTGTGAAAAGCAAATTCATCAAGAACAACTTTCCCACCTTTTGAACGGAAGCCTTTAGGGTTTGAAGATAATGCGTGGATCTTTGTGCCGTTTGCAAATTCTATTACAAATGCCTTTATGTCTTTGTCCTTATCAAGAACAACTTCGCCTAAATGTTTGGCAGCGACATTGAATAATTTAACCCATTTTTCGCAATAATCTATATACTCCCTAGCAGCAGACTCATCAGCAGATGAAAACCAAACCGCCGGAACTGTGCGCTTGACACAATCTCTTACATCTTCATAACTTTGTACATACGTTGCTCCTATTCTTCGGGACTTTTCCCAAATTTTCACTTTTGATTTATCGTTCAACCACCTTACTTGGTAAGGCAAAAAGAACGAAGTTTTATTCTTCTTCGTTGTTTTCGTTTCTATCATTCGGTACTATACCTAAAATGTTTTCTTCAATTTCTGCTACAATATCGTCAGTTAAGCCTCTTGGTTTGGCTTGTGGGATTTCTTTTTTAGCGACAATGTCTTCATAATCTTTAGCTTTTACAAACATTGGGATTAAACGGCAGAATGCGTGGAATCTTCCTGTGTCAACTTTCTCGCCATTTTCCATATCAGTTGTGATGTCTTTCATCATTTTTCGAGCAAATTCGTACATTTCTTCATGAAAAGATTGTTTTGATTTCAAGTAACTTTTACGTTTAACTTCCCACTCAAATTTTTCTTTCCAACGACAAACTGTTTTTGCCGATATTTTCATCTTTGAGGCAATTTCGTCAACAGTATTATAATCATATACATATAAGCGTTCTGCTTCGTTTGCGAGATATTCTTTACTATTCAAGTTCAGACTCCAAGTTTTTTATTTTTACCGATAATGCTTTCATTTCAGTTTGAACAACATTTAGTCGCTTTAATGAAACTAGAGCTTTTTCCGTATCAAGATTTGATATCTCTTCATACGGATTTAATAAAGACCTGATTAAAATAACCAAGCCCGAAGCTTCCGTATCTAAACTACGGTAGCTTTTTTTTGATTCAGCAAGCATTCCTTTTAGTTGCAATCTTTCAGGATTCATTAAGACACCTCTTTCTTTAGAATCGGACAATATAAATTATTATCAATTTTGCTTTCCATTCTTGAGAGGATTGCTGTGTGATATTGGTTTGTTTCCAATAACTCCTTTAAGATAGCGAAGTTGTTTTCAATAATCTTTGTAAAAGTCTTAATGTGTGATTGGTGGTATAAATACCAAATTGCAAAGATTAACGCAGGAAATCCAACACTTTCTACAAATGGGGTTAATTGTTCAAATATTTCCATAAAACTCCTTTATTCACTTAGGTTGGAAAAGAGAAAAGGACAGAGTTGTCCTTAAATTTTTCGTCTCGTATATATCTCAAACTATAAATCTCTTACAAGCTAACTTTCAAAGGAACTAACTCAGATTATTTTTCAATGAACTATAACACTCCTAAAATTCTTGTTCTAGTTCTTTTGAAACGCACTCCCCACTAGCTTTAAAGTGTGAATATACAAATTTCCCTGTTCAAATTATGGAGATATATAAAAAAATGAAATTTTTTGAAGTATTCAAAGCCGGAACATACCCACAGGGTAAGTTCACAAAAAAAGAAATCGCTGACATTGCGAAAAATTATGACCCACAATTCTGCGAAGCTCCAATTACTATCGACCACAAACAAAGTGGCCCTGCGTATGGTTGGGTAGATAAAGTTGTAGCAGAAAACGATAAGCTAAAAGTTAGCTTTAAAGACATTCCTGAAG
>JAFVUY010000218.1 GCA_017502465.1 Bacilli bacterium | reverse complement strand
GCATTTGGAAGCGAACTTGTCGGCAATGTCTTTATAAATATCTTTGAAACTATAGATTTCCCATTATTGCTTATTATAGTAGGTGCTATTTTCACCGCTTTACTTCAAAGCTCATCAGCCGCAACTGGTATAGTTATTACAATGGTTGGCACTCAAATCTTAACATTGGATGCAGCTTTATTTATTATATTGGGCGCAAATATTGGCACATGTGTTACTGCCTTATTAGCTTCAATAGGCGCAAATTCAAACTCCAAACGTGTAGCATTTATTCACTTTGCTTTCAATGTAATTGGTTCGGTGTTTTTTGCTATCATCATTTGGATATTCAAAAATCCAACAGTTGACTTCCTTACGATGTGTTTCCCAGGCGAAGATCAAACATCGCTTCAAATGAGAGTATCTTTATTCCATGTTATTTTTAATGTAACAACAACATTACTTTTATTGCCATTTACAAAACAATTAGTTAAATTGTCTCAACTTGTTATTAAAGAAAAAGCAAAAGATGAAGAAGGCCTATCCTTAAAATTTATTGATGATAGATTATTAACCACTCCAGTAATTGCTTTAACACAAGTCTCAAAAGAAGTTAAATACATGATGGATTTAGTGGAAGAAAACATATCTTCATCATTCAAATCAATCATTACCTTATCAAGTAAATATACAGAGAGAATTACTGAAAACGAAAAAATAATCAACTTTACAAATAATGAATTAACGAAATATTTAATTAAATTAACATCTGTTGTAGACGCTAAGAGTGAACAAACGATTGGTTCCTATTTCCACGTCTTAAACGACTTAGAAAGAATCGGCGATCACGCTGAAAACTTTAATGAAATTTGTTTGGATTTAAATAAAGACAAATTATCTTTCTCAGACACCGCTAAAGTCGATATAGAAAACATGCAAAACAAAATACTTGAGATGCTTTCTATCGTAAAAGAAATATTCCTAACCAAAAACAAATCTCGTCTCGAACAATTATCCGAGCTAGAACAACAAGTTGATAATATGAAAAAAGACTTAACCGAGAAACATTTTGGACGTTTAGCTGATGGAAAATGCAGCATTGAATTAAGTCCGTATTATAACTCCGCTATAACGGGTTTAGAGAGAGTTGCCGACCACCTTGTTAATGTTGGCTTCTCAATCGTTAACCCAGTTGGCGAAGAAGAATAATTTATCTTTCTACAGAAGCGTAAACCACTAATCATACAATTTAAAAAAATTGTATTATATTTAGTTTGTTATAAGCACTGCTTTTTCAATAAACATATCTTTATAATTGTCTTGCAAACCGCATTAATGCCGCCATTTTGATAATTTCAATCTCCTATAGCTCAGATTAGTTTATTTAAGAAATATGAATTTGAACGTTAGTCATGCTCATGTAGTAACATATATCTTTCAGTTGCAAACAATATAAAAAAAGGGGCTGTTCGAAAACCTAAAAGGTGAGTAGAGCCCCTTTTAATGTACTTTGTTGTAGCAATTGTCCAACATTGCCTTGTTGATTTTATTACCTTTCTTAACAAGACGTTTGCGACTTGGCTTTTTGAATATTTCTGGTTCAAGATTATTGGGTGCTTTCCAAAATGAATTAAGTTTACCTGTTTCAAAATAGCGAAATAGTTTAGCGATATTTAACCCTAAAGAATTAAGCATTATTTCGGTGGATATTTTTTCTATCCCTCTTCGTCTAGTTCTTGTATAACCATAGTTTTGCTTAGTTATCCCAAACACCCCTTCAACTTGTATGGAGCGGTTAACTCTAATCTCTATTCCTTTAGGAGAACAAAGATTCTCTTGAGCTTGATATTTATATCTTTCCAAATCTTTAACTACTTCAAATATCTTAAAATCTTCGTTCTGTATCCTCATATATTTCTTGCAAAATGGCATCCATAAACAAGAACCACATCCATCAACACGATAGAAAACAGCTTCTTTCTTTCTTGGGTGGCGATTCTCTAATTTAACTTCATAACCTATAAAACCGTTTAGACATGTAATTGTGTCATCATCATTTAAACGATAACAATCTGGATTCCTTCCCGATTTGTTTCCTTCCCATGATTGATGTTTTACATAATTTTCAATATTTCTTTTATCGAGGTAGCGATAATTATCTAACGATCCATATCCTGCGTCAGCGCATATTCTTTTAGGAAAATAACTATATAATCTAGCAAATCTTTCGATAACATCTATGAATACATTGATATCAGATCTTTCTTGAGAAACGTGATAAGAAAATATGTATCCCATAATAACTAAAAGTTGGACGTTATAAGCGGCATGCATATTACTTCCTAATCCAGAATAATAATCAGCCTTTAAAGCCATCGCAGTGGCATCATGGTCCGTCTTATAATATGATTTTCTATTTGGTCCACATATTTCTTCCTTCTCTTCATATTCCATCACTTTATTTAAAAGAGATGTTAGTGTTTTATTAAGTCTATAAAATGCAACTGTGTTAAAATCATTCTCTTTTTCTTTTAAATGCGTTATAGCGTAAGCAACCGTAGAGCTTTTAATCATCACTTCATCGTTATAATTAGCGATTAAGTTATGTTCTTTTATGATGCTTCCTATTTTTATTGATATATTCTTATGGTGCTTAATAGGTTTCCAAACAAATTTATATTTGTTTGCGTTCGCCTCATATTTAGTTCCATCAATAAAAGCATCTTCAAACTCTATATTAGTGACTTTTTGAATTTCTAGATTAATTAAAGAAAAGATTTCTTCTTCATTAGGAACGATTACCTTGTTTATAAATTCACAGAACTTTGTGTATCTAGGTGTCTCTTGTTCCATTAAATATATGTATCTAAGATCAAATCTACACGCATCTTCTAATTCTCTTAACGTATATCTATCAAAAGCAAAACCATAAAGAATTGTTGCAAATAAACGATAATAATTATATCCGGGTCTACCTCCCAAAGATGTGTTGTTTTTGATATATTTATCAATTATCCCTCCAACTCCAGAATTGTCTAAAAGAGTCAGAAATTTCTCCATTTTTATTCGTTCCTTAACCTCAAGGTCTAAGGAAGGGACCAAAAAGATTTTTCCTGTGTTAAAATAAGGCATAACAATACCTCCGTAGACAAGAGATATTGTAACAAAAGAGGCGATTTCTTGCGATTTCGCCTCTTTTTCATAAAAAAGAAGCTGTTAATCACCTTTTAGGTTTTCGAACAGCCCCTTTTT
>JAFVUY010000217.1 GCA_017502465.1 Bacilli bacterium | reverse complement strand
TGAGGAGTTTGACGGAGGAAATCTTTACACTTTGCAAACTGTCCGTAAAGCTGATTATCCAAATCATTTCTGTCTGTAATAACAACGATTGTAGGACTATCCAACTTCTTTTGAAGTAACTGAGCATAGAAAACCATAGATAACGATTTACCGCTACCTTGAGTATGCCAAAAAACGCCGCCCTTACCATCAGTTTCAGTTGCTCTCCTTGTTGATACAACCGCTTTATTTACAGCAAAATACTGATGATAACCTGCAAGTATTTTTATATCATCTTTACCGTCCGAAGAGAAGCAAACAAAGTTTCTGATAATATCCAAGAAACGTTCTTTCTCAAACATACCCTTAAACAATGTTTGGAAATCCGCAAACTGTGTTGCGTTATAATCTCCGTCAACCGTTTTCCATTCCATAAATCTCGTTAAAGGAGATGTGATAGTGCCTGCTTTTGTTGTTGTTTGGTCACTGACAATACAAAAAGCATTGTATGTAAACAGACAAGGAATTTTATCTATGTAGTTTCTGATTTGATTATATGCATCTCTCCAACCAACTACATCTCTTGTGGGAGATTTAAGCTCGATAACAACCAAAGGAAGACCATTTACAAATACGATTACATCAGGTCTTTTATTATCTTTGCCTTCTTCTATTGTCCATTGATTAGCCACACAATAGTAGTTATTCTTCGGTTCATCATAATCAATCAGTTTAACTATTACGGAGCGTTCCTCTCCTTTTTCAAAATAACGAACAGGAACACCGTTCTGAAGATAATCCATAAAAACCTTATTTCTATATACTACTGAACCGTTTTCAATATTTTCAATTTTTCTTATTGCTTCCTGTACTGCAATATCAGGAAGTGCTTTGTTAATATTTTCAAGACTTGAATATAAAACATCCTTATAGAGAGGGTCTTTATAATCACGCTCAACATCAGGACCATGTACTGTGTCATAGCCTAATTCTTGATATAATTCGAGTATAGCATCTTCGTATTCAGCTTCTGTAAATAAAAATGCCATAATTTCAGCTCCTTTTCGGATGTTTTATTTTGGTAAACTATAATTTAGTGGCTTAGATTTCTACCTCGGACACATCGATTTTACCCGACATCAATTGCGGCAATAATGCATCTTTCATCGATGTTAGGCGTTGATTTTCAAGACAATTAGATAGGATTGTTTCGTATAGTGGTTTTGCAATCGCAAGGAAAGTGTCTGCATCACCATCTGAGATTTTAGATACACTCTCGGTCTCAAAATCCTTGGTGATAATGGCATCAAAAACTGCGCCACTTGCCTTGTGCTTTAACTTGTCAACGGTAACGAGTGTGTAGTGGTATGCAAGCAGTTGGTCAATATCCTTTCCAACGAGTGCATAACAAGATTGATTCATTGCCATAGGGCAACCAGCCAAACTCACCTTACCGACTGTACCACGAGCAGTCACAAAAACCGTGTTTAATGGGTAAAGTCTGCTGTTGCAATGGTTAAGGCCTTCCGGGGTAATGGTTTTCTCTGTAACAAACGCATAAGGAAATCCAACATCTTTTGGGGTGAAGAATGGTATAGTACCATTCCAAAAGGATGGTTCGCTTGTTTTAGGCGTTCCTCCACCTAACACTTGTAGCATAGATGTAAAGGGAACAACCGCTGTGGCGGTATTGTAATACTTTCGAAATAGGGTTATTGCTTGCTGCTCTAAATTATAGTTTATCTTTGCATTTTCCTCAATTTTATCATCAATACATCCAAGTATCTTTGCAATCTTTGATTGTTCCTCTTTATCTATTGGAACCCTTACAGGAATTGAACGCATTGTGTTTCCTGAAACCTCTTTAAATGTTGTGCCACTTCCCATGTTTTCAATATTTGTTTTATTGTATTTCAAAAGATAATACAAAAACAAATAATCAGTATTCTCATTTGGCACTATGCTCTTAAACCCTTGATTAGTACATAATTCTTTATCAGCTATCGCAACATACCCAATAGGTGCACGAGACGAAAACAAAATAGAGTTTTTAGGTAATAATTGCGTAGAACAACTATTAAGACCCTGTTCTGTAATATTTCGTTCGCCATGAGAAATATATCTACCTTGAAAGCCGGATAAATCCTTGGGGGTTATCCAAGAAATATTACCGTTTTCATAATTCGAAGGATTCTTTGTAGAGGGTGTAGCACCACCAACAATATTTCCCAAATCAGCTAATGTGCAATCTTTCCAAACACCCATTGTATTTACCGTCCTAACCAATATATTTTTTATGTGCCATTTTTACATTTGATTGTTTTACCATTGCATATTGCAAAGTAGTATCTATTTTTTGATGACCTAACAACTGTTGCAATTGCTCAATTGGCATACCTTTATCAATAGCAACTGTCGCAAGTGTTCTTCTGAATTTGTGAGGATGAACCTTGCTAATATCAAGTCTTCTTCCTAACTCTCGAAGTCGAACCTCAACTCCACCAATTTGTAATCTCTTGTATGGAGATTTCAGAGACACAAACAAAGCTGGATTATCATCAAGTCTGCTCGAAAGATAGTTCTGCAAATGTATCTTTGTGCGAGCATCAAAATACACCACTCGCTCTTTGTCACCTTTACCTAAAACAATACACTCTCTTTCAGTAAAGTTAATATCTTCTTTATTGAGGAGAACTAACTCACCAACTCTCATACCGGTTGACGCAAGAATATCAATCATTGCAAGATCTCTGAGTGTACCGCTGTTATCTCTCATCAGCTCAAGAGCTTCGTCAGTATACGTTTCTTTTATGCTTTTGGTTGTCTTAATTTTATGTATTCTGCGAACAGGACTTTTGATAATATAGTCCTCATCTTCAAGCCAAGAAAAGAAGCTTGATAATATTCTTCTTATATTATCAATAGTAACTCTGCTTGATTGATTTTCAATCTGATATTGAGTTAAATAAGCTCGCAAATCATCTGTAACAATTTGCTTAACCTCTTTATTAACTGTTTCAAGCATCGTACAAATTGTTGCCTGATAATATTTTAGAGATTTTTCTGAACAACCTTCAATTCGTTTTGCAGAAAGAAACAACTCTACATAGTTGTTATCTTTTTCAGCAACAAGAATATCTCTTTCAGAAATATCTACCGAATAAAGAGAGTATTCCAACACATCTTTCAGCTTTTCAGCTTGTGCATTGTTGAGAAAAGGTATCATTTCTTGGATTACTTGGTTGATAATTTTTTGCTTCATAAGTCATTCTCCTATATTAAGAGAACGACAAGCAACGGCAGTTCCTTTTATTTAACTCCTGCCGTTGGTAGAAGTTATTTATACGGTAAACTATAATTTAGAGCAACAAGCTCAGTCGCTCTATCAGCAAATGTTTATTGAAAATGCTTCTTCTGATTGGAAAGAAGGTTCTTTAAGTGATGTTGCTGATATAACAATGGGGCAATCTCCAAGTGGTAGTAGCTATAATGAAGATGGCATTGGAACAATTTTCTTTCAAGGTCGAGCAGAATTTGGATTCAGGTTCCCGTCTGTTCGTCTATTTACAACTGAACCTAAAAGGATGGCTCGTTCAAATGATACTTTGATGAGTGTTAGGGCACCTGTTGGTGACCTCAATGTTGCACATATGGACTGTTGTATTGGTCGTGGACTTGCTGCTATTCATTCAAAAACTAATCATCAATCGTTTGTGCATTACACAATGTTTTCTCTTAGAAAACAGTTAGATGTTTTCAATGGCGAAGGCACGGTGTTTGGTTCTATAAATCGTAATGCATTGAACGAAATGCCAATTATAATTCCATCTAATGAAAAACTTGCTGAATTTGAAGATTTGGTATCGCCAATGGATGAGATAATTCGCAATAATTATAACGAAATATGTCGTTTGGAAGCAATCCGGGATTCGTTATTGCCTAAGTTGATGTCTGGAGAATTGGATATTTCAAACATCACCATTTAAGCCACTAAATTATAGTTTATCTTATTATTTAATTCTATTTTCTCTCTAATTGTTTCAAGCAAATCGACAATTTTCTTTTGTACCTGAATTTCGGGAATGTCAATCTCTATTGTTTGAAATGTTGTAGAAGCTCTCGCTAAAGCAGGAACTCCTACCTGTGACGCATTTGACAACAATTTGTACTGTCCTATTTTAGTATGAAAGTAATAAACTAAATACTGCGGAAGTATTTTTTCATTACATTTAACTCTAAATTGACTTTGAGATATTACATATCTGCTGTATTTAGAATTCTTAGGAATGAAAACGATTTGCCCAAGTGTTCCTCGATGAGTTATTACAACATCGCCCCTATAAGCATTAGCTTTTCCTAATGAATCAGCCTTTTCTTCTGTTACAAATCTAAAAGAATCATCATTCAATGCAAAACCGGTCAAATTACTTCCATTTAATACGGGAATACCACTATCGACAAAGCATTCAACTTTTATATTAGAACCAAAAGGTCCCATAGATATTTCATCTATCAGTTCTTTAATTCTATAGCTGTTAAATTTCATAACCAATTGCTCCCAACTTTTTACGAATTTCATTTTCGAGTTCGTGTGACTTTGCAAACATTGTTGAAAGCTCTGATGTAAGACGGGTCATTTTTTCTTCAAAAGGCTCTCCGTCTTCTTCTACTTCTTCAATGCCTACATATCTACCGGGAGTGAGTATATAATCTTGATTTTCAATATCATTTGTCGATACAACAGCACAAAAACCTTTTACATCTTCAAGAGTACCATTTTGGAAAGCTTCAAATGTATCGGCAATCTTCTGTATATCTTCAGTAGTAAAGTCTCTGTGCTTACGGTCAACCATATAACCCATTTTACGTGCATCTATAAACAGAGTTTTTCCTTTTTGCTTCTTATTCTTGCTTATAAACCAAAGCGTAACAGGAATTGTTACGCTGTAGAAAAGTTGAGTAGGCATTGCAACAATACCTTCAACCAAATCAGCTTCAATAATACGCTTTCTTATATCGCCCTCACCACCGGTCTGAGTTGACAATGCACCATTAGCAAGAACAAGACCGATTTTTCCATTAGGAGCAAGATGATGAATCATATGCTGAATCCAAGCATAGTTTGCATTACCTGCAGGTGGCATACCATATTTCCAACGAACATCGTCTGTCAAATGGTCTGCACCCCAATTAGAAAGATTGAATGGTGGATTAGCCATAATGAAATCAAACTTCTGATTTTTATGTAAATCGTTATAAAATGTATCATCCTGATGAGCTCCGAGATTAGCATCAATACCACGAATAGCCATATTGATTTTTGCCATCTTCCAAGTATCAGCATTTGATTCCTGTCCGTAAACAGAAACATTAGATATTGAACCTGCATGAGCTTCAATAAACTGTGCTGATTGTACGAACATCCCGCCCGAACCACAACAAGGGTCATAAACACGGCAGTTTTCAAAAGGTTTAAGAATTGCAACTATTGTCTTAACGATACTCGAAGGAGTATAGAATTCGCCACCCTTTACACCTTCGTAAGCAGCAAATTGAGAGATACAATATTCATAAGTTCTGCCGAGCAAGTCTTTGTCATTCCCTTGCTCATACATATTGATGTTTGTAAAGAGGTCAACAACTTCACCGAGAACTCGCTTGTCCAAATCAGGACTTGCATAGATTTTCGGTAAAACATTTTTAAGGCTATCATTTTCTTTCTCAATTGCTCTCATAGCATCGTCTATAACCATTCCTATTTCTGCCGTATGAGCCGCACTTGCAATAACATTCCAACGTGCAGATTCAGGAACGAAGAAAACATTTTCAGCAAGATATTCATCAGGGTCATTTTCAAAGCCGTCGCCCTCTGCAACAAGCTGATTATATCTTTGCTCAAACGCACCTGAAACATATTTTAAGAAAATAAGACCAATGATAACTTTTCTATAATCTGCTGCAGGAATATGGCCCCAAAGAACGCAAGCTGCTTTCCATATCTGTTCTTCAAAGCCTATATTAGTATTGTTTTTCTCTGCCATTATTGAACTCTCCTTATTAATAACTATCTATCTTAAATTTGAATACAATTACACAAATAATATAATATCACAAAGTACATGTTAATTGCAATACGATTACTTGGATTTTGTAGAATGGTGTCGGTTTTTCGCTCACCCAACCAAAGGAAAAGCCACCCGAAGATGGCCTTTCTTTTTAGATAATTATAATATAGTCAGTATTGTTATTCAGTTGCAGCTCTTTTTACTTTAAAGATACTCTTTTAATTTATGTAAAAGCATAATCTTTCTTTTGTGCAAACCACTGCGACATAAGCCTATTTTTTTAGCATAATCTCTTTCTGTCATTGGATTTTCAGATAAATACATTGCTTCAAGCAGTTCCATTTCTTCTGGAGTTAGCCTTTTAAGTGCTTCTCTGAGCTGACTGATTTCACAAAGATTTATTGTATCTTGCTCAATATTAACAGATTCATCTGCTATTACGTCGTGAAGCGTAAAATCTTCGATATTCTGACCACATATTTCTTCGTCCATTGATATTTCTTTATAACCGGATTCACATTTTTCTGTTCTTTTCCTCTTTCTTATTACATCTTCGCAGTGCCATCGATTATAAGAATCCTGAGTAACCTCCAAAACAATCGTTGTGGTCTCCTGATTTTCATCGATATACTCTGCAAATTTTCTGTGTTTATTTTCAGGCTTTCTCTTAAACTCAAGAAATTCCCTTCCTGTCATTTCTACCCACTCCGGGTTAATGCCATGGCAATTTTCATCTTTCCATTTAAAAAACAATTTTTTCATTATATGTAATCTCCGTTTCTGAATTTTTGAATTTATTTAAGTTTCAAAAACTCGGGAGATTACGGATATTTAGCTATGTAACATAACCAACTTTTTGTTGTTAACAATGGAATTAGGCAAGAATTTGTCGAACTGCAAAAAAAAAGAACTATGGTGTGTACCAAAGTTCTGATTCTTATTATTAAAATTTGTTTTTTCAAAATAACTGAGGTTAAGCATCTGTTGAATACAGCTACCCCGTATTTATAATACATTGCAAATTCCTGCTTTTTTCCTTCCTGTTCTATAAATTTTTACCAATTATAAACTATTCTGAAAAAAAAATCTGTCGAACAAACTTGAAGAAAACATATATGATTTGCAAATAATAAAAAATAACATTAATATCGGTAATAAAATATAATTTTATGTGATTCTGTTGAATTTAATTGAATAAAATAGAATTAACAATACAATGTAAAACTTCAAGATTTTCTATAACCGAAACAAATTACATGAGGACTTGCTTATAAAGAAAACAACAAAAAAGGTGGTGCCGATTTTATCGACACCACCCTGTACAAATTACTTATTTTTTACAAACAACCTGCTGTATTACGACTATTGATTTTATCATTTTTTTATTTTTTTGATGATTCCAAAAGCCACCCAAGAAACTATCGTGATAACAGTTAGTATAATACATATAAACTCAATAAAAAAACCTATACCATCATCATATCCAACAACAGCCGGATTGATAAACATCAAAATAACAAAAGCCAAACAAAGACAAGTTATTATCGACAATATCTGTAATAATCTTTTCATACTATCACAACTCCTTATTAAATTTAACGTGCCATAAACGCTTATTTATGCCAAAATTTCAACGAAATTAGTTAACAGCATTAAAGATGCAAGACATAACGGTAATATTATAACGAATAGGGATAATCTTTTGTTTTGACTATCTTCTTTTATTTTTTTACGGACAAGAATCATAAAAAATATTGTTATTATGTAAAGAGCAGGAACTATCCATATGCCGAAAAGTATCAAAAAGCTTAATAAATTACAAAATTTCTCACCTAAAGGCAAATAACTAATCCAAGCAAATAACGGTATCTCAAAAAGAACAACTAAATATACCGCTAACATGACAGACGCCCAAATTAAAGTAATATACATGAAAATATTTTTCAATTTAACTATTAGGGCAGTTTTCATACAATCACACTCCTGTTTTTTATTTATGATTTTAATTTTTTCGGTGTGATATAAAGCGTATATGCTATCACCAATAAATCAACAATTAAAATTGCAGTAGGTATAGGTGCATCCCAACTATAAGAGAAATACATATTACATATTATACTCGGATAATACAATAACACATTTATAAAAGTAAAATAGAATCCCTTTGAAATATCAAACTTTTTGTAGTGATATATATAATAAATTATAAATGTGATTAACGAAAATATTGTACCATATAATAGATAACCC
>JAFVUY010000216.1 GCA_017502465.1 Bacilli bacterium | reverse complement strand
TTCGCACACGCCGCCAAAAGACCTCGGCACCGGTAGATGTACCCCTCTTGGATGTTCCGTTGCAAATTTTGGCAAAATATGAGGGTTGTAGCGGTAACGACAAACTGCTCCCAATACCCGCCAATCAGAAGTGTAACGACTACCTCAAAGAGATTGCAACGATTTGCGGCATCGAGAAGCGACAGACCTTCCACTGCTTCAGACATAGCATTTCTTCTTCCTTGTTGAAAACGAACGATTTACAGAATTAAAATTTGCTAAAGGTAACGATTTAGAAACGAGCGAAGTTCCCATATCTGTCTTATTCTGCATTGTTGAAAAGAACGCTTGATTATGAATGCAAAGGTAATCAATTTATATATAACATCATAATTAGACTGTATTTTTTGTTATAGTCCAATTATTAACACCTCCTGACGTTCGGCATTATTTCTATTTAATGCAAATCCATGTTTTCCAAGATAACAAACGTGAATTGTTTGTTTATGTCTATGTACGACTTCTTCCAATTCTTGTATTGATGGATATCCTTCTGTAGTATAGGACAAAGCAATTATAGAATCCTGATGTTTGTGTATCAATTCATCTAATTCGTTGATATAATTACTTCTTTTTTCAAATTCCGAACATTTTCCAACACCTATTTCCAGATTTACTTTTTGTCTATCTATATAATCTGGTATTTCGGCATAATTCATTAGACCTTCCAAAAAGTGATATCTATTATGATAGGTTATTCCACCCCCATCTTGTTTAGGGAAATATGGAGTATCTATATATACCAAATCTGCGTGTCTATCACATTTTAATGCAGATGTGTTTGTAATCTCTACATTAGGCAATGCTTCAAATTGAAATTCATTCAATTCTTTTGTGAATTTCAGAAATAAATCTTTGAATGTTTGTTCCCAAGTAACTTTATTGCCAAAATTTGCTTTCACGAAGTTTGTTCTTAGATTCAAATTCTTACGATGAAACAAATTAAATGGTCTCTTTATCATGCAACTTTGAAATAGAATATAGTATGCACTTGCCTTCTTTTCATTCTCTAAATAATGGATGTTCTGTACGACAATATCAATAATCTCATCTTCATCAGGCGTATAGTATACTTGATTGAAATTTTGGGCTATAATATTTTGGTATTCTCTACCATCTACTCGTTGTAGTAGTGCTAATGCATCTGCTTCAGTAAAAGAGCCACGAGAAGAACATAATAACGCCTTTGCTATTTCGCAATTAAAAGATAGAATATCATTATATATTATATCCTTACCCTTATGAGCCATATAATATGAGACAATACCTGTCCCTCCAAACAAATCCAATACAGAATTGAATTCTATTTGGTGGACAGCTAAAGCCTCCCATATTTTATCTAGTAGTCGACGCTTTGAACCATAATATCTAGTTACGGGTAAATTCATCGGATTATAGAGTTTATTAGTGCCTTCATTTTTTCATATTCAGGTTCAACTATACACCTTAGAGATACATTATCAAACTTTGCTAATGGAATTACAAAATCATATGCATAGTGTTTTATATCCTCTCTTGCTGTATATCCATCTTTTGCAAAATACCAATAACTATTCTTTATTGTTTCATCACAATAAGGTGATATGATTATATACTCAAATTTAAGATAAGGGTACGCTTTTGATATAAAGGAATGGAAGTTTTCTATCTTACCTATTGTTTCATCAATGTTCAACTTATTTAGAGTGGTTTTATTCTCAAAATATATTATCCGATCGTCTTTTTTTACAAGTGCATCTATTTGAATAAAATTATTCTGGACATCAGATGTTCTCGAAAGATTCACATCTGTAATGTATTCACATCTCAACTCCTCTAAGATGTCTGCAAAGTTATCTTCAAAATACTTACTCATAAAGTAATAGCTATATTGAGGCAATAAAGCATATACCTTTTGTGATTTCTTTTCAATGCAATTACTACAACGAGTTATTCTATGATTAGCATTTTCACTAGCATGCACCCAGTTTAGAAGATTGTATTCACTAGAAGTTTTTTCATACTCGTATACGCCTAATAATGTTTGGTTATTAGCGGGGTTAGGAATGCCTGTATAGAAACAAAAATTAGATAAATGTTCCAATTCACTAATACTATAAACTTCTTCAAAGAGATGTGTAAACTGAGGAGGAATTATCTTCTCACTACTCTTTATATACAGATTGTATTGCAAATACGATAATAGTTTACATAATTCACTATCTTTACCTTTTTCTATGAATGGTTCAAGTTGTTTTTTATTAAGTGTATTAATTGCACCTTTATTGGGAGCATATGTATTTTTTAACATGCTCCAAAAATAATTCACCGCATTATCTTTAATAATATAATCATCTATATTGATTAGTGGTAAAATATATCCTTCTAACATTAAGCCAACTATTTCGCCATTACATAAGGCTAACTCATTTAAATTGATTTCTGAGATTTCTCCCACGATAGATGTAAATTGTTTATCAATCCACATAGATGAGTTATCAATAGGTGATATTCTAAATGAGTCGATATTAATCCAACCTTTGGGTATTAAAGTTGATTCTAAAATTTTGGTGTGTTCAATTTTAACAACCCTGTTATAGGTTGCAGTTGTTAATAAAGAACATAATCTTTCTTTGTGTTTTTGCAAATTGGGATCCTTTACAACATCAAAAATACGCTCAATTGGATTATATTTTTTTATCCAATTCGCCACTATTTTTTGAACATCACTACTCTTATCTACACCTTTGATAATAATTAAGTTTTTTTCTCGATATAGCAAATATGCTTTTGTTCTGTTAAAATAATCAAAAGTCGAATATAAGCCTTCCTCCAGAAAAGATACGACATCAAACAAGAAAGAGTCTTTGGTTAAAGAATCAATTGATTGCTTAGTTTCATATATTTTATCTACAGAGAATAGTTCCGAAACACATTCATTAAATGGTTGATTATTTCTCTTCTCTATAAATATATCAACAATAAGATGATATACAGAGGAAATAAGCTCCTCCATATTAATCTTATAAGTAAAACATCTATAATTACTTTTACTTAGAAGTCTCATAATTATTCAAACACAGATTTAGTAGCTATACCTATCAATTTAAGTATCTCTGATTGTTTGTCAAAATTCCATCTATACATATTCAATAGAATAAACAACTGTTCGGGAGCATACTCAATAATTTGAATATTATTGTTCTCTAATGAAAAATTAGAGTATGACAAAGACATTTCATATGGTGCAAACACAACAAAGTTATGTATATTTTTATCTTCTATAAACTCTTCAATACGGCTTTGAATCTTTAAATTATCATTAAATAAGAAAAAGTATGCCTTTTGGGTGGAAGTATCTATAAATGCTTGATAATCACGTCTTAGCAATTTCTTGTCAACATCATTATAGCCTAACGACTCAAGATAATATTTTAGAGGATCAAAAATAGCTCTAGAAAGATTGTTAAATGCTGATTGAGATTCTAATTGTACTTTTGTCTCTTCATATAAATCATTTAAAGAATCGTCTGATTTTAAAATATCTTCGATAGTATGTTCTACTTTAAAATCCGTGTTTTTTATTAATTCAGCCGCAAACTGTATAATTCTTCTATTATTGGTAAGTTTTTTATTTCTAGATAATTTCCCTACTATATCTAAAAGGCCATCATTATCTATATTTATATCCAACAAACTATATAAAAGTTTAACAAGTTCAGAAAACTCTGCTTCAGTCTTTATTTTTTCAATGAATACTATGTCTGTGTTTAATCTCTCGTACAAGGGTTGGCACAATGCTTGGACATCAACACCGTTTGTTATGGCAGATATCATATAATGTCCATTAATTTTATTAAACAAGTCAAGCAACTCGCGATATGATGTGAAAAAATGCGCCATTCGCTTATTCGACTTATCATTAATCTTCTCAAGCTCATCGATAGCGAATAACAAATAGATTCCATTCGAAGCAAGTATATTCATAAATAACACGAATACCTCTCTTCGATTAAAATCTGTTAATTTTTGCAACCCATACTTCGCAAATGAACCTTTTGAGTACAAACGACCCGTTCCTAAAAAGATAAGGTTTCTAACATCGTCTTCATCTAAACCATGTTCAAATAATTTTTCGGTATATTCCTTTATCAAAGAAAAATCATCGCTATAATTATTAACAAGATTTGCAACTTTGAATTCAGAATTATCTCTTAAAGATATGACTTGATTTACCAACTCATTTATACAAGAAGCCTCTAAATGCTGCATTAAGAATGCGCATAAATCAATTTGATCCGGATTCGCACGACAATACAGCATTCTGATATTTAGATCAGCATGCTCATTAAAGTACAATTCTAAGTATTTAAGGATATTGGTTTTTCCATCACCATATTGAGCTTGTATTACGGTAGTTTCCATACGAGGCTCATCAATTTTTGACAATTTCGCACCAATATGCTCTTTAACTTTTGTCTGTCCAATCACTAAATATGGAAGCTCTGGAACTTTTCCTTCAGACCAATCACGACGTATAGCATCAAGTCGAGATTTATCTACATTTTGCTTCTCCCATAGACCTACACAATCTTTCATATTATGATATTTTAATTTTCAAAACAGGTGTTTCTCGAATATAGAAACGCTTCTTTTGATCTATTGTTGATACAATGTTTATGAAAAAGATATTGCGACTCATTCGTTCTATTTCATAAAATTCTCTCAAAAACGCGCTAAAGCTCTTATAGCTCATTTTCATGCAAACCAACAGATCATATAAATCAACGTATCCATTTACGCAATCTTGTTTCTTCAATAGTGCCTTATAAGCAGAGAGAAATCTTTTCTTCTGATTATTAAACTTATTTTTAATTCTTAATTCAGCTCTATACTCATTGATGTTATTAAGAATATCTTGGTATATCAGTAGACATGATTCATCCTCTTCTATGAGCCTTATTACGGTCTTATTGACCAACCCCTTACTAGATACAGCTGATAGTAATTTTACCCAATAGCTACGCACGTCATAATAATTCTGATGACTCCTATGAATGTAGTCAAAACGCGGTATGGGATAATATCTCTGCAAAAAATCAAAAACGATTTCATCCTGTTGTAATCCATATCTTAAGGATTCTCTATGAAGTAAACACATCGACAAAAAGAAATGAGCATCAAAATGTAATACCTGACGCAAATACATCTTTTTATCATTCTGCGAAATATTTGAGGTCCTCCTATTGCGAATTAAGGATTCGTTATCCCACACCAGACTATTACCATCATTATCTAAGAAATGGAGTTTGTCTATTGCTAGATTCAAGTAATAACTAGCAGCTTTATATGTCGAATATATTTGTTTTTCTACTCCTATTCTTTTTTCTTTTGATAGAATTTCCTTTAAGTAGTAAGGTCGGTCTTCTACTTCAATATTTGAGAATTGTAAATATACAGCATTAATTGCATCTTGAGACGGTATTCCATCAGGGTCTTTGGGAAATCCATTGTACAACCATTCTAACAGAGTAAAATAGAAATCAATAATTGTTTCTTGGTAGTAAAAATAATTATTCTTTTGTTTTTGACGTTTGACATAGAAGATACATACCCATTTCACAATCCATAATGGTCTGTGGAATGGTCTATGAAGGCTATGTAAAACATTATATGTCAAATTTTCATTTTTCACTTTTATGTAATTATGCTTTTGATGTATATTCTTTTTAAGAACAACATAATACACCTAATTAATTGCAAAGATAGTGATATTTTCCTAATCTCTTCTGAAATTGATTAAGATAATTTATCTTTGTAGGCGTAAACCGATAACTATATTAGTGAAATGGATATGAATAATATACAAAAGACACCAGAACAACAGATAGATGAGGCTGTAGAAATCTCAAAGGCATTATTTTTACCAAATGCTAGAAATCCACACGAAGCGGAGAATATTAAACGAAATATTGAAGCCGCAGGAGACCACTTGAAATCTTTAGTAACGATTGTCAATGATGCAGATCTTTTTAAGGCATTAGTATATGAGATAATGTCAAAAATGAGATAACAGAATAGCCTGCGACTTCACAAGCTATCATGTTATAAAGACTCTAAAAATATTACTCAACCTCCAAGAATCCCATTAGGAACGCATCGGGGAAGATGAATTTCTTTTCGCCGAGGGTGAACTTAATGTGAATAAACTTCTCGTTCTTGTTGATTTTTACAACGGTCCCCTTGCCGAATTTCTTGTGAACAACAGTGCTGTCAATACCTATTGTTTCTAATTTGGCTTCAAGGTCTTGCACAGCTTGTTTCTCTTGCGAAACGGGCTCAACAGTTATGACTATTGCCGGCTGCGGTTGAACGACAGGCTTATGTTGTGGCTGTTCTGCCTTTACCATCGTTCTTTGCTGTTCTGCACGCTTGTCCTCAACAATCTCGCTACTTCTCGAATATACACTATAATCAACCTCACTTATTGAGGATTGCTGGTTATAGAACAGTTTCTCATATTGAGTCCTGCGAATTGTGGTATCCCAGCTGCCGACCTCATCGTTGGTATGTTTGTCAATACCGGTATAAGTAAGGCTTGCATCCTCGTAGCGTTTGAACTTGAAGATAGCATCATTCATCAACGGTGCATTGAACACTCCCAATGAACAAAGCATATTGAAATCCTCAACGCTTAAGCCTGTAACTTTTTTGAACAAGCCCGGCTCTAATTGAGTGATAACATCTTTAAGGCATCGTTCACGGTAGTCGGTCAAGTACATGAATACAGGGATTCGAGTAGCAAACTTTATCAGTTTCTCTTGAATTTGCTTGCGTTTGCTCTTCATCTCTTTCTCTTCGGCAGAAAGTTCCTTCTTCTCCTTTGGTGTCGGGTCGGGATTCTCTTTCTTCGCTTTCTTGACAGCCTCGGATTTATTGATAATGGTAGTAAGGTCGTTATTAAGGTTACGGAATCCCTCAATGTTCATTAGGGCTTTCATTGCTTCGGGGCTTGCAAGCAAGCGTTTCAGCGTGTCGTTATCTACATTCACAAGCAGAGCAGATTCCCAACACTTTGCGAGTAGTGTAGCCGATGTTCCAGCCAATGCAATATCAAGAATATCTTGTGCATCGACCTCCTTTATACTGCTGCCGTCGTATGCAAGTACGGGCAAGAACTTTATAAATTCGCCTACCTTTGCTTCGGGATTGCTCTCGTTAATGTCGAGCCGGCAGCTATAGTCGGATATTTGCCGCAAAGCTCGGTTGAGTGCAAAATCGAATACATAGCACTCGTTCTTCATTATGGTTTTGCTTCCCTCTTAGTTTTTTACCTCCCAAGGACTCTGCACTCGGAACGCTGCTTGGAAATAGGTCTCAGGGCTTTTCAAATTGCGGAGCATAAATATACCAGTCCAAGGTTTAACTGTTACGCCCGTTGTCAACTTACCGCAAGTCAGCGTAATGGTCTTTGTCTCCAATGGATCGCCCATATTGGTTTGAACTGGGTGCAGAGCATCAAGGCCTATGCCGGCTGCTGTTCCGGCACAAACAACAACCTTGTAATCATGGTAAAATTTGTTTTGTCGTTGCTTCAGTAAGTTTGCCATTGCAAAGCACGATGCCACATTAGGCAAGAACTTCGGAGTATTGCTTATTGTCGATGCCTATCGCAAGCGATTACTATGGCGCAAGTTCCTCGATAAGAAAGAGACCATTGCCGACTACTTAGAGGGTATCGAGTGGTTGCGTGAGCATAAGTTTAATATACTAGGTATAATGTGGGATGGATTAAGAGGTTTGGCGCAGGCTCTTGCACGATATAAGGTGCAATATTGTCAGTTTCACCAAGTTAAGACTGTTATAGAATATCTAACAAAGAATCCACAAACCGATGCAGGCAAAGAATTGTTAGAGATCGCATACTTACTTTGCCATACAGACAAGGAGTCTTTTATCGGGATGTTAGATATGTGGTATGAGAAATGGGGCAAGTGGTTAAAGCACCGTACATTAGACCGTAAAACGGGTAAGAAGACATATACACATCGTAGGGTAAGGAGTGCCTATTTCTCGATGAAAAGAAATAGGCGATGGCTGTGGACATTCTATGATTATCCGGAACCGCCAATCCCTAATACTAATAATATCCTCGAAGCAATCAATACAGATCTAAAAACAAAACTGCGAGTACATAATGGGATGTCTAAGAGATATCGAAGGCTCTTTATAGACGAGTATTTCAAGCTCCAATACAAGTAGAAAATGCGGGCAAACACCCGCATTTATGTACTATTTTTGACCAATAAACAAAAACCGCCCCGATTTTATGTACTATTTTGACCAATGAGCCAGATACAACAAAAGAAAGGGTAATGTTATGCAATTGTACATACGTTTCCCTTTCTTTTGTTCTTAATGCGATATGACTATTTGTTCAAGGCTTCTTCACGAGCTGCATCAATCGCTTCCGTTCTGTCATAATGAGCCCACCTTGTCTCATACTCTCTAGAAGCAGATTTATATGTATCTGTTTCGGAATCATAAACTGTACTTGTAACTGTTGTTTTGCCAGTTTCTTCATCATGCACTTCTGAAAGTTGCGTTTCGTACCTACTCATAATTATATGTATTTGCTCTCCACAGCCCCTTATGGAGAAATTATACAAAGCGAGAGATTGGGGCTAAACATCTCCTCTGATATCTTAAATAAAACCATTATGCTTTATAGCACCTATCAGTCATTACAAATCAACCCACTACCTCTTAAGTCTGTGCTTCCACATCTTGGGCAATGTGTTGCTGTGAAAGGAAGAGGGAAATGATCAAATTCTTTATCTGTACATCTATCGCAAAATATATTTACAATCATTGTAGACATTAACACCTGTGGTTTCTTCTGGATTCCCACAATTAGGGCAAAATCGACATAATCCCATAATGCATTAGAGTTAGATCTATTATAATCGTTCTCGTTCATTCACTTTCTGACATACTGGACAAAGCCCATTCCCTTTAGCTAAAACAGCAAGTGGCCAAGTTTTACCACAACATCGACATGTTCCCACAAATAATTACCTTTAACTTCTACTCTTACGACTTTGCAGACCTTGCCATGCAAATCTCTTATTAAGAGACAAATGTCCAATTACAAAGTTACGAAAAATGTCGTAATCAAAGGTTAATTTATCAAGAAAAAAGTTTCGTACATAAGAAAATAATATCGAATTGGTTAGCAAATATAATTTTGTTCTATAATTATACGCTTGAAATATAATTCCTAAGGTTTTATGATTTGTCTCTTAACAAGAGATTGCTGATTTTGCTCAACATCTTATAGTGAATTTAGAATCATACTATTAGCTTTATCCACTACTGCCGTATCAAGCGAAGTTAAGTAAATTTGCGTTGTCATTTCTGAATCGTGTCCCATACCTTCGCTGATAACCGAAATCGGAATATTTTTGCTCTTAGCAATGCTTGCCCAAGAATGACGGGCTACATATAGAGTTAAGGGGATGGATAGTCCAACCATTTTCGCTATTTCTTTCAGCGATTTATTGGTTCGGTAAAGCATATTCTTATACTGACTCCTATCGTATGGATATTTGAGAATAGGCAATAGATATGTGCTATAGTAATCAGTATCGTGTTTATCCACAATCTCCTGCATACACTTCTCCCAACGGATAAAGAGTTGCTGGCCTGTTTTGCGTCTGCGGTAGGAAAGAATGCCATTGGATAGGTCTTTCTTCTTGAGATACGCCATATCTATAAATGACATACCACGAGTGTAGAATGAGAACAAAAACATATCCCTTGCAAAGTCCAATGAGGGTTGCAATGACAAATCAAGATTCTTAATTTGCTTGATTGCCTTTAATGGAATGGCTCGCTTAAAGTTTTATCTATGCCTGTATAAACGTGTTTGAAAGGGTTACGATTGGTGGTCAAATCCTTTTCAACTGCACGATTATATACAGCTCGGAGTATTCGCATATAGAACGAGGTACTGTTCTTTGTCAGTCCTTTGTTACGCAAATAGGCCTCATACATCAACATTAAATCCGAATCAATATCTTCCAATAGTACATCTTTATCCTCTCTAAACTGCATAAAACTTTTGAGCGTACAACGATAGGTTTCTGATGTGCGTTGCTTACCCATCTGTTGAAGTTGAGCAATAACACCCTGCATAAAGTTGAATAGAAATTGCTCATTGGCTTGCTCCTGAAAGGTTGAGATAATATCATCAGCGGTGTATATTAGTCGTTTGTTCTCTAATTGGTTAATGATGCTTTGCAACCTTTTAATATCCCAATCAATACATTCTTCTATGGATTGAAGATAGTTCTGTCGGCAGCATTAAGTGGCACGAGTTTTAGCCTCAACAATGGAGAAACCTCAACAACAGAGATTGCAAACTAACACAAACAAGGTGTCCAACGATTGCTGGGCACCTTTTTATAATGTTCTAACCTATATTACACTAATCAAGCGATTCTAACTCCTCGTCATCGGTTTCAGATTCCTCAACTAAGAAATTAAGGAATAAATCCAAAAATGCCGACTTGCGGAAGAAATAGTCTGGGTTATCAGTCAGTTTATCTTCCTATTATTTCTTAAGTTTTTCTAATTCAGCGTATGCCGTTCCATCTGTTAGTTTATGATATTTTCTCAAAGTTTTTTCTAACCCAAATGTCAACTCTAATTGAACATAAGGTGGCACATTAATACCAGCGCTGGAGTATAAACTATTGACAAAATCAATCTCTTCTTTGCATTCCAACTTAAGCTTTTGTGTATCTTGTCCTGATCTATATCGATCAACTAATGAATTTATACATTGATATGTACCTTGATAATAATGCATACCCTTATATTCCATTGATTGTTGAAGTTTATTCTTAATCAAAATTTGTTGTTCTCGAATTTGTTGAGCAACTTTGAAAAACATGTCTATATTTTCGAAAGCCAACTGAGAAATCCTCCCCACAACTAAGTGAGAGTACTTCGTCCAGTTGTTGTCTTCATATATAATTGCAGAATAATGCAATGGTTTTTCTTGAATTTTTCCATCAACAATTCCTTCTGACAATAGATATTCAATGTTTTTCTCAATATCTCGAATTTGTAGCATTAAAATCGTCACTGCATTTCTTACATTTGCCTTTCTTCGAGCAAAATATATCCACAATGTAATACCTGCTGTTACTATTAACACCAGTGTTTGAAAAAGATTTGAATCCCAAAATGAACCTTCCATATTGTTATTATTTAATTAGTATATATTTCTTAAACTATATGTAACAGAGACATTATCTTTCATATATCTCAAATCCCTTATTCTTTACTAAACTTTTGTATGGCAATACAACATTACATTGATAGGTGTACTGCTTGTGTATGGCGTGCCAACGGAAACCCTCTTCCTGCAAATCCCTACGGACTGCGTAATATATCGCACCGCCCGGCGCAAGTAGGTTGGATATTTCCCACATAACCTCTGCTTGAGCGTATGGCTCCAACACATTAAGCACATACACGCAAATTATCGTATCAAATTTGCCTTTGGGATAATCAGGGCGGTAGCAACTATCATAGCCCTCAATATCATACCCCTGCCGCTTCAATTCATCCGTGTCAAATCCATGACCACACCCAAAATCGAGTATTCTACCTTTTAGCAATCCGTGTTGCAAAAGGTAGCGAGTCGGAGCGGACATCGCCGTGCGCTTAATCGCTGTCAAATATGGGCAATTAACTTTATCCATAGGCTAATATCTCCACGATTCAAACCCCATATTGTGG
Source organism: Bacilli bacterium (assembly GCA_017502465.1). Classification (GTDB taxonomy): domain Bacteria; phylum Bacillota_I; class Bacilli_A; order RFN20; family CAG-826; genus RGIG5418. The sequence continues at coordinate 4,338 of JAFVUY010000216.1, read as the reverse complement.
GCAATTTGCGTCATTGGCGTAAATGTTTGGAAGAAACAATCAAGCAAATGTTCTCTATCCATCAATGCAATGTCTTGAGGGGTATGACCGAGTGACAAGTAGTCCTCCATCAGTTTGTTTTGTCTGCCAATTTCAAGATTGATACGCAATGCCGATTGGTGCGACTCCGCTAACTTAGGTAGATACAAGTTCAAATCTGGTAACTTATTGCTTTTCGAACAGTTGATACTCGCATCAGCGGGCATTAAGTTCCACAACAAATCGTGCGAAACAAAACTCCACGGAATAAAGTGGTCGAGTTCATATTCTCTTACCGCAAGCAACTTGTCCGTATATAAACAGCGCACCTCCAACCCATTGTTTATCGCGGTATTCCAAAATTTGCGCTGTTCGAGTAGAGAACTGCGTTCCTCTCTCTTGATTAGCTTGTTCGGAATGTTCGGAACATTAGGGTTACGTACTTGTAAAAAGTTTGTTAAACCCCAATACGCAAATGATGTTAAAATATCGTAGTTCTCACGAAGATATGGTAACCAAGCAGGGTTTATCTCAACCCACCATATGCGGTCTATCTTTTCAAGTTTATACAAACACCCATTCTCAAATGTTTGAGAATGTAAAACCGTTTGCTTATCATCGGAAGTGTCTATCCACGGGCGAAGGAAACGAAACGGCACATTCATCTGCAAGAAATTTAGCAATCTGCGAACCTCTCTGCGTTGAATAAGTACTTGAAGCAACTCTGTCAATTCGTTTATGCTAATATTTATTGGGATATTATACTCTCGTTGTAGTGTTATAATCGCATCGTATAAGACTCCGACTTACCGAAAGACAACCTAAAATAATTGACAGGATACCACGCGTTGGTGACCATTGAAATCATAATATCCCATACATTTATTCTTGATTTGCCTTGCTTTACGCACGCATCAAGAATACCGAGAAACCAATAATATTTATAGGTCGCCACGGTATTATCGAACACACGGTTAAGGTGTCGAGTGGTTAATGTATGAGATTGTGGAATAATCATAAATTACTTATTTAAAATATTTATTGTATATATCCTCTCCCATACGTCGATATTGGCTCGACTTGTATTGTTTGATATTAAATTCATCTATTGATTCTAACTTTTTTCGATAATTGTCTATTCCATCAATTTTATTATTTTCTATTAATAATCGAACTAAATTCAAGACTCCATTTATAAAAGTAACCGTAAGAACTCCTGATGATGTTTTAGCACAGTATGGTTTCCATTCTTGATTCTTAATGCAGGATTTGAATGCAGAAAGAATTTCATTGATACCTTTCACACAAAATTTTATATAGTCATCTAAAAGAGTATAATTCTGGCAATTTTTCTCCAATAGGTCTATTTTATCTTCATTATCCCATATACTATAGAATGAATCACTTTTACTCTGGTCAAATTTAATCAATGGCTTTAAACCAAAACTAACAATAGAGGCGGTCTTGATTTTGCCTTTTTCATATGAATACAATTCTATCATATTTGCTAATGGACCATGATCATTAAGCATATTGAGGATACGTTTACCAACTGCAATATTTGAAAATGGCATTATTTGCATCTGAATCTCTTGCTGAATTAATTGCCCTACTTTCTTTTGATTGGAATTAATCTCAAGAAATAAACCAGCTTCAAATTTAAGTCGATTTTCTTGTGTTTCCGTTTTAGGGAAGATAATGCCTGTTACCAATAGATTTTGGATCTTTCTTAATCTCTTAATAGAGTTCTCATATGTATCATCACCCTCATGATATGCAAAAGTTCTATGTTGTCCATCTATTATTCCGATTATATTGCATTTGTTGAGAATCTCAACATAAGCGGGAGTAACATTAGTGCGTTTATTATCTCCGACAAAATTTCCATTCTCATCTATTACAATTTCTTCTTTTCTATTTTCATCATTATACATCTTAATATCATTCTCGGAAATAGTCGTAATAATATTATTTATAAATACTCTCCCCTCCGTAGAAAGATATCGTCTCATTCCGACAATCTTTTTGGAGTCTAACATACGTTGATAGTAACCGACATTCTCCTTTTTTCGCCAACCTTCTTGTCTTAAAACATAAGCTCGTTTTAACAAAGAGGCTGCATCAATATAGAATGATATAATTTTATATCCCTCTTTAAAAGAACTTTTTTCTTCTGGTAAAATATGCCCCGAGAAACAATTTGTAGCAACTACACTTGAGTCTAGTATATTTTCACCCCACTCATTTTCTTTAATGCCAAGAAAATCCATAAATTCATATCGAGTGGATAATTTAATAACACTTGTTAGACTCTTAAAATATTTTACAATATGATAATCAAAATAAATAACATTTGATACGCTATCCTTATGCTCTTGTGAAATACTTTTCTTAGAACAATACAATATCTTAACGCGCAACTGGTTAATAGTATACTTGTTACATATACTATTGTCATATATATTATTAAAACTTGCAAATATTTGATTATCTATTAGATATTTAATGAATGCACTGGTGTTATTATTTATTTTGTCATAAATAATTTTCTTTTTCAATATATGTGGTTCACCAATGGTATATTCCGTAAGCAGAATTATATTCTCGCAAATAAATATATCATCTAATTCACTAGTTCTCCCGTCATACACAAATTCTTTGCCATCGATTCCATTCAACCGAGTAAACCCGATACGAGACATAATATCCCGTATTTCTTTTTTTTGATCTCGTTGTTCTTTTCTTCTCAACCTCTCTTCTTGCGATAGAACCTTTCTTTTCTTCTTAGAAGGTTTATTATTCATAGTCTTTCTCATAAAGATCTACTTTTATAGGACTAATAATTTTAACTTTGGGGTCTGTATAATCACAATTTCTCAAATAAGAATGAGAGTTTGTCTTTGAATATAAGTATATTTCTGCATCTAACATACACAAATCCAGACAACACTTAAAAGTCGGCATAATGCCATATTTTGATAATGGCGGTTTGCTTGTATATGCATAGATCCTTTTGTATAATTCGTCATCAAACTGTTTTCCAATAAAAGTGTATTCAACCTTTATTTTTGAGGATATTGAGGTATCTATTATTCGTTGTACATATATCTTCAAATTATTTATTCCACAATCTTTCTCTATACTATTCAATAGTATTCGACCGTATTTTAAGGCGCGAAGATTTTGGATTAGAGTTTCAAATTCAACCTGATCAGTGGCATTTACATTTGAATTGTATTCTTTCTTTCCATTCTCAATAGTAGATGTTAGATAAGTCTCAAACATATCAATATATTGAGGATTAAGTTCTATTCCTAAATAAGATCTTTTCATATATGCTGATTGAGACATCACAGTACCACTTCCAGCAAACGGGTCAAACACAACATCCTCCTCATCAGTACTTATGGAAATCATAGTTGCTACCATTTCTTTGGGTAATGGACAAAAATGTCTTATATATTCAGCACCCCACGACCCTTGTACCGGTATAGGAAACTCCCATATTTCATCTAAAGCTTTTCCCTTGGGATTATATCGTTCTGGATATTTCACCCACCATTTTTTTAATTGTTGGGTATCATATATACGAACTTGATCTTTGTTAGTTTTATAATTATCACCTTTAGAAAAAAACAACACATACTCAAACTTCCTTTGCATAAAGCCTTTAGAAGACCATGGAACGGTTTTATCTTTTTTCCAAATGATAATTTCCTGTAATTTCCATCCTACCTCCTTTAATTTCTGAACTAAATCAAACGGCAAAGTAACCACAGCTTGATCACGCTTAAATGTATCAATCACAATCCATAATGTTCCATCATCCTTAGTAATCGTGTGTATCTGCGCGAATATATCTTTTAAGTCATCTAAATACTCTTCATACTTTTGACCAAACCCTACTTGTCCTTCTACACCATAGTCTTTCATGTCAAAATATGGAGGCGAAGTAATAGTTGTTTGAATTAGTACATCTTTGGGAAGTATTTCTAGAAGACGACGAGAATCCCCATTATATACTTTGTTCATATAATTCTTTTCGTAATTATTATGTATTAATCCACTTTAGTGGGCATAATTAAGTTTCGCACATCAACATCTAATAGGTTCGCAATTTCCTGTAATTGAATGATTGACGGCTGTGATTTATTAGAACACCATCTTGAGATTGTGTTTTCTGATTTACCCATCTGTTCAGCTAACCATCTATTGGTTTTCTGTTTTTCAACAAGTGTAACCTTTATTCTATTCATCACTATTTGTTGATTATTCGACATCTTAATTCAAATTATATCCATTAAATTATGAACAAAGTTA
>JAFVUY010000215.1 GCA_017502465.1 Bacilli bacterium | reverse complement strand
CTTTTAGGCTTGGCAGTTAGCTTTTTCCTGATGATTTGCGAAATGCTGCTGCCCATGGCGATTGTGAGCGTGCTTATCAAAGTTGCTCCCGTCTTTAACGTAATCGTAACCAGCTCCTTCATCGTAAGACGTTGCCACGATTTGGATAAGAGCGGTTACTGGGGACTCTTAGTTTTGATTCCCATCGTAAACTTTTTCTTCCTGCTGTACTTGCTCTTTGCAAAGGGCACCGAAGGTTGGAACCAATATGGTCGCGACCCATTAGAATTTGATTATTAAAATCTAATTTATATTTTAATAAGAAAGTACATCAAAAGATTTATTCTTTTGATGTACTTTTATTTTTAATACTACAGTGTATATTTTTTCGACATCTCGCAATTTTTTCTTTTATTTCCTATATATGATGCTATAATGAATATAAGAACGGAGTGATAATATGAGTGTTTGTTACAATAAATTATTTAAATTACTCATTGATAAAAATATGAAAAAGGGATATTTATGTGCAGAAGCACAAATCAGTACATCTTCTTTAGCAAAACTGCGTAATGGAGAAAACGTTAATACGGACATACTGGTGAGAATTTGCAAAACCCTTAATTGTGAATTAAATGACATTATGGATTTAAAAGAATCAAACAATTCCTTAAATCCATCACACAAAAAAATATCCTATAAGAACACAGAGCAATCGTACAACACTACTATTCTTAAACAAACTAGTGACATTAACAGTCTGTTAAATGAAGTATATCAAGCTGATTGCTTGGAAAAAATGAAAGATATACCAGACAAGTCTATTGATATGATACTTTGTGATTTACCTTACGGCACAACTCAAAACGCTTGGGACTGTGATATTCCGCTTGATGAATTATGGTATGAATACAAACGTATTATCAAGCCTAATGGCGTAATAGCTCTAACATCTCACAGTGTTTTTACAGCCAAACTCATACTTAGCCAAGAAAAGCTTTTTAAATACAAATGGGTTTGGGAAAAATCAAAATCTACAAATTTTCTAAATGCTAAAAAACAGCCACTAAGAAAGCATGAGGACATCTGCATTTTTTACCAAAAACAACCTACCTATAACCCGCAAATGACTAAAGGCGTAGCATACGATAAAGGAATCCGTAAAAATCAACTTAGCGGTTCATATGGCACCTTTGAACCAGTTCATGTTAAAAGTAACGGAGACCGATATCCTACGGATATCATTTATGTAAAGACGGCAGAATCTGAAGGCGAGGTAGTTCACCCTACCCAAAAACCGGTAGAACTTGGACGCTACTTAATCCGCACTTATACTAACCCTGGAGAGATTGTTTTAGATAACACATCGGGTAGCGGTTCTTTTCTAGTTGCAGCATTATTAGAGGGACGTAATTTTATTGGAATCGAAAAGAACGAGAATGTTGCACTATTTAAAAAAGAAACTATTGATTATATAGACATTACGCGTAAACGACTTGAAACCGCTTGGTTATCTTTATCTCAAAACCTGAGAGACCATATACATAAAAGTTCACTAATTAAAAGTTTTGGAGGTTAATATGACATATTTCCGAAAAACAAACAATGAACGAAGCGAAGCAATAGAATTAATTAAGTTTATGGATTCTACAGTACAACAAAACACTTGGCAAATAAAATCTGTCGGTGGCGAAAGCACTCTAAATACTGGAAAGCGCAGAATGTTTCCTGACGTTTTTATTTATGGAGACCTAGCAAGAACTAAAGTGCTACAAGGTTGGGAAGTAAAAATGCCAGATGTTTCGATTAATAACTCAGAATTCATTGCTGACGCACAACGAAAAGCCGATGTTTTAGGAGTTAACAGCTGTTTTATTTGGAATTTTTCTTGTGGTGTTTTATATGTAAAAGAATCAGATTCTTGGAAAAAAGTTTGTGAATGGAATGATACAAATCATATCAGAACACGCCAAGATGTTGAGAGATTTAAATCTGATTGGCAAAGAACAATTGCATATATACTTTGCGAATTAAACGAATTTTTTCTTACTGGAATATTACGCCCCTCTAAAATTGGAGAAATCTTAGCCGATACTATCTTCACCAAAATTATCGATCGCAATCAATCTATTACTACTGATTTTTTGAGAAATCAATCCAAAACTAATACTATTATCAAAGCTGAAATAAACTTATGGTGGTCTCATGTTAAACATGAATATAGATTTGATGAGGTAGATTGCTTTTCCGCTTATGCCAAACATATTCTTATAAACTGGCTTAATAAAATTACTTTCGCTCATCTAATCAAAAGGAATCATAACCCAGCTTTATTAGTTGAACAAATAAGTATTGAAACTAGTCCACTCGAAGCTTTAAAGATATTTAATGAGATTACATTAAGATGTGATTTTCATAATATTTTCGTTTCTTTTCCTTACTTAGAGTTAATACCGCTATCTACCTGGATAGATTTAACAGACTACAATTCTTTTTTGACAGAAAACGGCTTATCACAAATTCCCCAAACGACCTTACAAAACGTTTTAGAATCAACAGTTAGTCAATTTAAAAGAAATATCATTGGATGTTTTACCACTCCTCCAACATTGGCAAAAATACTCGTTGGTGCAACCATACGTGACCTCAATAAACCTACCATAGATCCATGTTGTGGCACGGGTACAATTGCCTCAGAAGCGCTCAAGCTCAAAGAAGCATCTATCGGTATTGATAATGCTTTGTCTTCAACATACGCATCAGACAAATTTTCTTTACCATTACAAATCGCAAATATTGCAATGACAAGAATAAATGCAATAAATTCTCCAAATCTGCTCTTTAATGCGAATGTATTTGAACTATATGAAAGTAAAGAAATCAGTATCATCAATCCACAAAATGGCGTGCTCAAAAATTATAGTTTGCCTAAATTTGGAAATATTGTTTCTAATCTACCATTCGTTGCCTTTGATCAGGAAGGCAGAGAAGAAGCTGACTTCATAACTAATATATTCGATAATGTTGAAGAAGAAATAGGTTTGTCTATATCAAGACGATCAGATTTATACCAAGCTATACTATTTCATTTATTTAGTCTCTTAGACGAAAACAGCACCGTTGGTGTTATAACCTCTAATTCTTGGCTTGGTACAATTGCTGGACAAGAATTTTTCAATGCATTGACTTATTATTATGAAATTGAAAGCATACTTGCTAGTGGCAGCGGAAAATGGTTTAACAATGCAGATGTGGTAACAACAATGCTTATTTTAAAACGTAAAAACACACCTACAGCACCTAGCGATAACACAAGCATATCTTTCGGTTTAATTTGGAAGCCACTTGATGAGTTCACTGACGAAGACATAGACCAAGTTATAAATTCCTTACTTTTAAAACATTCTATGTCCACTAATCTACTAACTTTCACCACCCATAAACTATCTGAAATAAATAAGTTCTTATCCTTTAATCTAGTGCTAAACGCTTGTTTCTATGATATTAATTGGTTGCTAGATTTAGAGGAAATACTGTGTCCAATTTCTCAATACTTCAATGTATTTAGAGGGATGAAAACAGGTCAAGATGAAATCTATTACATAAACAATTCTGACGATATAGATAATGAATATATCGGTCATATTTTTAAAAGTGCCAAAACTGCTAAGTTCTTAATTGCTAAACCAGACACAAATTCTTTTGTTTGCAACAAAACACTGTCTGAATTAGAAGCACTTGGACATACCAAAACACTAGAATGGATTAATCGTTTTAAAGATAATCTTAACAAATCTATACCAAACAAAAATACTTTTTGGATGAATCTTGGAGAAAATAGATTATCCGGCAGCCAAAATATAAGGTTATTTACAGGGATGAATCCTGATCAGAGAATCTTCTATGGATTACTGGAAGAACCATCTCAAATCAATCAACGTGCTATAGGCTTCGAACCATTATCTTCAAATATCAATCTCGAACTTTGCCACGCACTTTTAAATTCTGCAATCGGTATTTTTTATGTGGAAGCAACAGGATTTCCTAAGGGTTTAGGTGCTTTGGATAATCGTGCAGAAAATATGAAAAAAATTAAAATGCTTAATCCCAGCATCTTGACTAATGACAAGATAGAAAGAATTCTAAATGCGTTCCAACCACTCCTTGCCCGCGAAATACTTAATACTAAAGAAGAATATACACGAAGCGACCGTCTCTACTTTGAACAAATTGTAGCAGACAGCTTCGGATATTCTAACATATTAGAACGTATCATAAAATGTATTCTTACCATGCAAGAAGTACGTTCAAGCGTTAGACAATAAAATTGATTCTCTTTGTTATAACTATGTTCTTTCATTATTTTGAATGGTGAATTTTATGAAAGTAGAAAAAATTCAAATACAAAAATATCGTTCTATCGACGACATAACTATTATATTTCCAAAAAACAAACCTCTCGTATTATTCGGCCCAAACAATGCAGGCAAATCAAATGTTCTCTCTGCAATTAACAGAATATTAGGTGAACGCTATCCAACTTACATAGAAATGCTTGATAGTGATTATTATATGAGAGATAAACAAACCAATCCTTCGTCAACGATAACTGCTCAATTCTCCGAGCCTTATTACACAGATCGTTATCAAAACCAGTATAACACTATTGCTGTAACATACGGATATAATGGTAACTTAACCGAAAACCTAATTCATAATGGATTCGGAACACGATTATACATTTCAAATGAAGACCGGCAATCATGCCAATCATATTTGATTGATGCAGAAAGAAACATCCAAAGTGCTTTAAACTATGGCAGCAAATACTCTTTATTGAGTAAATTTTCTCACCAAATTCATAAAGCTCTTAGTTCAAACCACAAGTCTGAACTAACGTCAGCTTTTAATAAAATAAAATCTTCTTTTGAAGCAACACCTGAATATGGTAGTTTTTTCGAAAAATTTTCTTATGCTATACGTGGTGCTGTTAAAGGGTTCGTACATTCATTAGAAGTAGATTTTTCTGCTTATGATCCAAACAATTATGCTAAATCTCTCAGAATTTATGCCAAAGAAGGTAATAGCATACGAAGTTTTGAAGAATTTGGAACAGGCGAACAACAAGTTCTTCTTATGGCATTTGCCAAAGCCTATATGGAAGTATTCACAAACGAAAATTTTGTACTAATTATTGAGGAACCAGAAGCCCATTTACATCCATTAGCACAGAAGTGGTTAAAAGAATATATTGTTGATATGTGTACTAACGGTATTCAAGTAATTATTTCCACGCATTCTACTGAATTTATAGATGCTGAATATCTTGATGGTCTTGTACGTATATATAAAGAAAATAAAATAACCAAAGCAATTCAACTTTCAAAAGAAGATTTATATTCGTATTGCATCTCTTGTGGTGTTCCATCCACTATAACATCCCCTGAAAACATTGTTGATTTTTATAACACTAAACTTTTTCCAGATCAACTTAAAGGTATGTTTGCAGAAACAATAGTATTGGTTGAAGGGGCTACTGAATTCTTTGCACTACCTATTTATTTGAAAAGAATAGGTTTCTCATTGGCAGAAAACGGCATTGAAATTATTAACTGTCGTGGCAAAGATTCTATTCCATTATTTTGGAGACTATTTACAGCTTTTGGTTATAAATGTTTTTTTATATTTGATGGAGATAAAAAAACTATTGAAAATACAAGAACTTTTTTCGGAATAATAACTGCTACAGAATGGGAAACTGACCCAACTCAGTATGTGTTAACTAATCAATATGCCTATTTTGGTGCTGATTTTGAAAAATATTTCCAAAGCACTATCAATGAATATGATTTATTATCTAAAGATTTGTCAGAAAAATATCATATTACCTCTAAGCCAGGCAAAGCTAAAGCTATCGCTCAACATTGCAAAAAAATCCCTGACTTTATAAAAAAATTAGGAGAAACACTTAGAATCGTTACAACAAACATTTAATGATTAACACAAAACACCTCACAATAACTATCAAAGTTTTTGTGAGGTGTTTTATATCTATAAAAAATATATCTAACAATTTCTTTCTTAGTATGTCAATATTTCTGCACCTTTTTCTGTAATGAGAATAGTGTGCTCCCATTGTGCGGAGAGACTACCGTCATTAGTATATACAGTCCATTCATTGGCAGCGTCTACGAAAATGTCGCGCTTGCCTGCGTTAATCATAGGCTCGATGGTAAGAATCATACCGGGAACCAGAAGCATACCAGTTCCACGCTTGCCTACGTGGCAAACGAAAGGTTCTTCGTGAAACTCTACCCCTACGCCGTGACCGCCAAATTCTTCTACAACACTATAGCCGTGTTTGCGAGCCAGTGCGGAAACTGCAGCGCCAATGTCGCCAACAGTACCCCAAGCTTTAGCAGCTTCAATACCACGTTTCAAACATTCCTTGGTAATATTAACAAGCTTTTCCGCTTTGGGATTTACTTTGCCAATCATGAACATACGGGAAGCATCTGCGTAGTAGCCATTATAAATGGTAGAAACGTCTACGTTTACG
>JAFVUY010000214.1 GCA_017502465.1 Bacilli bacterium | reverse complement strand
GGAGAGCAACACTCTCTTGCACATGCACTGAAACGTGGCAAGATTACAATGTCAGCAATCCTTGCAAAAGCAAATCAAGATGTTTCCGATGGTGTTATACAAGATTTGCGATACGATGATGGCGGCAGTGCAGTTTTTAAGTACCCTGATTATACAATCGTAAAATACCATACTCTTGACGGTAATGATGATATGTATATTGGCACACCTGATATTGGTATTGATGTAAAGGATAGATAAATTTTAGAAAGGAGCCTGCGGAATGAAGAAAGAAAAAAGAAAACGAACCACAATTAAAGAAGTCATCATATATATTCTTCAACAAGTTTTTGCGAATTCGGTAGGCTCTTGGGGTGCATTTATTGTCGATGAAGATGGGAACTTTATTGATGATGAAGACAACGAATTAAACAATAAATAACTCTATGATGGCAGAAAGAAAGATATCAAATGGAAAATCTTAAATTGAATATGAAAAAACAACGAAATTATTCGTTGGATTTATTAAAGTTCATATCGTCTTTTCTGATAGTATGTATTCACTTTAAAATATCGGGGAAAACAGGGGAACTTATAACAATAATAGCAAGATTTGCTGTGCCTGTATTCTTCATGGTGTCGGGATATTACTCATATAATGATGATGAGCATCATATCAAAAATAAAATATTAAATATATTAAAATTATACTTCTTTGCATTTGTTATCTACTTTTGCTATAATGTAGCGGTAAAAATGTTATCAGGACAGGTCAGAGAGGCACTTTGGTATGTCTCGACTTATCTGAGACCAAGATATGTCCTGCCAGCTATACTGTTTAATGAATCTAATACTGCAATGCATTTGTGGTTTTTAGGTTCGTTGTTATATTCATACTTGATTCAATGGTGTGTAGTAAAATTCAAGATAAAAGACAATATAGTATATATTCTATCGTGTGCACTCCTGCTGATTCACATTGCATTAGGAATCGGTCTTTCCGTGATTGGAATAGAAACTCCGGATTTTCTTGCAAAGAATTATATGCTAAGAAATTTCTTGTTTATGGGATTTCCACTTTTTGCACTTGGACAGTTTATGCGAAAAAAGGAAGATGTGCTTTTAAAAGAAATATCAACCATACATATTATTTCAGTGTTTATTTTAGGCATGGCCGAAGCTTTTATAATGAATGAAATTAATTGGGAAAAGGATTTGTACTTAGGTTCTATTTTATTAGGATTTACATTATTTGTGGCCGCACTTAAATTGGAGAAAAAAGTATATAATCCAAATTTAGTTAAATTGTTCAACACAAGTACAATTGTGTATCTTATACATGTTATGATTGGGGATATATTAGCCCATACAAGTCTTGAAAATATGCTGTTTTATCAATACACCAGACCTTTTATTATTTTTGTGATATCTGTAATTATTGCATTGGTGTTAAACAAAGTTTCTGAAAAGGATAAGAAATGAAACGATTTTAAATCCTCTGTATCTTTGCGGAGGATTTAAATTTTTTAGGTTATCATTGACTTTTTTGAGTTTTGAATTGTCTAATAAGTGAAGGACTATATTAAAAAAGTAAAGTTCGGAGATGTGAATTATGAGAAATAAATTGAAGCTAGAAACAACATCAATGTCGTTACATATTATGGCAATGGCTTTTATGCTTTGCGATCATCTATGGGGGACAATAGTTCC
>JAFVUY010000213.1 GCA_017502465.1 Bacilli bacterium | reverse complement strand
TCCATTCTATCATTTCCTATCAAATTTGTGAATACGGGTTCTAAAATTAAACTTATCGTTTTTTTCAAAAAGATTACCTCCCATTTGGAATACAACTATTTATTAATCCTTTACGAAAACCTTCTTGATCCGTAACGCCAAATTCATCTTGATAATATATACCACTTCTAAAAGCTTTAGCATCTTTTGTCTTTGATTTTGGTCTAACAACAATTACTATTCCGCTTTCTACACTCGTGTTATACGAAGAACTATTATGATTTTTCAATCCGTTATTAATCTCCATCAAACTATTGCAAATTGCACCAATGCGATGGTATTCATATTGTGGACCCCAAGCGTACGATTTTCCATTATTACTGTATCGGCCACCAAATTGTTCTCCCAACTTCCAATCACGATAATCAGGATAAAAGAAACCAACAGCTCCAGCAATCAAAGAAACAATTTTTCCACCAAGAACTAAACAAGAATCAGAAAAAACAACCGATGATAGAGTATACCCAACCGCTGCTACAGTTCCAGAAAGCAACCTTACTCCCAAATTTTGGCCAGTAGAAAATCTTTGGTCTATTATTTCATTCGACAATTTACCGTATTTTTCTAAAACTTCTGGTATTTTATCCGTAGAAATATATTCTAAAGTCGTTCCATCAGATAAAACTTCTGTTTTATTTACACCCCCAGCTAACACAACACTAAGCCCACTAAACACACAAATTAGGCCCGCCAAAAAACACGAAAAAAATTTTTTCACACAAATCAACTCCTGATTTTATTTTACAATTTTTTCTAATTTTAGTCAAGATAAACTATTTTCTTGACCAATATTATTATATCATATTTTTTGTTAATTTTCGATTATTTTTAAATAAAAAATAAGCAAATATATTAAAATATCTGCTCTAAAAAAATTATAAATCTGATATTATTTGTGGGGCTTTAGGCCAATCTCCGCTGTTTACAAATCTTCTTGCTTTTTCTATATCTATGTGTTCTTTCGTTGTGATTTTATCAAACAATTCACTAAAAAATCTAATTAAACCTCGGTCATATTCGTTACCTTTTGGTGCATATTTTAAATTACCTATACAATCAAAAGCTGCAAATCCTCCGTCATTTCTTGGTTTACTAATCCAATTCCATGGTGCCCAAGGATTAAAATCTCGTTTATCAATTGCTGTTACTAAAACATTACATCTTAAAACTTCATCCGGGTCGTTTAATATTGAACTATAAATCAATGCCAATATATTTGAAATATTAGCCTTTCTTTCTCTTATTAATGCTGACCCTGTAAATATACGTGCTGTTGTTGCCAACGAAACTATAACGCCTGTAATTATTAACATAGGTGTTAACCCAGTAGTCAAAAACAAATCTATAGCTGCAGAGATACCGCCATGTGCATAGGATATAAAAATCATATCATGAGCGTACGCGATTGCTACAGATATAAAAAACGCTGATGTTGCCATTGCACCTGATCCAGCTAACTTTGATAATATCGTAGCACCATAAGCCCCCATAAAACATTCAAGTGCGGTTTCTTCATCAACACCTAAAAAATCAGCTATTACTTTTAAATCTACATTTCCCTTTGTTTTTTCATACACTTTATCTCTAAGAACCCGTATTCACAAATTTGATATAGTATGATAGAATGGAAATATGGACAAAAAGGAAATTAAGAAGTCGTACCCGAGCGACGTAACAGACAAACAATGGAAAGAAATAGAACCATTGTATACGGGAATGAGAAACTGTAAATGGAGCAAAAGAGAGCTGACAAATGCAGTATTATACTTGGTGGATTCAGGATGTAAATGGAGACAGTTACCTCATGATTTTCCACCATATTCGACAGTACATAGCTTTTATAGAAGAGCAAGAAAGAGAGGATTGTGGGAGAAAATACTAGACCATCTAGTAAAGAAAACTCGAGTGAATGTGGGAAGGAAAGAAGAACCAAGCTACGGAATAATAGATTCG
>JAFVUY010000212.1 GCA_017502465.1 Bacilli bacterium | reverse complement strand
TTTTCATACTCATAATTCCTAATTATTGTGAGAAAATATTATTAACTGATTGTTTGGGAATAAAATAACATTGTTTATAACAAACAAGACCAAATGATGTATAATAGCCTTAAATATGTGGAAAAAGAAAAACGCAATCAAATCTCTAAACTGGTCTTTATCTATTTCTTCTTTTATTGGGGCACTTTTGTCTTTTATATTACTTCCAAATAATTTTTGGTGGATTGGGCTAATTATATTTGTAGCAACATTTATAATAGTATTTTTTACAATATATTTAGTTTTGAGATTCAAGAAACGCCACAGAATCTCTGGCAGAGGCTCGGTTTTCATTGAATCTAGGTATGGTAATGTTTTGAACATTAAAAGAGATAAACGTGAACAATCAAAACCGGTTGTTGTAATTCCTGTTAATTCTTCGTTTGACACTATAGTAGAAGATAGCCCAAGCATTGTAGACAGAATTGTTGAGGGGACTTCGATTCATGGACAATGGTTAAGACAATATGCTTCAACACCTGAATTATTAGAAAAACTTGATAGGGATATTAGTGGATTTATTGCCAACAAACATTGGATTCCTATTAAAGTGCTAGACAACAAAAGAGGCAAGAAAGATGTTTATCCTCTAGGAAGTTATGTATTCATTGAAACAAACGATTGTATCTTTTTGTTATTCGCGTTAACTGAATTTAATGAGCATAACAAGGTTATAAAAAAAGATGCTGAGGAATTTACTGTTTTGATGAAAAAATTAATGGATATCACTGATGAATGCGCTGGTAAACACGTCTATATTCCTGTAATGGGAACAAAAATTGCTCTTTTTGGAATTGATGATTTAGCTTCATTTGAATATATAAAGAATGCAGCCTTAAATAAAAAATGTTCCTTGAGGGCGTCTATATCTATCGTCATCTTTGAAGAATCTAGAGATAAAGTTTCAATCTATGATTAAGGAGGCACAAAATGAGCCATAGAGTATTTATAAGTTTTAAAAAAGAAGATCGTCGATATAAAGACGCAATTGTTGAAAGACTTAAAGAAAAAGGAATACAAGTTAATCACTTGGATGAAACTATTCAATCAGATGATATTGATTATGTAATGCAACAAATCCGTGATAAATGGCAAGGTTCAACAACAGTTACTATTTTTTTGATTGGAGCGCATTCCTCTGAAAACGAGGGTGTTGATATATATGGAAGAAATCATCAAAGCTTTATTATTAGGGAATTAAGATCGGCTCTTTCTGATAGAGATGGCAATCCTCGCGATGGTGTTCTTGGTGTTGTTTTGCCAGAAATGGAACAGAAAGTCTATGGCGGTTCATATAAATGCGAGCATTGCCAACAAATAATTGATGTTGTCCGTATAGATGATTCGACCGTAATTAGAGAATTTTCGAAGAATTATTATCTTAAACCTGATAGATGTGGACATTATAGCGAAGATGGTCGTTTTTGCGTCTTGTGTCGATATAGCGAATTTATGAATAATCCAGAGAAATATATTGATAGAGCATATGATAAGATTAATGAACCAATTGCTAAGTGCGTAACTTACAAAGGAATTAATCACAAAGGAAACTATTAGTTCACTATTCAAATAGGAAATTATTATGGCAAATTCAACCGAAAGAAAGGGAATTCATCATATAGGCGAAATAGCGGAAAACAACGGATGGCTATTTCGCGAACAACTAACAAATGATATCGGCATTGACGCTCACATCGAGTATATTGATTCATCCAATAAACCAAAACAATTAATTGCGTTGCAAATAAAATCTGGCAGTAGTTGGTTTAACGAGAAAACCAAAGATTATATTGTTTTTCGTGATATTGATGAGAGGCAATATTCATACTGGACAATGAATTCTTTGCCATGTGTTATAGTTCTATATAATCCTAATAATAATACTTGCATATGGCAGGAGTTATCAAATAAAACGATAGAAAAAACAAAAAATGGTAATGGGAAAGGTTACTTTGTTAAAATCCCACTTAACCAAATTTTTTTAGATTTTTCATCAAATGAAAAATTACTTTCATTAACCAATCTTCCCGAACATATCGTAAATTATAATTTTTTGTTATCTCAAAAGGTGTTTATGGAAGTAATTCAAAATGGCGGGGTTGTAAAACTACATTCATATGAATGGGTAAATAAATCTAGCGGCAGGGGCGAAACCGAACTAATAATAGATGATGGAAATGAAATAAAGAAATATTCCTATCCCTATTGGTTCCCTTTTACTCCATACGAAGATGTTTTTCCGCGTTTATTTCCTTGGGCTTCTTTTTCTGCCGATGAGGAATTTTATGAAGATAATGATGAGACATTATGGAAAGATTTAAATTGTTGGTATGACAAAGAAGAAGATGATTGGATTGTTGTAGGAGAATCATTCAAAGAATTCCGTGCAAGCCTTAATCCAATGAGGAGCATCGACCATGCTGGTGAAGTCGCTGAATATATGCTCGTTCTTACATTAAATGATTTAGGAAAAGCGTTTTTAAAGATAGATGAATTTGTATCAAATACGCAACCATATAATTCCGTCAGACCCAAAGGAGAGGACGAAGAGGTATGAATATTAAGTTATCCGAGTATAGAAATCCTAATCCAACTGATGATAGATACGAGTTGGATCCAACGCAAAAATATGTATTAATTGATTTTAAATCAGAGTTAAAAACGCAGTCTGCAATTATGATGTCTTTTCAGATAATGGGTGCTCCTCCAGCACTTAAAAATTATCATGCATGGTTATACAAAAATGGATTTGATATTAATTCGCCAAATCCAACCAATGCATTTGTATCTTCTTTTTATGGAAATAGGCCATTGTGGAAGACGGATTATTCACAGGGAATAGTCGTAAAAGTTGATGGAGATGATGATTATTTCATTGTTATGGAATGTAGTTCTAAAAATAAAGGCTACAGACATACGAGAATAGTTTTAACTCTATGTGGATGTTTATAAATGTTTTATAACAAAAATGCTAAGCCTAAACTTTGATTAACAGAAAACAATTTTCAAGCAAAAATCCAATTTGTAATCTGGAGTGTTTTCTTTACATGTTTCGACAATAAATCTTGCTATAAAATGCCACAAAAGAATTATTGCAAAAACCATTTGTATATTGTTAGAACAAAATGTTCCATAAAAAGAACAATAAAATTTGTTTATTTGGAGTTATTATTTTAGCGAAAGGAGGTTATGCATAGTGAAATTTAGCGATAGACTAAAAGAGCTTAGAAGAAAACATAATTTAACTCAAGCGGAACTGGCTTCTAAATTATTTTTATCTCGTAGCGTGATTGCGAAATACGAAAGTGATGCGCAAAAACCTACAAGAGAGAATATACAAAAGATCGCTTTATTTTTTAATGTTGATTTACGCTATTTAGTTGGCGAAGACGAAGTCATAGGCATAGTTTTTGATAATGATAAAATAAGAGAAAAGACTAAAATATTTTTACTTGTTTTTTCTATCATTGCTTCGTTTTTGTTTATAATCGTTTTCTTTCTACCAATATTTAAAACATATGAATATAAATATCCGGTTGTTGTAGGAGAAACCCCAGAAAGAATAATTACATTTAAAAGTTCTTTTCATCTGCTTTTAGAAAATAATAAACCTTATGGAATAATATCTTTTGTTTTGTCGGTTTGCGTTTTGATTTATTCATTGCTTTGTTTAACTGTTTTTAAGAATAAAAGTTTTGCATACAGACTTATTGCTTATATTATTCTAATTATTTCATTGTTCTTTACTTTTTTAACTCTCGCTTTTACATTCGGCTATGCATTTTGAAATATATGAACACAATTGTTTTAGCGTTAATGGCTCTTTCTAATATTACGGGCTGTGCTACTGGCACATATTATGAAACCACAAATGAACACTTGACGGACTGTGTTTTAGAGCATTATGGTTCAGTTACCGCAAAAGATGAAACATCAATTTTAAAGCTAATGGATGTATATAATTTAGAGGGAAGTAACGAATATTTACTTATTCAGTTTGATGACGATAATGTTGCTGTCTATAGCAAAGAAGGTTGCGGAATTGTAAAAACTTATTCAGAACTCAATTTCGCCCAATTAGAGAACAAATTTGTGGTTTATTCAGATAATGAACTTGGTTTTGATTTCGCCTATTATGTTGAAAATTCGGATTCGTTTGAGGCATTAATTGGTCAAAATTTTGATGAGAGCTACGTTCTATGATACCATGGAAAAGAAAGCTGGCGAATATTATAGGGATATTGACATTACACCAGATGCTCATATCATTGATAATTCATTTTATTTTGAAAAATTACATTATCACCATGCTTGGAATTATAACGGAACCTGTACGATTGTTGCTTCTGAGATTCTTTTTGGATATTATGACACTTTCCAAAATGATAATCTCACAGATGAATCATATGACATTATATCTAGGCAAGCTATTTACAAGACAGATTTCAACGTTGAGGACTTTAACGTTTCGCCAGGAGTAGATGATTATAGTACTGACACAAGCGATTTTCATGATTATTTGTGTGGAATAGCAAGAAATGAAATACATGATGATCCAGAAATTGACGGAATGTCGACTGTTAATCAAATTAGATTGATTAAGAATTATCTTTCTAAGAGAAATATTCAATATACGCTTTCAACTTCTGAAGGCAACTGGGGAGATTTCATCACGTCTCGTGCAGAGACACTCATAAAGAATGCAATTAATAATAATCGACCAATTATTTCAAATGGTAAAGGACACTCAACGGTGGCGTTTGCCTATGATGATGATTATGTTTGGGTTCATACAGGATGGGGCTATGTCGCAGCAACTCCTTGGTCTACCTATAGGAGCAATTTATTTGCCAATTACACTACCGGATGCATCGATATTGTTTCTCTTGGAGATGATCATGTCCATTCCAATAATTATTATGCTTACAATAAAAACCAATATATTTGTCCTTGTGGAGAGAAATTCACGACTTCATTAATAACTCCTGAGCCTGATGGTTTTGAGTCGCAGTACTAATTTTATTCAAAATCGAAATCATTTGTGGCTGATAGTATTTCTGTTAACATTAATAGATTAAGACGCGGTTACATTGAAGAAGAATGCATTAATTTGTCTCCAAAAAGAAGTGAGGCAGGGACAGCCTATTTAGAATATTATTTTGACAAAGCGGTAAGAAAATTTGATATGAATCTATCTTGTTGGCAAGCTCTAGACAGACTTTCAAAGTTAAATTCTTCAGCTGATTTCTATGTTTTGAAACATTATGTCGATGGTACTAGCGATTATTATTATTGGGAGCACTCGCTTGATTTAATAGATGTAAACCTCACAACCGATAGATATAACCAAGATTTATTTAGTTTTAATTATGTAGGTAATGAGGTTTTCGGTTTTAAATTTTATCTAACTTCTCCCGCTACAGGGGATAGAAATTTGGGAAGAATATCCATAGGAAATATCACGCTAGTTCATTCTCTATAAAAAATTTTACTAACAAACATTTGCTATTAATTGGTAAAACAATTAGTCACAATTCTATTTATCGGTAACAATAAAAATTCTGAGTTTTTTATTGCAAAATAGACTATTTGAAAAGTGCCGCACAGTGGCTGTTTCAATTGCAATTGATGTGGCAAATATAAACTTAAAGATTTATAATAAATTAGACATTGATTTTATACATTTCTGGAGGATTCTATGAATAATAATCGCAAAAATTTATTTGTTTCCATATCGTTCTCAATTTTGTTTTTGTTTTCTTTGCTTTTGAGTGTTGGGAACGAAGCTTTCACTAACGTTCGTGCTTACGATGATGTAAATAATATTTGGGGAACTCAAATTAACGAATTCCTTAGTAGGGATTATGCGCCTATTAAGAACGGGAAATATGTTGGAAAATATTACAAAGTTGGTATTTTGGGTATGGGTCACCATAGAGTTGTTGAATTTGGAGACGAGATATCTATAAAAACAAAAGAAGTCGAGACTTACACCAATACTTGTAGTGTCGGCGCCTTAAATGGCTTATCCATCACAAATACAGTTAGCCACTGTGTTGGGCAAAAAATCTCCACATCTGTTCAATGCAGTATAGGATTTTCTCGTATTATCAAAGCGGTTCTTAATTTTTTAGATTTTGCGTCTTTCGGTGCTGAAACTGGGACCACTGTAGAGGCGACGATTGGTTCAGAGACAAGTTATTGGGAGGAAACTATCACAACGACATCCGTTACTTACTCATTTGATTTAGACAATTTATTAGATGGAAAAACGACTGTGCGTTGTAGTAAAGTTGCTTGCTTCTTAGAAGCAGAAATTTCAAAAAGCTACACAGAAGAGCAAGGCATTTTTGGCCAATGGTATAAAGTTAGTGGAACGACCAATCAAAATTATATAGCAAGATACTATATCGGAGATATAATGACCTTTGTATATAACGATAATACTTTTGGGGATACCATAATAGGAGAATATCTTGTTAATGACACGATCACCACTTTTTAGAAGGATAATTGAGATCCTTTTTGAATCGGTTATTATTTTTTCCTGTTTTTTTAGTTTATATTTTCCTTTGAAAGATTTTATTGCGTACAAGAACGTTTTTGATGAACTTAAAGACGATTATATTTACACATTAAATAAAGATTATTCGGCTTTATTTGATGAAAGTGCAGAAGTTGCTCTTTACCATTTTGATTATTCAAGCGATGGAGGAGTTGTTTACTTAAATAAAAAAGGGGCTGAGTTAGGAATAAACGTATTAGATCAAGCACCTTTTATTGGTTTTTACCATTTTGAGATTTTGAATTATGAAAATTTGTTAGAGGATGTTAAGTACGATCTAAGTAGAAAAGACATTATAAAAAATAAACAATTCAAAACAGATTTAGGATCCGTTATTTTGGATGTCAGGTATTTAGTGATAGATGAGCAAATCGAAGATAAATTCAATTGTGAATATAAGATATACCCTCCTTCATCTTCTTTTTTGATATCTGATGATGTGTCTATAAATGATGGTGTTTTCTCTGCGAGAGGAAAAACTATACAACGAAACATCTATTCTTCATCTAGTAATATATCTTTTATTATGTTTTCGGTTTCATTTATTTGTTTTTTAACTTTGCTTATTGTGTCTACATCTTATTTTTCTCTCAAGATAAATAAAGAGACAATAAGCATCTATATCAATAAAGTTTTCTACAAGAAAAAACAATCTGTTGTTTTTGATTTATTTTTAAAAACTGCTTTGCGAATTTTAATTTTGTCAGTAATTTCAATTTTGATCAATTATTTATTATTTGTTAAAAATGATTTTTTATTTTTGCTTATCCCTTTAATTGTTTTCGTCGTTAGTGAATTTTTATTTTTATATTTTTATATCAATTATAAAGTTAATAAGGTAATAAAATATGGGGTGAAATATGAATAATATAATTAGTTTGAAAATAGATAAAAAAGCATTTGGGGATAAAGAAATATTTTCGAATTGCAAAATTGATATCAAAAGAGGAGATTTTGTTACGATTTATGGTGAATCCGGAATTGGAAAAACAACACTTCTTAAAATGATTGGCTTAATAGAGAGTTTTGATGGCGATTATTTATTCAATAGGCAACCGGTTAGCAAAAAAACCATTGAAAAAATACGTCATAAACATTTTTCATATTTATTCCAAGAGGCGTTATTAATTCCTTATTTAAACGTCTTTGACAATATAGTTTTGCCTTTAAGGAACGAAAAAAGAAAAATTGATAATTCCTCTATAACAAAATTGGCCAAAGAATTGAATATTGAGCCTCTATTAAATAAAAAAGTAACAAATTTAAGCGGAGGAGAAGCTATAAGAGTCGCAATTGCGAGAGCCCTTATTGCAGATAAAGATATCTTAGTAGTGGATGAACCAATTGGGTGTCTAGATGAACACAATTCTAAAATAGTGATGAATCTTATAGAAAAAGAGCATTTAAAAGGAAAAACCATTGTTATGGTTTCTCATAGTAAAGAATTTGAAGACATGACTAATCAAATAGTAATGATAAAAGATAAAAAAATATATGCTAAAGAGAATAATTAATCCACATAAAACAAATATATTTTTATTCATCATATCTTTTATGATTCTTTTTCCGTTTTGCTTTTTGTTGGCGTTAGAAAATGGAATAAAAGTTGATATTGCAAATGACTTTTCGATCGTTAATGAAAAATGCCTATTTGATAACAGTGATGAGGAAATTAAGTCATTTAATGAGATTTCTTTGGCAACTGATAAAAAACGAAATGAGGTCATTTCATTTTACTCAGACGGATATATAAAATCGGAATGTGTTTTAAGTTCATCTTGTTATGTTGAAAACAAAAATGGCGCGAATAGCTTTATTAATGTTTATTTTGCTTCTGATATTGAAACACTTTCTCAATATGCGGCCATGTTTCTAAATCAAACTTTTATTTATGACGATGACACATCATTAATAGTTTCTTCCGGTTTATTAAAAGATTTTGGTCTTGCTTGTGGTGACACTATTTATTTGAAAAATTTAGATCAAGAAAGTGAGCATATGAATTTTACTATTTCAAATACTTTTGATGAAACAATTGGATATAAGACCACTATGTTTTTGGTGGTTGATGAATTCGGAGAAAACTTAAATAAAATTTTTGAAGAATCGTATTTATACATGGTTCATTATTATAGTCATGCGATATCTTATAAAGTAGTTGAAAACGGAATTAAAAAATATGGTTTAGATCTCACTTGCAAAAAGTATGAAATTGAAAATCGTTTTTCAGGATATCGCTTGATTTTTAATAAGGCTCAAACAATTGCTTTATCCGTCTCTATAATTGTCTTTGTCGTTTCGTTTTATTGCTTCTTCATAAAAGCAAAAGAAGTGAAATGGGTCGAAAATGTTCGAGGATTTTTTTACGAGAAAAAAGAAAAAAATATGTTCTTCCATATTTTGAGCGATTCACTAATTTCTATTTCGGCAACGATAATATGTCTTTTAGTTTCTACTATTATTAATTTCTTGGTTAGTAAAACCGCTTTTGTTTTTAGTCTTACTCTAACGTTATTAATTATCTTCAAGGAATTATTGACGATATTACAATCATTAATATCCTATTTGTTAATTCGAAGATAAAACTTCTTACCCTCTATTATATAAATCTCTAGTATAAATCTTGTCCTTAACATCATCTAAATCATCGGAATATCTATTTGTGACGATGATGGATGATTTTTCTTTAAATTCATTTAAATCATTTTCAATTAAAACGTCATTGAAATATTTAGTGTCAATAGATGGTTCAAATACAATAATGTCACATCCATTTTCTTTTAATCTTTCAATAATTGAAATAATAGAAGAACTTCTAAAATTATCGCTTCCACTTTTCATTGCTAAACGATAAATACCAATTACTGGTTTCTCATATGATTTAACAAGTTCCATAATTCTTGTTGCAATGAAATTTATACGCGTTTCATTAGCTTGGACAGTAGCGCTTATTATTTGATTTGGAACATTAGCAAAATTAGCTTTTAATTGTTTGGTGTCTTTTGGTAAGCAATAACCTCCATAACCAAAAGAAGGATTATTATAAAAATCACCTATTCTTGGATCTTTTGAAACTCCATCGATTATATCTTTGGTATTCAAACCTTTCATTTCTGCATATGTATCCAATTCATTGAAATACGCTACTCGCATCGCTAAAAATGTATTAGCGAATAATTTAGTTGCTTCAGCCTCTTGATAACCCATAATAAAAGAAGGAGTTCCGCTTGCAACGGGTTGTTCAGTTAGAAGGTTAATAATCTTATCAGCAATTTTATTATTAAGTTTATCTTTTTGTTTAACACCAACGATAATTCTAGATGGATTAATTACATCTATAAAAGCGTGGCCTTCTCTAAGGAATTCAGGCGAAAAATACAAGTGCAAATCAGGATATTTTCTTGCTAATTCATTTGTGTAGCCAACAGGTATAGTTGATTTTATAACAACAATAGCATCTTTATTTTCTTTATAAATTTGTTCAATAGTAGATTCAACAGACGATGTGTCGAAGTAGTTTAATTTATCGTCGTAATTTGTTGGAGTTGCAATAAAAATAATATCAGCGGTTTTATATACTCCGTTACACAATTTCTCAGCTTTTAAATTAATCGTTTTGTTATTAAAAACGTCAGTTATTCCAGAGTCTACAAATGGGCAAACTCTATTGTTGACCATCTTTATTTTTTCTTCATTTATATCTAATATTTTTACTTCATGATTGTGCGCAAAAAGAGTAGCATTCGCTAAACCAACATAACCTATACCGACAACAACGATTTTCATACTACAAATACTTTACAACAACTTTCTTTCTTCTACAAGGTGCCACTTTTTACTTTGTTTTTAAACGTTAAATAAAATAGTCATGTCCAAAAATCTGGAAATTAAAATTTTAATTCCAAAGTTTTGTAAAATTGTTATATCCAATTCCTGCCGCTTGGAAGGGGGTATATATGAATAGTTATAAAAGATATGATCGAGAAACG
>JAFVUY010000020.1 GCA_017502465.1 Bacilli bacterium | reverse complement strand
TGGGGATTTTTGTATCTGTTGCAAAAATCTATGTAAAATGTTATAATGCAATTAAGAGGTGATAATCGTGAATCAAAATAGCGTATGGTTAAAAGCACAAACATTGAATTTGCAAGTTTCCGAAAATATCTTGCCTGAATTTGATATTGGTTTTGACAAAAGAATCCCAAAAGATGTTGAAGAAGAATTGCGCTCTTTTGTGAAATGGGTTGAAAACAATTATCATTTTCCTATAACATTGTGGGTTGACTTTGAATATAATCATTATTTGATTTCCAGTGACGGCAGACGGGTTGGCTATCTGTTTTATTGGGCGGATTTTTCCGCCTATCCAATATTTGATAATAAGTACGATATTCCGCAAATACGGCTTCCTGTACGAACAGAACATAGTACGATTGAGGAAATACTTACTTCCTTTATTGAGGCAATAACCGATTATTATGCTTGGCTTTGTAATGAGATAAGCGAAGGTTATAAAATCAACGAAAATGATGTAGAAGAAATTCTACAAGCGTATTTGCAACATAGAGGTTAATTTCCCTCTTTTGTGCATAGCAGCACAGGCGGCTATCAAGGAATCTAAGTAATTAGATTTATAAAGCAAAACTTATCGCCTTGCCGAGAAATCGGCAGGGCGATTTTTATTAAACATATTGTGCTTATGGCTAATATATGATATAATGAACCAAATAGAATTTATGGTGGTGCAAAGGTTGAATTCACACAAAAGGAAAATGATTGCTCCGATTATCATTACAGTCATTATGATGCTGTATTATATTGCGTATTTCGGATTTTTGATTTCTTTACTTGGTGGTTTTTGGAAATATGTTTTGGGTATTATCCCGCTTGTTTTTTCGGGAATTATGATTTATGTCTGCATAGAAAGAATAAATGAAATAAAGAAAGGTGAAGAAGATGATATTAGTAAATACTGATTACATTAGTGGAAAAGAACTGGAAACCTTATCTCTTGTAAAAGGAAGTACAATCCAGTCTAAAAACATTGGTAAAGATATAGCGCAAAGTTTTAAAACTTTGGTAGGCGGAGAACTCAAAGCTTATAATGAAATGATGAATGAAGCACGCGCCCTTGCAACAAAAAGAATGGTTGCGGAAGCAGAAGAATTAGGTGCAGACGCAGTCATTAACATCCGCTATGCATCTTCTGCGGTTATGCAGGGTGCCGCAGAAGTAATTGTATACGGAACAGCCGTTAAGTTTATAAATAAGTAATTTCCCACTTTTGTGCATAGCACCACAGGATGCAATCAAAGAAAGCAAATAATTGCTGACTTTATAAAACAAAATTATCCGTCCGAGGAAATTCGGGCGGATTTATTATTGTGTTTTGCAACTAATGTGATATAATAAGTCTTAAATAATAAAACTTTTTCTTTTTTAAGGACGATTACTATGAAAAAAACCTATATAACATCTATGCCTGACCACATCGGCGCTTTTTTAAAAGCCAGTGAGTGTTTTTCCTCGTTGGGAATCAATATAACCCGAGTTAATTATAATAAAGCTATTGATTCTCACATATTGTTTATTGATGCTGATGGCACAGAAGAACAACTTAAAAAAGCGGATTTGGAACTTGAAAAAATCGGATACTTAGGCAATGACAACTCTAACAAAACAAGTGTTGTTTTGTTGGAATTTTGTTTAAAAGATGTTCCTGGAAGCGTTACAGATATTCTTAAACTTATAAGTGAATTTAATTTTAATATTTCTTATATTAGTTCACAAGAAAACGGAACAGATTATCAATATTTTAAAATGGGTCTGTACGTTAACGATTATGACAGAATTGCGGAGTTTTTAAAGGAAGCTGAAAAGCTTTGCAAGGTTCGGGTCATAAACTACAATTCCTCTGAAAAGGTATA
>JAFVUY010000211.1 GCA_017502465.1 Bacilli bacterium | reverse complement strand
TTTACCTTTTACCAAATAGATAAACGAGCAGATGCCGAAGAGTTTCTAAAAGGATGGGCATCATCATGTATTGCATCTAAACTGAAGACATTTGTTAAATCCCGACTTTTCCACTTCGGTTTTCAAAAAAAGCAATTTGAGCCCATATTCACGGGGGTGACGTGAACATGGGCTCATAATTTTTAGTACCTACATTTCAAAATGGATTAACCATTAATTTCAGTGATAGAATGTCAGCCTTACTATAAATTATAGTTTTTAAGTTCACTCCAAGCGCTGAAAGTATGCAGCGAATATCTTCATTAGAGCAATTCAACATTTGATATAGTTCCCCAGGATGACACAAAACTTGCCAGTCTTTTAGAGCCTTGGCAATGCGTTCACCTGATATGCCATAAGACCATTTGATATCTCCATTATCATATTTTGGATTTGATAGAGATATCTTGCGTTGAATAAGGCGCATCATCGTAAGTGCGATAAAGCAAATCATCAAATGTGCGTTAATATGTTCTGATGTATTCACAAACATAGGACGCGTTTCAAGCGTACTTTTCATTTCTCGGAATTGATCTTCGATTTGGGTAAGACCATGATATTTGTCTATTATCGCTCTATCGTCCATTTGCAGTTCTGAAGTTGCGATTTGATAGTATCCCATCAATTCATTAAATTCATTGAGTTTTTCATCGTCAATCATTGCGACAAGTTTACTTCCGTCAAGGATTTCGCCGTTTTTGCTGTTAAGAACATCTTTTTTTAGAAAACGCTTGAGACTTCTAGATTGGGCTACAGTTACTCTAAATCCTACGGGGTTAGCTTTTAACCGTTCGACAAAATCCAAGAATTTTTTATTCTCAAAAACCTCTCTTTCATAAAACGCCTTACTCCAGTAGACAACGACTTTTTCTTTGATTTTACGCTTATCCCCATTTTCATCAATTACGGTACGTTCTTTGATTTGGGATTTATATCTAAACTTATCGCTAACAACCGTCCAACCTTCAGAAGCGATTGCCCATTTGCGTTCCGTCGCAGTACTTTTTCTAAGGCTTTTTGAAACGATGTATCCGTTACCGCCATCTGTAACATGGCACATATTTGTTCCATTGTACATTCCTCTGTCAGCTACGAGAATAAATCTTCCAAGTGCAAATGTATCCACGCTTTTTTTCATCGCCGGACGCAAAGTATTATGATCAAGCATATTTCCAGGAAACATTCCAAATGATATAGGAATGCCATTGTCGTCCATAAAAAGCCCCACTTGTACAATAGGTTGCTTTCTATTTTCCTTACTTACGCCAAAATTTCTCAATCCTCGTATCGTGACATTGCCTTCTTCATCTACCTCATCTTCATCCGCCCTAGATGTCTCAAAAAAGAAATTGGTCACGTCATAAAATACCGTTGAAGGATTCCTCCCTATACCTCGCATCAGACAAGTATTCATGCGACGAAATATTTTTTGTGCGTTTTTATCAATTACCGTCAATGCATCATAAACATTGTCATCCTTGTACTTTTTTGCAATTGGACTTAAATAGTCTTTGTTTTGTAACATAGTTGCCCATTTTGAAGCGGGGTTCAGAAGCCGTCCATAAACAAGTAACCTTACAATCCCCTGAAGATCATATTGCATTTTCGAGGCATGTTTAATACTTGCAAAAAATTGATCTAGGCCAAGTGCGGAAAAAATTGGGTCAAGAATACAATGTGCTAGATGTTTGGGTTCTCCAAAACATCTTACATCACCTGCTGTAAATGTGACATTCCATTGTTCTTTTGGAGCTTCACCAACATACGGCTTTAAAGCTTCTATTAGAGGATTGCCTTCACGAAACGACTTACGAAGCCTTTCTAAATAATCTGGTTTGCCATCATCATGTTGAGACAATGGACCAAGACTAAGTACAAGTGTCTTCCCTGAAATGGGTTTGCCATTACGCGACAAGCACCTCTTTGACTCCACGAGTCGAAGATAAGGTCTTTGGCGGACAGTAAATTTTTCTATATGCATATTATTCTCCTTAGCAAGGTAGCAATCACAATATAATTATATCAAATTTTTTATAATTGCGCAAGTGAAAATGTTTATTTTGTGGATTTTTCTTATCAAATTAAGCCCGAAAAACTGTCAACGAAGTGGAAAAGTCGGGTTATAGCATATTTTTATTTCAATTCAACTTTAAATTTTAATTACGCTTACAGTTTTTTAGAATAACCTTGATATTGGAAGAATTTTTTTGGATTTGTTTTTTAGAATAACACTTTGTTATACTATTTCGCTATGGATATTT
>JAFVUY010000210.1 GCA_017502465.1 Bacilli bacterium | reverse complement strand
TAGAATACTTCTACACCATACATTTTTTCGATCATAGCGCGTGGCACTTTACCTTTACGGAAGCCTGGAACGCTAATGCTGTTTTTCTGTTTCTGATAAGCTGCGTTTAAAGCTTTTTCTACTTCTTCTGCTGGAACTTCAATTGTAAGTTTCACCATATTTTTTTCTAATTTTTCAACCTGTACACTCATTACTAATTGTTTCCTCCTTACATATATATGAATACAAGTATTTCTTATTCAAACGATAGTGATTAAAAATAGGCATACTCCCACTATCGCAATCTTTACCGATTATAGCATAGGATTATTGAAAATACTAGCCTTTTTTCTTATTTTTCGATGCCTTATTAGGCTTTCACTCACGAAAAAAGATAATTATTCATGCAATTCCAGTGGCAAATCATCTGGGTCTCTAAAAAATGTCATTCGTTTCTGCGTAAATTCATCCCAACGTATTGGCTCTGTCGCGATTCCTTTTTTATGCAACCAATCTACCGTTTCTTCTATATCGTCTACCTGAAACGCAAAATGTCTCAGTCCGCAGGCCTCTGGATTAGTCACTCTTTTCGGTGGGTTCTTCACGCCAAATATCTCTAATTCAATATCTCCGACTTGTAAATCTAATTTATAATCGCCTCTGTCTTCGCGATAATTTTCTCTTATCACAGGCAGTTCTAATTTCTCCACATAAAACTCTCTCGACTTTTCATAATCTGATACTATAATTGCTACGTGATGTGTTTTGTTTAGTAACATACTTCTAATTCTCCTCTTTGGTATATCTGCTAATTTTCATCTGCACAAAAGGTAGCTATCTCCTAGACTAAACATATCCACAAATTGGAATTTGACACTCCACCAAACTGAAATTTATCTAACACTTCGTATTCTTATACGAAATCCATATATGCGCAGGCGCAAATAATATGGACGAAATAATCAATAATATAGACCTGCTCATAATCCCGCTAAACAGAAAAATTGCAGGCGGAATCACAGACAACGCTATTGCTCTAAAAAACGTATTTTTTCTGAAACATATTATCCATATCAAACAATAAACTACGATTAATACTGTATTAAAGATTAGATATATTGCAAAAGCCTCATCTGACCACCAGCCAAACCATGTTCCTGGAATATTGAAAACAGTAAATCCAAAACACCCGATTCTTCCTACCTGTTCAAGTATTTCGACAGTTTTATTCGTCCACTTGTTTGCAAAAGTATCTCTATTTTTTATAGCGTATATTATATTGGGTATCATGATTATTAGCATGGATATTGCACCAAAAATGTTTATGTATTCCATCATAATCTCACCACCAGATTTAAATATCTTCATTTAATTGATCTAATATTTTGATAGCATCATATCTCTCGCCACGCTCAGTGCAAACCCACTAAGTCAAGATATAAATTAGCCAACAGTAGTTTGTATAACAAACTGCTCTATCTCAGAATTAACTTGTTCTGCATTATCCCCATTAGAGAAATGCGCAGCATCTTCAATGATGTGCAATGGATATCCTGTTGTTTCTGCCCACGCACTACAATATTGCTTTACTTTGCCGGTTTTATCTTTGTTTCCAAGTAAAATCAGTACCGGACAAATCAAATCTAAATCTCTGTTTTCCTGTGCGAACTTTCCATAAGCAATATCCATTTGTTCTATAATTTGTTTCTTTGATAATGGTGCCAACATTTCTATCATTTTATTATAAGAATACTCTGTTACAGATATAGATTTTGCCATACTCTTACGAAGCATCTTATCTGTAAACCAGTTTGCCATCGGCTTCACTTTAGAAAGCCACCACAAATCAGATTTTGAATAGTATGCTGTTCCAAATGGTGTTGTATCAACGCCTATGAAGCATTGCACCTTTTGGGGATATAAATGCGCAAACATTTGTGAAGGATAGCCTCCCATTGACATTCCTACCAAACAGACCTTTTCAATGCATTCCTGTTCTAATATTCGATTTAAATCTCTTGCAGTATTTTCATAAGAAAAGTTATTATAAGGCATAGATAAACCATGCATAGGAACATCCCACGCAATTACTATATATTCATTCTTAAAATATTCGATTTGCTTTTCGAACATTGTATGATTCGCTGTTAAGCCATGGCT
>JAFVUY010000209.1 GCA_017502465.1 Bacilli bacterium | reverse complement strand
TAAGTCACCAATATTTTCATAGAGATATAATTTTTCACAAAGATAAGAAAAGACGAAAGACAAAAGACTAAAGACGAATGATTTTTTTAATGCTAATACACAAATCATAATGCATAATTATCGGATTCTTCAGCAATTATGAATTATAAATTATGAATTATGAATTAATTTGGGCGTTCCGGCAAGCCGTCGGGCTTTACGCTATATCTTTGCTCGCTCCGTAAACTACGCTCCCAAAGGATGCCGCTCCAATCCCTAACGCAATGGAGATACTCGAACTCAAAACTCTGACTATTAAGGAGATTTCGAAATCCTCTTAAACTTTGCTATCATATATTCATACGTAGTATTTATAGAAGTAACCAACAACACACCCATTCCTTTTGTCAAGGCTTTTTCACAAGAAAATTACGTTTTTAACAAGACACGTTTAACATTCCATTCCAAATTATATTGGTTATTTTCAATCTCCTTCAATCTCTGGAACTCCTTTATCAAATATAACTTAAAGACCGGACTTATCGCACTTCCAAACTCAAATGCAATATCCTTATGAGCATAAGTACCTCCATATCGTCCTTGTTTTGAGAAAATACCAATAGCATTTGTTTTATCGACCCAATTGTTGACACTCATTGTAAATGTTGGCAAACCAGCTTCTCTCCTAAAGTGGTCAAATTCGACCACTTTAAAATTAGGATTATAAAAAGTCTCCCATGTTCCTAAAAACTCCAATGTACTTTTGTTTCTAATCCAATTTTTAATTATGTCAGCAGCCCGATTTTCTCCGTCTTTTGCCTTTATCATATCTGTAAGACAAATATAATCCTCATTGTTACATTTGCTTATAGCAATATCAACGCCTTGCACTTTAATAATCGAAGTTTTTCCCATAACATCATAAATTTTGGTATAAATTCTCACTCGCAAATTTACGATACACCCGTTCTTTTTGTCCAGGCTTTTTCGCAAGAAAATTACGCTTTTAACATTTTTTTACGTTAATGTTAATGGAATTAAGAAAGAGATGTTAAGATTTGTTAAGAATCTTCATCCTTCATTGTTATTTTGACTCTATTTATCTCTTTAATCAACTGAGACTTTGTCGGCAGATACAACTGATATTCATTGGCAAGAATAGTCTTGTTATCTTCAGGCAGTGTCATTTTTACCACAGTGTCATTTTTAGAAGTTCCGAGTAAGATACCGATTGTAGGATTCTCGTCAGTCAGTTTTTCACATCTGTCATAATAATTTACATACATCTGCAGCTGCCCTAAATCCTGATGAGACAACTTTCCGTTTTTCAACTCGATGATGACAAAACAACGTAGCAGGCGATTGTAGAAAACCATATCTATAAAAAATTCGTCATCTTCAAGTAATATTCTTTTTTGTCGTGCCACGAAAGAAAATCCGTTTCCCATTTCTAAAAGAAAATCTGTAATGTGAGAAATGATTGCGCTTTCTAAATCCTTCTCATAATATTCAGCTTTACGTTCCAATCCTAAGAATTCCAACACCATCGGTTCTTTTATTATTTCCTGTGGACTTTGAGGAATCCTCTCCCTGCGAGCGACAGCTAAAACATTCTCCTTATCATTACTAAGCAACAGTCTCTCATAAAGTTGAGAGTTGATTTGTCGTTCCATCTCTCTGCCGTTCCATCCGTTATTGACAGATTCCAACTCGTAATATTCCCTTTTGTCAGGATCT
>JAFVUY010000208.1 GCA_017502465.1 Bacilli bacterium | reverse complement strand
TATTCATCGGCATTATCGCCTTATGTTTTCCCTATTTTGACTTCTACGGACACAAAGGAAGCATACGAAGAGTATCAAGTCGCTATCAACAACCATAATAGACAATTGAGACGATTATCAAAGATGTTGCCTGCTGGTTGCAAATTGACATCATACACCTCTCGCCACAGTTGGGCCACTGCTGCGAGAAATCATAATGTTCCTATTTCTGTCATCAGTGCTGGTATGGGACACACCTCGGAACAGACTACACAGATTTATCTAACAATGTTGGAAAACTCGGTGATAGATGATGCCAATCAAGGACTTATTATGTCATTGTTGGAGTAGTTCCACAAAAGAACTATGATACGACTGCAAAAATAAACAAAAAAGTTCAAACTAATGAGGAAATAGACAATTATTTTTTCTTTAACAACAAATTAAATGACCTCACAGAATGAATTTACATTCAATGAGTTATGGAAATGTTTTCATTTTAATGAAACAAATCGTTTTCATTTGCTCGTTTTGTAATTTTATATAAATCAGTTTGCTATAATTGAAAATGTCATAAAAATATCAGTAAACGATTTTGCATAATATTTTAAATCAGGTATTTACTCAATACTTATAGTTCTTTTGTGGAACTATAACAAGATAGAATGGAAAATTTTATAGAAATTAAATAAAACGACTATATGAAAACGATAAAAATTGGTCGCGGAACAAACAATGATGTTGTTATAAACGACAGTGTCGTTTCTACTTCTCATGCAATCATTACCGTGTCAGATTTTGGAGAAATCTCAATCGAAGATTTAAACTCCAAGAATGGAACTTTTGTTAATGGTAAAAAAATTACCAAAACTGTACTTACATCATCTTCGACTGTGGTGTTGGGTAATCATTCTATTGATTGGAAACAAATAATTCAAACAGCTAAAAGTAAACCAGCAAAAACACCTATAAGTTTTCCTCATGATGTTATTGAGAAAAAATTGATAGGTAGAAATCCTATCTCACAGATCAGATATTCATTTGATGATGTATCTGATAAACATGCGTACATATGTAAAAAATCAGATGGGGAGATAGTCATAATTGACAACAATTCGACGAATGGAACTTATGTCAATGGTAGCAAAATCACCTCTCCATATGTATTGAAAAAGGGAGATAATATTACTATTTCCAATAAACACCCTTTGAATTGGGAGGCTGTATATCCAGTTAAGCCGAAGATAAATCTTAAACCTATTATTTCTATAGCGGCATCAATCGTTTTGGTCGTTGGTATTTTAATATTGCAGCCATGGAAATGGTTTGATAAAGAGTGGAGTGAAATATATGCAGAGCACAAGAATGATGTTGCATTGATCTATGTGAAGTCTGCTTATATTGCTACAGTTCAAGGAAGGCCTCTCAGTACATATCTCAATGGCTATAACGAATTAGATTATTGCTATTTAGATGAAAAAGGTGAAATATCTTCTGGTATTGCCCGTAGTACAGGTACGGGATTCTTTATCTCTCCTGATGGCAAAATGCTTACAAATAGACATGTTGTAAGTTGTTCTGAAGAAGAAAAGAAGAATGAAGAGTATGTTAAAAGAGCTATTCAGTCTGTTTTGCTTCAGAATGATTTAACAAAATTGGCGGCAAATGTAGAAGTTAATTATACTACACTAAGTGTTGGTATAGTTCAAAACGACACATACATTGATAACGAAAACAACCTAATACCTTGTACAGTCCTGAAAGTTAGTGACAAGCCAGAGCTAGATGTCGCTGTTTTGCAGACGAATAGCAAATCAATCCCGGCAGGATCTACATATGTTGATTTATCTAAATCAACTCCAACTGAAAAATTATCTGTGGGATATGAAATATGCACAATTGGTTTCCCTAAATCATTTATCATCGGTCAGACCTCAGTTGGC
>JAFVUY010000207.1 GCA_017502465.1 Bacilli bacterium | reverse complement strand
TAATGACATCTTAACAGCCAAGAAACCAGCGTTTGTCCTTTTAGAAAACGTTGATAGATTAGTAAAATCTCCAGCTAGACAAAGAGGTAGAGATTTTGGGATTATGCTCCGCTGTTTATCAGAACAAGGATATGCAATGGAGTGGAGAATCATTAATGCCGCTGAATATGGCCACCCTCAAAGAAGACGTCGTATTTATATTTTTGCCTATCACAAATCAACGAAATATTATAAGGCGATGAAGAAGTCATCCCCGGCTGAAATCATCTCTAAAACTGGTGTTTTTGCTAAAGAGTTCCCAATTGAAGAAATTAATGCTAAATCAATCAAAGAATTTGACTTTATGAATGACTACAAAGACTTAGTTGATGTATCAGATAAATTCCATGCCTCTTTTGAAAATGCCGGATACATGATTGGTGATAAGGTTTATACAGTAAAAACAAAGCCAATCGAAGTCGCTCCTATTACTCTCAGAGACATCGTTGAGAAAGATGGAGTTGATGCCCACTACTTCTTAACCGAATCACAACGCAAAAAGTATGAATATCTCCGCGGTTCCAAGAAGATTCCTAGAAAAGACAAGAACGGTTTTGAATATTTGTATTCTGAAGGTGCTATGAGCCCTTATGATGAGCTAACACTTCCTGCTAGAACAATGCTTACTTCTGAAGGAACCACTAATAGAAGCACACATATCATCAAAGACCCAAAAGAGGGTAAATTAAGAATTCTTACTCCTATCGAGTGTGAACGCATCAATCAATTCCCTGACAACTGGACCAATTCTGGTATGCCTGAGAAGAGAAGGTACTTCATGATGGGCAATGCATTGGTGTGTGGCATCATTAAAAAGATAGGCAATCAGCTTAAAAAGATTATAGAAAAAGAGGACTAATCAACTGGTCCTCTTATCTTTTAGTTTTTAGTTTCAACGAGCCTAATAAAATCTTCTAAACTTAAACCTAAGAAATCAGCAAATCTTTTATAGTTCTTTTTTGTTGGAAGCAGGCATCCATTTTCATATCTTCCATAATACATTGGAGTCCATCCAAACATTTTCGCCACTTCAGCCTGAGTGAACCCTTTATTCAATCTGGTTTGTTTTAATAATTCTCCAAAAGACATTAGAATTTACCCCAAAGAGCATCATTATACTTTCCAAAGTATTTTCTTCTATCAATAATGGTTTCTTTTTGCTCAACTGATGGGAATTCTTCTTCAACTTGTTCCTGCAAAATATCCAATAATTTTTGCCCTAAAAGTGAAGAATACTTGCCACGTAAGGCTTTTTCATACCAATCAATAAGATCATCTTCAGTAATAATACTTTGAATTTTTGTTTTCCATCCAATTTGGTTCAATAAAGACAAGATGATCTTTTTTTCAGCTGTTTTGCAGACAATAACAATTTTGTCACTGGAGACAGAATTGACTATTTCTTCGGCTAAGCCTTCATCTAAAGATAGGTGCTTAATTTGAATAGCCGGACCCCAGTTAGAGTACATATCTAAGCCTCTATCAGCGGCATTAGTTACTCCAACTCTATAAACTTTTGCATTTTCAACATGTACCGGGTTATCAAAGTCTAAGCACAAAACCTTGCTTGTAAATTCATTAAATTCTTTGACTAAATCAAATTTTTCTTCACTGAATGAAACGGTCACCTTTAAATCCATCAACTCAATTAATGCACTGAAAAGTGAGTACACAATAATTTCATAAATCTTATCTATACTTCTCTTCAATCCCGGTTCATTCCAAAAAGAATCAATAAAACACTTTAATGAAAAATTAGATGGATTCGACTTACGCAAAATATCTAACGCATCAGACAGCTGACTGTGTTTATTATCAAATAATTTGTAAATATATGCCTCGACAATTCCGTTTTTATTTTCATTTTCTTCGCCAAGCAGTTTTATTAATCTAGGCGGAACCGCATTCTCGTTAAAAAGGTCATCTTGGAATCGTGCGGAACTTGTACATACCCTGCCAAGCAGTTCTATAGAAACTTCATCACGCCATTTTTTACTGGTGTTTCTATAAGATTCTAATTCCAGTAAATCGAAGCCGCCTACAGTTCGATGATGATAAAGAATTTCAGCAATTTGGATTGGCTTGTATAAATGAACTCTGGATTTATTGATAATCTTATCAAGAGCCAATTTTGCTTCCTTAACACTACTCATCTTTGCTGCCTCCAAATAAAGAAATCATCATTTGTTCAGCGACTGCTTTTATCATTGGAACAGCCACACTATTACCAGTTTGTTTTCTAATAGCAGAATAACTTACAACTATTTTAAACCATTCAGGAAAACCCTGAATTCTCAGAAGTTCACGACCAGATGGCCTTCGCTCATTATTAATTAACAGATAGTTTGCACTAGCACCTGCTCTGAGAGCACAAGAGTATCTGTGAGGAGTAATTGTACCTGCAACATTCTCGTGACTAATGAAAACATAATCTGGCTTTTCTTTCATTGCGGCATTTCTTCTATCCCTAATTTCAGGCCTTACATAAAGTTTTTTATCAACTTCATCTTCAGGTTCTAGAATTTTATCAATTGTCACAATTTTATCGCTGCCTTCGGGATATTTAAAATCTAGATTATCTCTAAACCCAACAATAATAATTCTCTCTCGCTTTTGAGGAACACCGAATCGCAAAGCATTCAATACTTTGTAGTAAACCGTATAGCCCAACGCTTCTAAATGAGAAATAATCACTTTAAAAGTCCTTCCATTATCATGTGCGGTTAAGTTCCTGACGTTTTCAAGCATAAAAGCCCTAGGATGTTTTTCCTTTAAGATGGCTTCTATATTGAAGAATAACGTTCCTTGTGTTTCATGTTCAAAACCTTGTTTTGCACCAATAATTGAAAAAGGTTGGCAAGGAAACCCGGCTAACAGAATGTCATGATCAGGTATATCTTTTGGGTCTATTTTTGTAATATCCCCAGCAGGTTTTTCATTAAAATTTGCTTCGTATGTTTTTTGAGCATCAGCATCCCATTCGGAAGAAAAGACACAAGTTCCACCAACATGTTCGAAACCAAGTCTTATACCTCCAATTCCAGCAAATAAATCAATAAATGTGAAATTGTGTTTCATACAAAAAAGTATAACAAGATAAGGAGATTAATTCCATAAGTTAATAAGCATTATTAAAAAAGCCTGCTTTTCAGCAAGCTATTTCTTCTCAATATTTGAATTCATCAACG
Organism: Bacilli bacterium; assembly: GCA_017502465.1. Lineage (GTDB taxonomy): Bacteria > Bacillota_I > Bacilli_A > RFN20 > CAG-826 > RGIG5418. Next base: position 24,371 of record JAFVUY010000207.1, on the reverse strand, counting down.
AACCACTTTGTGTAATTTAACTTAGATTCAACACAAACAAACAGCCCGTCTTGATATACGATAGCAAGGTTGATTTTGGTTTTACCATCTTTAATTCTGGTCCTAACATCAGCCTCAGAATAAGTATTTGCAGGAACTTTAAGAATGTAGAGGGTTCTTTTCTTGTTGTCATTTAACACCAAACACCAGTTGTATTTTAAGAATTCAATATCAGGATTGGCCCAATATCTTCTTCCATCTTTATTTAAACTAGCCATTGTAACTTTCCATGAAGAATCAACATACCCATTGCTGACCAAATGTTCCTTTAAGTAGTTTGTAGCACTCTTACCGCCATTCAAAAGAATGTCAGCATCAAATTTAAGAGCACCGCTTGGAACGACAGGCTTTTTAATCTCATCTGTCTCAACATCATCATCGGTTTCTTTTGAAACAGAAACTGGAACACCATCCATATATCTGCAAAGTTTATCAAGTCTTCCATGAATTGAAGCTAGAGCTTCTAAAATCTTATAAGCTGTTTCAGGCTCCATGGTAAAAAACTCTTTTTTAGGATTGAATTTTAATGTTGGGTTTAGAGCGATAATTAAGTTATGAACTTTTTTATCGGCTAATTTAACAGGGACCGCATATGTAGCATAAATGACAAAATCAGCTGGAACACCAGAAGCATGAGATAATTCTTTTCTTCTCTTTTCTGCATCTGTGGCATAGCCAATCTTAACAAGTCCAGGCATAACTGGATTGGTCATTATGTAAATAAATCCGCAGTCTTCAACAACGCTCATATCTTTAAACAGTCTAGCAGCTTTTAATTCAGCTGTACAGAAAAGCTTCGAGACCTATATGGAAACACATACTGTTTCACCATAGGTGCTTCTGTTTCATCAGAGGAGGTATGTGTTTCATCATAGGTTTTTCAAACAATAGGAATTTTGCCTATATTTTTGGATGTCGTTATAACCACTACATATATTGAAATAGTTAAAAATAAAGAAAAAATGAGCATTTAAGCCCATTTTATGCAACAACCCTCTATCTGTACTTTGTATCAAAGTAATAATACTTAGGTGGCAGGGGCGACAGGAATCGAACCCGCATTAACGGTTTTGGAGACCGGAGTACTACCATTGTACGACGCCCCTGTGTGCTTAATTAATATAAACTATTAAGTAATGAAATATCAAGTATTCTTTCTTCTTTTGACTAAAGAAGTTGTTTTGCTCATACTTATAGATATAACCGCGTTACCCCATTGTTTAATAAGTAATGTGACCGCTCGGAAAAGTTTATTTCTTTTTTCTTTAGGGTATGAGCGATAAACTTTTCTAAAATGTTTTATTGTTTTTAAAGGTTTAATAGACAAATCAAATAAAGATAGTTCTACTCCTCCTAACATCTCTAATAAAGCGTCCACTATTTCTTTCTTTTCATTATCATCTAGACTATGAAGATAATCCTTCATTGTCTTCTCATTAATTCTAGAAATAAGAGATCTTCTTTTAAGAGTAATTAGATTGTAATTATCTTTAGTTAACAACCATGAAAATAAATCATGTTGAAGAACATAAAATTGACTAGATTTAATAATAAGAGTTTCACTATCGTGATTTAAAAGAATCCCAACAAGAGAGGAATGAGGAATAGCTTTAAGATATCTATCTTTAAGAAGTCTTTCTTTATCTTTATTAAAGATCTCTTCTGGGTGTTTAAACCCAGGACCATCAAGATTATAAACCTTAATAAGGTTGTCTAAATATTTATCATCAATTTTATTCGCGACATAATAGGCGAGATTACCTCCTTTAGAATGTCCTCCTAAATAGAACTTCTTGTTCTTTTCAAATTTTAAAACCGATTCAGTGTATAACAAGGCTTTTAAATGAGATGGGACAGTTGTTAGATGCGCCATATTGAAGTCTTCTTTCCAACCCGCAAGGGTGGAATCGGTTCCTCTAAAAGCAATAAAAATCTCATCATTTGGTAAAAAGAAAGTTAAAGCAAAAAACTGTGATTCTGCTCTTCTATCTAATATCTCTTGAACATATCCTATTTCTATATCTTTAAACCTATTAGATTCTTTAAGTGGTTTAATTAATTTTAATAAGCTTTTACCCATTAGGGTTCTATATACAAGAACATCATCTTTGAAATCACTATTTAATAAATTAAATAAAGTATATCTTTTACTTGGCTTAGAATAATCAAATTGTTCTGAAACCAAATTAAAGTTATAGTAGGCAATTTGAGAGAACACTAAAGCGTCCGCATCAGAAAATGGTCTAGCTAAAAATGGCTCATTTTTACTTTTAATGACGTAATCAATGATATTCACAATTACATTATATCACTTCAACTTCTTCATCAGTGTTAGGAAGTGCTTTAAATATTTCAAATATAGTGAAACCTATAAATAAGAATGCGGATATATACCATGATATAGGTGTTGCTACTGCAACTCCATATATCCCCATAAATTTTGGTAGGGTTAAAGCGAATGTCGCTCTTGTGACACATTGAACAATAGAAACAATCATTGCTTGCATAGAGTGACCTGATGCTTGCAAACAATTTCTAAATAAAAATATAGAGCCTAATGCAAATTGAGAAAAAGACATAAATAACATAAATATAGGAGCGTATTTAATTGTCTCTTGGCTTGGATTTTTAACAAATATATGTATGAAGTTATCTTTGATTAAAAAGACAATAACAGACATAACTACAACAAGTATTAATTGGACAATAGCAATTTGTTTAATACCGTCTTTAATTCTTTTATATTTTTTAGCCCCATAGTTTTGTCCAACAAATGTCACCATTGCAGTTCCAATGGCGTTTAATGGCTGCATAAATAATGCATCCAATTTGTTAGTAGCGCTATAAGCGCTGATCGCACCATCTCCAAAGACATTAACTTCTCTTTGAAGAATGATTAAAGCAATATATAAAAATGAGAATTGCACACCCATTGGTAAACCTTGTTTAAGGTGGCTTTTAACTTCTTCTTTTTCTAATTTTAAGTCTTTAAAAGAGATTTTAAATTCAGGATACCTAAGTTGAATATATATAAAAGAGGCTATCGCAGATACGAGTTGAGATAACACAGTAGCAATCGCTGGTCCTTTAACACCTAAATTAGTGAATTTTAAAAATAAGAAATTAGTGCCAATATTAACAACCGCACAGATAATTAAAAATAATAATGGGGCTTTTGTGTTTCCTACCGCGCGTAAGATAGAGGCGAAATAGTTATAAAATATATTCGCGATAACACCAACAAATATAATCATTAGATAATTATAGGCATCATTAAACTTAATATCGCCTTTAGGGACATTAACAAGAAGTAACATTGGTTCACATACAAGTAAACTAATAACAGTTAATATAGCCCCGATAATGATCGATAAAAGAATACCTGTGATATAAGATTTCTTCATAGCTTCCATATCACCTTTTCCAAATCTTTGGGTCGTAATAACAGAGAAGCCTGTCGCAGTTCCTGTCGCGAACATTAAAACAAATAATGTTAATGGATTAGTCGTGCCTACCGCAGCAAAACTTGTCTCATTAAGCATATTACCTATCATCCATATATCCGCGAGGTTATATGTTTGTTGAATTAAATATGAAATAACAATTGGAATAGCAAAAACAAGAATAATCTTCCAAGGTGTGCCTTTAGTTAAATCTTTTACTCTACTATTCGCCATAAAAGATATTATATTCCTCTAATTTATAATTAGATAGTTGTTTTAGTATTAATTTTTACTAACTTTAATTAATTTAGAATTTTTATATTCTAATTTCAATTTGATAAACTCGTCTGTCTCTATTAATAATGGGAGGAAGACTTTGTCTCCTTCCCACATATTCAAAGACAACAGGTTATCTTTATCTATCCACTTTAATTCGCCTTCGTTACATTCAATAAGTTCGCCTTCAAAGTCGTCTATTAAATATAGGTACATAATCTCAACATAGTCATCAGAGATGAATAATAATTCTCCTCTATAGTTAAGATGTTTAACATCTAAACCAGTCTCTTCTTTAATCTCTCTAATAATACATTGATCTTTAGTTTCACCTTTTTCTAGATGTCCTCCGACACCTACCCATTTACCTTGATTGATGTCATTATCTTTTTTATTACGAAATAACATAAGATATTGATTCTTATTGTTTTTAATATATCCAAGAGTGGTTTGATCAATATTCATACTTATTACAACTATTATAATTGATGTGTTATATTTAAAACATCTCATTAACAATATATGTATCCAAGGGATGTATTAATGTTTGACCCCTAGGGGTCGCTTTTTATTCCTTGGTAAAATAAATAAGGATAGTCGCGGGACCTCTATAATTAAACTACTGCTAAACAGTCTGATTTTCATACTGAGGACGCGGCTTCCCTATTAAACGTTGTTTGTAGGATGAGGCGTTGACCTCCTATTTGAGATATTACGTTAGGGAAGCGAAGCGAATTGCCCAAAGTAACTATCCAAAAGGAGGTTTTATTTATGCCTACTTATTTTGTGGGTATCGATGTCAGCAAGTTTAAGCACACCTGCTGTATCATTGACGGAGACGGAGAAATAGTTAAAAAGAGTTTTGACTTCTCCAATTCAAAAAAAGGATTTGATTCATTGATAGAAATATTTAAATCAATTGATCAATCTGAATCATTATTTCAAATAGTGATGGAAGCAACTGGTCATTATCATGAATGTTTATTTAGATATCTAGTTGCTAATAATTATTTAGTCCAAATTAAAAACCCTGTCGTGATAGCGAGATTTAAACAATCCGAATATCTCGACAAGGCGAAGACTGATAACCTTGATGCACTTCTTATTGCCCAATATGCATCAAAGCATCCATTCAGTCCTTCTATGCTTAAATCATACAACATTGAAAGAATTAGGCGTATAGCTAGAGCTAAATATTTTCTTTATCAGGACAAAGAAAGAACAATAAACCATCTCCATCGATATTTAGATGAATCTTTTCCAGAATTAATCCCTTTCTTAAGAAAAAGAGGAGATATTAAGCGATATCAAGGTCGAAGCTTCTTTGATTCGAAGACCACTTTATGGTTTTTAGAAAACTTTCCATCCGCGAAGAAATTTTCTAATGCAAGAAGTGAAACAGCAGAGAAACTTAGAAGAATGTCGAAAGGTGCGTTTTCTTTGGTCAAATTTAACGAACTTAGAAATATTGCTAAAAATTCTATAGGTGTTTCATTCCAAGAAACCGAAGAAATAATAATCCAATTAGTTCAAGAACTTAGAAACATCCAAGAAAGGAACGACAAACTAGATGAACTTTTAATCCCCTTAATTGACGAAACAGCACCTAACTTATTAACTGTTCCTGGAATCGGTTATCGTTTAGCGGGTCTACTTATTAGTGAAATAGGAGATGCGTCCCAATTTCCAAGTGCGGATAAGATAATTAAATTTGCAGGGTTAGATGTAAGAGTCTATCAATCTGGAACAATTGAAAAGCATGGAGCGATTAGAAAAAGAGGATCACCTTTACTTAGATATGCTTTATTTCAAGCAGCGGAGAAAACTCGTATTCATTGTCCTGAGATTGCAGAATTCTATTCAAAGAAAAAAGGCGAAGGAAAACATCCAATTTGTGCCTTAACTCATACAGCAAGAAAGATGCTTCGAATTGTTTGGGCTTTATTAAAAACTGGGCAAAACTATAGTCAATCTATCTCTGATTAGTGCTTAAATCAGTGAATATTTTAAAGTTTTATCAAAGATAAGGTTTTTTCGTCGTGGACTTTAAGAAAAAAATACTTGATAATTGTAGGTATGAAAAATGTCTTAATTACAGGTGTATCTGGAGGAATGGGAAAAGCTACAGCTTTAAAATTCCTTAATAATGGATATAGAGTCTATGGATTAGATATTAATAATCCTGATTTTATTAATGATAATTTCTTCTTTTTTAAAGTAGACCTCACTAGTAGTGAGGAGATTAATAAAGTCTATTATCAATTAAATGAATCTAATATTAAAATTGATTCTATTATTAACACCGCGGGGATATATAATTTAGATTCATTAATTGAAATTAGTGAAAAAGACTTTATTAAAATTTTTAATATTAATGTCTTCTCTATCTATAGAATTAATAAAATTTTCATTCCCTTATTAAATGATAAAGGTAAGATATTTGTCGTATCATCTGAGCTTGGACCTCTAGACCCTCTTCCTTTTACTGGGATATACGCGATCACAAAATCAACGATAGAGAAATATGTTTATTCTTTAAGAATGGAATTACAACTATTAGGATATAAAGTTATTCTAATTAGACCAGGAGCGGTAGACACTGGTCTATTAGATGTATCTATGAATAGTTTAGACAACTTTATTAATTCTACTTCTCATTACAAATGTAATGCATCTAAATTCAAAGATATCGTTAACTCTGTTGAAAGCAAAAAGATATCACCTAATAAGATAGGTAATCTAATATACAAAGTTAATAAAAAGAAGAACCCCAAATATGTCTATAATATTAATAGAAACAAACTTCTTCTATTATTAAATATTCTTCCTAAAAGATTACAAAATAAAATAATAAAAAGTATATTAAAGTCTTAATAAAAAGGAACTTCCCATGGTCGAGTGGGAAGTTCTTTATTTTTATTATTTATATTTCTAAACAGAAATATTTAATTATTTAGAAAGTTGGTTTTTCTTTCTTTTGAAAACGATAACACCAGCGATTAAGGTCATTGAGGACGCAATGACGATAATTAATATTGCGATATTATTGTTTTCAGTTAAAGCAGTTAACGAAGTTCTTGATTTTGAAACTAAGTTTAAATCACTATCAAGAACATCACCATTAGCGTTTGCCCAAGCAGATAATCTTGCATAAGCATCTGCATAGGCAGAGTCTGTGCAGAATGTTTGTTTTTGAGCTGAGGTTAAACTAGTATAGGCCGTTTTAGCATCAGAATAATAATGATGGTTTTCATCAGCACAATATCCACTATTAGATGTATATGTTAGCATGTGCATAAATGAATCAACAAATCCTTGAATTGGGTTGATAGCAGCATTAGACAAATATAACGATGTGGCCTTTTGGCTGGTTGCATACAAAGAAAATTTTGATGTGTCTGAGTTAAATTGAATGGTATATGTACCCCATTCTTGTGCTGATGCATAGTTGGACGTAACAACAACACCTTCAGAATCATTACTGATTGTGAAGTAACATTTTTCGCTCAAAACATCAGTTCTTTGTAAATAATTATTTTTGGAATTTGGAGCTGTTAAGAAATAACCACCATCAGAGAATACATAATATTCATCAACACTCCAAACTGTAAATTCTTGGCTTAATTCAGCCTTGGCTAACGTTGATTTGTCAGCAGCAAATCCTGTAGCGGCAGCACTTAAGTTATTACCGCCACTTGATTTTTCAGCGGAGAAATCAAAGCCTTCAACTGTACATCCAATGATGACTTTAGCACCATTAGGAAGACTTGAAGAAGAAGTAACTAAGGTGTGTGTAGCAGTATAAGCAGTGACAGTAATTGTAACACTGGTGTTAATTGCTGTACTTACATCTTCGCCAACAAAGCTTAATGTGGTTGAACCGACAGCATGACCAGCGATTTCAACAGTCAATGTGCCAGAACTCATTCCTGATGATTCAACTGTGGCAACAGAATCATTGTTACTTGTAACTGTAATACCTTCTGAAGCATTAACTGGAAGATATGAAGCAGTATATGTCAATGTAGAACCAACTTGAACAGAATTGTTGCTTGCAGTCAAAGATGTAAGCTTAACATATGCAGGAATATCACTATCTAATTCCCAAAGCTCAATAGCGTTTTGAGTGCCATTGTAAGTCGAGAAGATGCTGCTATTAGAATTGTATCTGATGACATATCCACTACCTTTATTTGTGATAACAGCGTTTCCATCAGAGAAGGTAATTGACCAATAGTAAAAGTTGTTTTTAGTTGCTGGATTTGATGTCCTTAAGTAGTTATTTCCACTTGCGCCATACAAATATCCAGATTTAGCAGCATCATAAATTGTGTAGAAATCACCATCTTTCAAGATGTTTAAAATAGCAATTGATGAAGATCCTGGAACGGTCATAACATCGCTTTCGATAACTGCAGTTGTTTTTCCACGGTTATTGCTATTTTGAGTATTACTCATAACAGTGGTGCTATCTCCAGAATATGCAATAACATATTTACCACCACTTTCTTTTGAAGTATTAAGTTCAGCAACTTTTGTGATTTTTTGGAAATTGTATTCTAAGTAAGCTGAAACATTAGACGAACAACTCAATGATTGTCCAGAGTATGACGCACTAAATGAAATGGTTGCTGTACCTTCTGCTTTACCGGTTAAAGTAAAGTTTGCTGTTCCTGATGCAGCAGTTGTTGTGACAGAGGAAGTAACAGTTGCAACGCTTGTATCATTGCATGTAGCAGAAATTGTAACACCAGATGCCAAGTTAGCGTATGTGACACCTAATGTTACGGTTGAACCAACCTTAACGCTTGAAGTGGCATCAACAGAAATAGCAGGTGTGCTAGTTGTGCCTTCTATCAATTTAATAGTGCCAGCAGTCCATCTATCGTATGCACTAAGAGTTGAAACAAAACCATAATATTTTGGACTTGTTTGTGTAGAAGCAAATGTGAAAGTATAGAGTGATGTTCCACTGATTGAACTACCTTGAGCACTTTTGCTAGAAGCAGATAAAGGTACTTGCTCCCACGTTGCACTTCCACTAGATGCTGCTGTCGAGGAATAAACGACATAGCCTAATGGAGCAGCGTTAGATGCATTGTTGTGAGCTGTAGTCTGAAAGGTCAATGAACCAACATTTGAAACTGCAGTAGTTGTAAAGTAGTAATAGATACCAGTAGAGCTTGTTGTTGCTTCAGAAACAACTGCTTTAACAACTGGTAAATCATCTTCTGTTGGATTAACTTTATTGTGGTTGCTAGCATTGTTAACACCTAAATAACCTGATTGTCCGGTTCTCAAAACCCAATCAACTCCATGAACATCAGTTGTTGTTTTTCTAGTGGCGTAACTTGAACCGGTTCCTGAAAGAACTGCTAATTCTGTTCCTTCGACAGCATGCACAGGCATCGCTTCTTTGCTTGAGCCAGCTCCAAGGCCTACTCCAATTGTCAAGGTGAGGCCCAATACCGCACCGGCAATCTTTGTAAATAATTTGTTCATAATTTTTTCTCCTTCTTAATATCCCCCTGATCTCTATCAGTGGGGTATGAACAAATGCATTAATCAGTTTTATATTTATCGAACACTATTTATCCAATATCCAAATAGTCGATAAATATTACCTTTATGCATATTTGTCCTAAGTCAATTTAGGACTATTGCTTTAATAAGGAGATTATTAAGAAAAATATGCATCGTTTTTCTAAACTCGCTCCTAATAAAGCGTTGTGATTTTCTAATTAATAACTATTTGTCTTCGACCAATAGACAATAATTATCTATTATTAATCACGCCCCTATTATATTAGATAAATTTCATTTATCAACAAATAAAGCACTAAAAGATATATTACTCTAAAGAGTAAAATTAAAAAAGTCTTTCCTATACAGTGTAAAAGAATTAAACCAATTCTATATAATTTTAAAATAATAAAAAGATTATCTTTCGTTGTCCCTTGCAACCAGGACTCCTACTTATATATTTGCATCAATGAATCAGGGCGTCTTAATAGCGACGTTTACAAAAAGAAAAGCAACTAATCTGGTAGATCAAGTCTACTCCGCCAGGGGTCATTAACCTCAGAATAACTAGTTACTGGTTAAATTACGTTGGCAAGGTTTCGGTTTTTAATACAAGTGGAACAAACTTAAAACCTTTGGAACAGATAAAAATTAGTTAAATATTCTTCTTAATAATATTTTCGATATCGTCAAAAGGAATCTTAGTCAGCATATTATTCCTCATATCAGTCATCAAATTGGGAATAATATGTACCATCTTCGAACATCTCAAGTTGTTCTAGCCACTCTTCTTTACCATCCGCAAGAGTCACAAAAGCGTCTGCACAACTATTTTCGTCAATATAATCCTTTAAGAATAAGAAAGTATAAAATTTCTTCATCGTGGTAATCATCGCGGTCATAAAGGATTTACTAATTCCAAGATATTTTGTTATAAGCCAATAACCGAAAAAGTCTCCGAAATTCTTATATCCATCAAAGATAGTTCCACAGTAGCAATAGGCAGTCAAATAATAATTAGCAAAAGTATCAACATTAACAATATGTCGATTAATTGTCTTTTTAGATAATTTTTCTGTTTTTAAAAATTGTTCGAATTCATCGATAATTTTATTATTTGCCTTGCTTATTTCTTCAACCCAAGCATCATAATCCATTTCTTCTTCTTTGGATTTTAAATCGATTATTTTTTGTTTATTTTTCTCATTCATATTAAATACCAATCACTTCTTTTATATAATCTAGAGTCTGTTCTTCTTTTTTAACATAATAAATTAATAATGCATAAGATGCTTCATTAAAACATATCTTATCTTCTCTTTTTTCTAGAATTTGCATTTTTTCTAATTTTTCATAATCTTTTAAAAACTCTTTTTCTTCTATATTAAAATCTTTTAATTTCTTCAAAAAAGTTTTATACGACTCATCGTATATATTAACAAGAGCGAATAGATATGATTTTGTATTTCTTGGTAAAGATTCGGTAATTGATATTATTGGCATATCTTTATAGTAAGAGCATTTATGCTGCAGCAAAGACATTGTTAGATCATTACAATATGTGATAAGCATCTCATAGAAAAGAAAACATTCAAAAAATCCATGCGGACGATAATAATTAATCAAGTCTTTTATTCTTTGAAATTGATATTTTTTAAAATATAATTCCCTGCCTATTAAGGCATATAAATAAGGAAATTCATCATATAGTGATTTGAATTCTTTATCTTTTTTAGCAAAATTATCTAAATATAAAATAGCAAACCTTAAGGCGACACTAGAATTCTCTGGGCAATTTTTAACAAAGTCTCTTAATTCATTTATTTTATTTTGTCCAATATAATAAGCCACTAGATGGAATCTTTCTCCTAAATTATCGCCCTGATTTAATTCCATCATTTCCTTAATTATTTGATAAGCCTCTTCGACTTTTTTATTTCTTTCATATCTTTCTAATAAGTCCATCAAAATAAACAAATATGGTCTAGTGTCGTGGTCATAATATAGATCTTCGATATCATTAAAATTATCTTTGATAATTTGCCAAGCATCTTCTTTTAATTTTAAAAGTGCGTCAAGTTGTTGCTTTTCTGGAAGCAAATCCACTAAACGATGCATAGAGTCAATATCAGTTGGATTTATTTCAAGAATTTCATTTAGAACGCGTCTTTTTTCGCTTTTAGTTGTGGCTGAATCATATTTGCCATATAGATTTTCTAATTTTTCTATTCTTGCATCATCAAACATATCAATTACTCTTCCTCCTCATAATAATATGAGCAATCAATGCCTTTCATAAAAATGTCACGATTATCTATGTCGTCAGTTAAGGCGCCATTTAGTAAATCAAAAATAGGTTTTGAGTCGACAGGGCTTTTTTTCATTGCCGACAAATAATCATCTTTATCAACCTTTGACCAATCAATGCATTTTTGTAATCTGTTTTTCAAAAGTAAATCAAGCCAAATTCTCGTTGACCTTCCATTTCCTTCCATAAATGGATGAGCGATGTTCATTTCGATGTACTTATCCACAATTTGATCAAATGTATTATCAACCATCTTATCAATGTCTTTTAATACTTGCGGCAAGAAATCTCCGCTAGCAAAAGTAAATCCACCTTTAGAAATCGTTTTTGTTCTGATTTTACCCGCGAATGGATAAAGTCCTTCAAACAAATAAGCATGTATCTTTTGCAAAGCAACAGCCTTTCCAATTTCATCCTCTTCTATCAAATCAGTCTTGTAAAAGTCATAAGCTTTTTTCTTGCTTTGCTCATCTATTGGATCAAGTGAGCCATCTAACCATTTTTCAAATTCTATATTATTCTTGCTTCTAAGAATTCTTCCCAATTTCTTGATTCCTGTTTCATCAATGACGTCAGTAAGATATTTCTTACTATCATCAGCATATAATTTTAGTTGTCTACAAAATGTATTCAACTCAGGATTTCTTCGTTTAATAGCATTCCAATATATTCTCGGATTTTTGGAATCAGTAAGCGCAAAAACAACATCAGTGGCAGAATACCACCATTTTGATAATTCGCTATCCCATATAGCACGAATTGGTTTATTTAAAAAATACCTAATTGAATGTTTTATCATAAAAATATGATAACATATATCGTTTCAGTTGTCTACATTTTGTATACAACTGATGTTCTAATAAAATCGAAATAGAATCCAAATTCATTATTTCCATATTTAGTCTTTTTTCTATATTAAATGCTTGTAAATGGTATGACATATACTCCGCTTGAAATCGGATAAATAGTTTTGGTTGTACAGATAATTGCGTTATTAGTTTTTTGTAATTTGGTATTTGATAACTTTTCAAATGAAGAAACATCTGAGGCTTTATATTCTTCACCGCACTTACATTCTATTAATGTTATTTTTCCATCATTGACTATTATTAAATCGATTTCATCTTGCTTAGCATTTCTAAAATAATAGAATGATGTTTCTTTGTCCTTTCTATTATTTTTATAGCTCTTAACAATCTCATTCACAATAAATGTTTCTACCATATGTCCTTTTAGGTATGAAGCTTTTAATGTTTCTGGACTAGTTACTCTAGACAAATAACATGCTAAACCTGTATCTTCGTAATATATTTTAGGTCTTTTTGTTACTTGCTTTACCATGCTTTCTTCATTATATGGATTTATTAAATAAATAATATTACCTGCAATCAAAACGCTTATCCAACTTTGGATAGTTTTAACATCTACTCCTATAATTTTCGCAAGATTATCATATATTAATTCTTGCCCAGTTAGGGATGCTAAAACAGACATTAGATTTAAAAACTTTTGTTTGTCTTTTAAGTTAATAAAATCTGAAACATCTCTTTCTAAATATGTTTCAACATAATCTGCATAAAACATAGAAGTTTTTAGATTTTCATTATCATAAAGTTCAGGATAAAATCCTCTAACAATATACTCATACATTTTATTTGTATCGATAATATAATCCTTGGTACGTTTTAGACTTCTTTGTATATCAACTTCAAAAGGGTTTTCTTCTTTTTCGTTTATTTCGCTTAAGGATAAAGGAGACATTGATATCAAACCAATTCTTCCAGCCATTGATTCTGTAACGCCTTTCATTAATTTATAGGCCTGTGATCCAGTAAGAACATATAATCCTTTTTTATTCCCTTTTTTTATTTCTCTATCAACCACTCCTTCTATGTATTCAAACAATTCTGGAGCTTTTTGAATTTCATCAATTATTAATGGAAATGGATTTAATGACAAAAATTCAGAAGGATCACTTTTTGCCGCATTTTTAATGATAGGATCCGCCAAAGAAACATAATTAAATCCTAATTCTTCTTCTAATTTTGAACATATCGTTGTTTTGCCAACTTGCCTTGCTCCTGTAATGACTGTTACAGCTTTATTATTAATGGTATCAATAATTTCTTTATATATTGTTCTTTTAATTTTATATATTGATTCTGGCATCAAGCATCATCTCCTTCAACGTTATTATACTATGGATTTTTTTGGAGTTAAACTCCATTTTTTTATTTCTTGGTAAATTTCTTTTTTAACACAAAAAAGCCTATTGTCAAACAAGAACAAAAAGATTTAAAAGTTTTGTTTTCAGATGAATTATCTTTTTGTATAGATATAGAATTTATTAAGAAAAAATAAAAAAAGCAACTAATCCGGTAGATCAAGTCTACTCCGCCAGGGGTCATTAACCTCAGAATAACTGTTACTGGTTAAATTAAGTTGATAGGGTTATAGTGTTTTGATACAAGTTGAACCATGCCTTTTTATTGAAAAATGAGTTTTCCTTTGGAATCGCTATTCAAAAAGACAATTTCCGTTATTATTCAACGCCTAATAAACGTCGAAAAATAAAAACACCTCAACCGAAGTGTTAGTATTTGTCAAGCAGGCCAGCCTAATTAAGGAAACTACTAAATCGTTCCAGGTGTTAAGTGGATTCGGTTTCCCCCTGCATCGCTTTGTACCATTCAAGAGAATGCGCCGTGGTCGTTACGCTGAATTTCCACCTTTGACATTTAAATTATAAACAATTTATTCAATAAAGCAAACAAAAAATTTAAGTGCATCTCTTAGATGAGCATACTGTGATTATTGTTTCTGTTTCATCTTTTTCAATTCTCACCACCACTTTAAGATAAGGGAATTTATTAACACCTTTGCGTCTTCCAAAGTACAACTTCCCTTTTCTTTTGTCGGTTTTAACAGAAAGCGGTTGCTTCAGTACATTAGGTAATAGTTCAATATCTCTCACTTTTAATTCGTGAAGTTTGCCAGCGATATGTTCTGCTCCAGATTCATATCTCGCGTTATTGCGCAAAAATACTTTAATTCCATTATTGTTAACTAATGGCCAACAAAGTTTATTGATTGCATCAACTAGATTTTGATCAAATGGTCTTTTATGCTTTGACATGCTTATATCTTATCATAAGACATAGTCTTATTCTATTATATATTAAACTTTTTTTAAGAAAAAATAAAAAGCAACTAATCCGGTAGATCGAGTCTACTCCGCCAGGGGTCATTAACCTCAGCATAACTAGTTACTGGTAAAATTAAGTTGTCTATGTGTAAGCCCAATAATACCACTTTTCAGGCTTTCAAAAAAGCTTGTCACTACAATAATACCAGTTTTTTCTTTTTGTGATATAGAGATATTAAAAGGAGTTTTATATATGATTAGAGGCACAAAAATAAAAAATATGGAAAGGGAATTATATATTTGGAGGAATATCGGAATTGGCAAAAACTCATCTGTTAAAGAAAAGGAAATAGCGACAAAAGAGTTCTTAGAATCAAATACCGACTATAACTTTTATGAAGTTTGTAAGGTTATCGGTCTTAATAAAGGTACTTATTACAATTTCATAAACCATAAGGTCGAAAAGACAATATATGAAATCAATGACGAGAAGTTATTAAAGGAAATAAAAATTATATTTGAAGAAAACAATGGCAGATATGGATTAGATAAGATGAAAATAGCTCTGCAAAGGAAAGGCATCATCACTTCCGCTAGAAAAATAGGTAAGTTGATGAAAGATAACAACATAGTTAAAAACAACAAAATGAAAAGGCCAAAACCAGATGTTTATAAAGAGAGAAGGAAGTATTATCGTAACTTATTGAATCGACAATTCGAGCAAAAAGAGCCAAACAAAGTATGGGTTAGCGACTTCTTGGAAATAAATGTACAAGGCGCAAAGTTTTATCTGTGTACCATTTTAGATTTGTTTTCTAGAAAAGTTATCGCTTTTAGATTAGCTCATAAACTTAGTGAAAATCTCGCTATTAATACTTTTAAAGATGCTTTTGAAGCTAGAAACGAACCAATCGGTTTGATGTTCCATTCAGATCAAGGTGGTCAATTTACAAGTCATAAATTTATGAAAACTTTAAAAATGTTAGGGGTTAAACAGTCTTTTTCCTATCCTGGTATTCCAAATGATAATGCTTGTATGGAGGGTTTTTACTCAGTACTAAGAAGAGAAGAAATAAATATAAATATTAGAAAATACGAAAACTCGAGAGTGATTGTAGACTATTTATCTAGTTATTTTGATTGGTATAACAATAAGAGAATCCACAGATCATTAAAAGACAGAAGTCCGCAAGAAGTAGAAAATAAATGGCTTAGCAACCAAAATGGATAATTTTGATTTATCCATTATTTATTTATAAATAAAACGACTTCCCTTTGGTTGGAAAGTCGTATGTATCACGAATGGTGAGGCGTTCGGTAGATAAACCGAACCATTTTACTGATTCTTCAGCATTTAGGGACAGATGTGTCAAGTAGAGTTAGTAATGCTTTGACGTATTATCTATGCTCCTCACACATCCTACATTATCATCATTTTATGCGATTTTCTATGATTTTTTACTATTTTAGGCCATTTTTTGCCATTTTGCCTCGATTTTTAGGTTAATTAGTGGTGTTTATTTATCAGCACCTACAGGCGATTTTAACAGTAAGTATCTATCTCATCAGATTGTTCGGGTATTTTACAGAACGGTAGCATTTTTGGGGACGTTTAGCCGTTTGGTAGAACACCCGAACCACTACTACTTATCAGTTGTATCAGTTTCCCACTTTCCCACTTCTATCGCAACTTACTCTATATTCTCCACTGAAATGTATAAAGTTGGAGACCTAAACAAAAGTCAGCGTGATAGATTACAAAAGACTCATAACGAAATTATCGTTCCAATAGTCAGACACTATAAAACATTTAATAATATTAAGATGACTGACGTGGATGTTTATGATGTTTCAACTGTTTATCCAGGTAAAGAAATAAACATAGCAATACAAAATATCAGTCCTGCTAAATTAGCGTCAGATATAGACAAAGATTTAATGGGTGTGAAAACAAAACTTTATAAGTATGAACTAACTAATGACGGGTATGTCCGTTTAATGGTTAGATAGGAGGATATATGGCAAGTTTAAAACAAACTAAGATATATGGAGCATTAGAAGTATATAATGGGGAAAATAAAGTCAATATTACAGTTGATCCTCAAAATTATCCTAATGGGATTATGAGTATTGGACGCATTAATGTGGGAGACATTAGTATTGATAATAGATGCATTAGTATTGATGGTATTGATATTGACCTAGGACCTAATGATGAAGTTGAAATTCATGCGCCGATTATAGTTGGAGCTGTTAATATTGATGGTATAGAAATGTATAAAACTGGTGATGATTCATTAGCTATTACATACCCTATTGCAACAGAGCATGTTAATGCAATCACAATAGACACAAGCAGGATTAGTAATATTCATTCAATAGAGTTTGATGGTATAATTGGATCAAAAATTTCTAATTTATATGACCTGACATTGAATTCTAATGGGGTTATTAATTTTGGAAATAATGGGCTTTCATTAAACAAAACATCTATATCAAATTTAGGAACTCTCTCATTTGGTAGTTCTGACACTACTGCTACATTATTATGGAGTGGCACAACCCTATCTATTAACCAGCCTCTATCCTTTGGTAATCAAGCAAATCATAGCAGTGTTGCAAAAGATAAAATTGAGGTAGGCGCTGGCAGTGATAGTAATGGTGAAAGTCCTAAAAGATCCACTCTCACCAGTACGAAAATTGAAAATGTTTATACTGATAATTCAGGAGAATCTAAAGTTACTATTGAAAATGGTAAGAAAATTTCATTTACTGATCCTAGTAATAATACTGCTACATTATCATGGAATGGGACAAAATTGGCTCTCAATAGTAGTCTTAGTATTCAAAATGCTCTATTATCAAATAGATTTGAATTATCTAGAGGAGATGAGGCTGAACTCCGCCTTATTTCAAGTAATTCGGATGATTATGACTGTGGAATTATAATTGGTTCTCCTTCCAATGTTGCAAAAGATCGAGGTATTGCAATAGGAATGCGTCATGTTGATAGTTATGGTGCTATTTTAAACGAATCGTATGCTGGAGAGGTATCCGTAGCAATTAATGGGTCTGCAGGTGGCCCATACGGAATTGCAATTAATGGGATTTCAGATGGAGAATCTAATATTGCTATTGGGTATCTGTCAAGAGCACAGAATGCAATAAATGCTATAGCTCTTGGATATAATGCATCATGTGATGTTGATGGATGCATTGCTTTAGGTCCTAATGCAGTTGCTTCTGAAGCAAGTGGTAAAAAGACTCTTACATTACCATATGGATATAGCTCGACATTAAACATAACACAACCATCAGATAGAAATGATAAAACAAATATAGAGGATGTCGAACAAGAGTGTCTACCTTTAATTAAAAAGTTAAAACCAGTAACATTTAGGTATAATTATAGAGATGATTACAGAAAAGAAAATCCTGACCCAAAATATTTGGATATTTATGGTCTATCTGAATATGATAAAGATGAACATAAGAAGGCAACTAAGGCCGGCGAAAGAACTCATATTGGTTTTATTGCTCAAGATGTTAAGTCAGCATTAGAAGAAACATATCCTGGTGAAGATAAATTCGATATTGTCTCTATAGCTGGTTATAAATTACCTAGCTTTAAAGAAAATGCTACTGACGAAGAATATAAAAAATATACTATGAATTATATAGGTCTTATTCCAGTACTAGTTAAAGCAATGCAAGAACAACAGGCTGAAATTGAAGAACTTAAAGCAGAGATTACTAAATTAAAAAAATAAGAAGATAACATTTGTTATCTTCTTTTTAAATTATTGTTTTGGCGGAATAACTTTTGGATAATTACCAATCATTATTGTATATCCGTTTTCTAATGGAATAGGATTTTCTTTATGTTCATATGATATATATGCGTGTCCATTCATTGCTGGGTCTGGATAATCTGGATATGTAACTTTAAAATAGTAGAATGATATATCTCCAAATATCATATAGAAGAATTCTTGTTCAATATCAGTTCCTCTAAAATTAACAAAATACATCAAATTTGGAATTACATCTGGAGACCAACCACCATGCTCATTATCAAGAATAAAATACCATATGTCTCTATCACCATGTGGAAAATAGAATTCTCTAAACTCAATCTCCTTACCATTTCTCCAGTGTGCACTTGCACCATCCTCAGGTTCATAGTCATATTCCCAACTAATATACCCCTCAGTAGTAACACTATATACGTTCTCTTCACCCTCAACAGGAGTCGCACCACTAACAACTAGGTTCTTCACAGTCTCCCCAGCAGTTAGTCTGAATCTGTATTCATCTTCTTTATTGTATACAAATTCGTATTTTAAATCGTCATCATATACTTTATATACATCTAATACGTTCTTATCTAACCCTTTAGCTAACCATTCACCGTTAACTTCTAAGTCTAATACTTTAATATCACAGTCCTTTTCTGTGTATCCTTCATCTAATAGAATTTCAAATGTTCTTTCATATCTATTAGTGCCACCCCATTCAACAACAGGATAATCCTTAATTAATTTCCATTCAGTTTCACCCTTAGAATTTTGTAATGCAATTTTAGCATTTTTATCTTCACATTCTAATTCTAGTGCAGTGATTGCTTCTTTCTTAGGATTATTTAATTCGATTTTAAAATCAATATGTGTTTCATCTTTATAGATAACAATGTATTGACCTTCTGGGATATAATCATTTGGATCTGGTGTTTCTGGTTCTGATTCACTCGTATCAGACTCTTCACTGGTATCTAGTGTCATTAATGGAGCGTTTTCTAGTGGTTCTTCCTCTTCCTCGTGGAGAACTGCAGATAACGCTTTAATTGATACATTTGATGAAGATGATGAACCATTATTTGGTTCGCTCGTCCCATTTGCACAACTTACTACTCCAAATAATATTGCAGGTACTAAAAATAATTTCTTATTCATCTTTTGGTTCTCCTTCTATTTTTTTATAATTTTCCCTACAGCATGGGCATTCGCATTTTTTTAATTCTTTGACAATATATTTTGCTAAAAACTTCATATCACACATTCTCAAGTTATCTTGTGTTTCACCTTGTGGTTCACTTTTGGTAAATAAAGATTTTTTCAACAACACAACGGACACGATGCTAGCAATAAGTAATAATGATATTGTCACTATCAAAATCCATGTTATGGTTTTTAAAATATCTAAATTTGCTATTTCACAGAACAAATAAGTCAAAAATACAACAAGTGCAATAATTACAATAAGCAAACTTATAATTAAAAATATTTTCAAGGTCTTATTCTTCATTTTCTCCACTCTCCTTTTTAGCTTTTTGCCAAACTTTTTCCAGCATTCTATTACAGCATTCAAGTAAATCATTCATTTCGGAATTAAATTTTTCCAATTCATTAATAGGTATTTCTTTAATTAGATTCATTCTTTTTAAATAATCCTTAAGTAAATAATTACATTCGTTTCCTTGAACTGTGTTTGTATTTAACATAGAAATCATGTAATATCTCGCTTTCTCGCCTTTAATCATTAAATTGTTATAATCTTTAACATCGAAATTAGGTTCAAATCTATTATTAACGCTATTCCTTTTTGCTTCCCAAGCAGACATAAAATCGCCCCAATAATTTCTAAAAGTATTAAGCCACTTTATTCTTTCTTGAATAACTCTTTTGCTATATATTTCCCTTTTGATAACGATGACACTTATAATTCCGGTAATACAAACACCAGCAAAAGCAATAATAGTACTTAGCACATCGCCTACTGCTTGACCCATATATTTGCCCCTCTTTTAGTATACATTTGTATATTAAGTATAACTCTACGGGGTTTTATATACAATACATTTGTATATTAGAATATTTACATGAATGTATTAGAAAAGATTAAAAAATTACAAAAAGAAAGAGGATGGTCAACGTATAAATTAGCGTATGAATCCTGTTTAACTCAGTCGACATTATCAAATATGTTTGCAAGAGGCACTTGTCCTACAGTTGATACATTAGAGAAAATTTGTGATGCATTTGGAATTACGTTATCTGAATTCTTTGAGAATGATGAATCTAAAATTTATGTTTCTAAAGAAGAAATACAATTACTAAATCAGTATAGAGCGTTAACCGAAAAGGAAAAGATTGCTATTAAATCAACTATTTCTGCCCTTTCTAAAAAGTAAAAAGTTCAGCTATGAATAAGCTGAACTTTTTTGTTAAATTTTTTTGCTTTATATGTGTGGTTCGTATCCCGAATGGTTGATTCTTAAAGGTCGATTGGTAATTCACCCGAACCGCTTGTTAATATTCATTTATTAGAGAATTATATCATCTATGATGATATTTTTTTGATATTTATCAAAATTTTCACTTTTATGTAGCGAGTTTCTCAATCGGGTAATTTTATTGTCTATTTTATTATTTTAATATCGTCAATGACTCCTATTAATGTCAAAAATCACTGCAAAACCTCAATATTTTTGGATTTCGAATGATTTATAAGACAAAAAAGGCATAAAAAAACCGAACCCCTGAAACTTCAGTAATTTGGTTCGGGTAATTTTTACGTTGGTGAGGCGTTCGGTAGATAAACCGAACCATTTTACTGATTCTTCAGCATTTAGGGGTAGATGTATCGAGTTGAGTTAGTAGTATCTCGAAGTATCATCTACACTCCTCACGCGTCCTACTGTATCAGCATTTTATGTATTTTTCTATTATTTTTGATGATTTTAGGCTGTTTTTTGCCATTTGATGTCAATTTCCAATAGTATTGCTATAGTTCCACTACTAGGTTTGACACCAACTTTTTCAAGTAAGTATATGATTGAGCAGATTGTTCGGGTAATTTACAGAACGGTTCAATTCTTTAGATTTTTAGTCGTTTGGTAGAACACCCGAACCACATCATTACATAAGATTTAAAATCTCTAAAGGAATCTCGTTAAAATAATAATCGCAACCGACGTCTTTAATATATTTTAATGCATCTCTATATTCTGGTTTCTTGAACCAATCGCACAATAAGTAAATGTATTTTACTTTGTAATCAATGGTTTCGAATAACCTTTGATATTGTTTGCGTTTAAAGTCACATGTCTGTAATTTTTCATCCACGGAACCCGCTGATGATTGAAATTTCTTTTCGATAATGTAAACGGTTTTATTTCTATAGTTAACAAAGCAATCATCTGGAAGCATACGCTTTGAGAGCACGTCTTTCCAATCAACCCCCATTGGTTCTAAAAAGTCTCTATATAGACTATACTTTTGTGTTAATTTACCCACATTTTCTTTACCAATATAAATAAGATTATTAGGTGCCAAGATAAAACCAGCTTCAACTAATGCATCTGCTAAAGTTGTTTCTTGTTCAAATGCTAAACCGTTAATATTTGTTTGGTTTCCACCACCAACAGTATTTTTCTTTCTAGGCATTTTCAATCTCCTTAAATCTTTTGAGTGTTAGTTCTAAGTATTCTTTATCTAATTCTAAACCTATATATTTACGTTTCAAAGTATAAGCCACAATTCCAGTCGTTCCACTACCATTAAATGGGTCCAAAACAACATCTCCTTCTTTTGTTGCCATCGTTATTAACCTTTCGAGTAATGCGATAGGTTTTTGAGTTGGGTGTTTGCCATGTTTCTTCTCTTTTTTTGTAGTAGTTGAGGATTCAAACATTTCTGGTTCAATATCCCAAACATCTTTCATTTGTTTACCACCATTTAATTCTTTCATAGCAGCGTAATCAAAATAATGTTTTCCCTTTTTCTTAGAGGTAAGTTGTTTTCTGGCCCATATTATTGTCTCTGTAGAATGTGTTAGACACCTACAAGCAAGATTAGGAGCAGGATTGGTTTTTCTCCAAATGATGTTGTTTATAATGGAGAAGCCCTCCATCTCTAAAGCAACCCCGATAGCGTAAACGCTATGGAGAGTTGAGCTAATCATAATGGTTCCGTTATCTTTTAAAACATCTCTGCATAAGCCTATCCACTTTCGATGATACTTAAGTTTATCTTCGATAGATTTTGTTAAGTCACATTCACCTTTATCGACTGACACTTGTTTCCCTGCTTGACATGAAATGCCACCACTAGAAAGAAAATATGGTGGGTCTGCAAATATAAAGTCTAGAGACTTTGGTTCGATTTTTTTAAGCAGTTTGAAAGAATCTCCATTTAAGAGTTCAAAATTGTCAGTTTTAAAAAATATATCTTTTTTATTCATTTTAATAATTGGTGATGATGACTTCTTCGACTTTACCGCGACCGTCACCTTTAGAATTGATATTTCTTCTAGCTTCAATAGTATGAATATTAAAGTCCTTATATAAATCACGAATGAATTCGGTATTGGCATTACTTGCCATTACAAGAACACCTTTTTCGGTTAGTTCTTTTACAACATCTCTAAGTCTTGTTTGTTCTTCTTTTCCGAACCCGCCAGTCGTATATGATGTAAATGATTGTTCCCCAACTACATCATATGGTGGGTCAAAATATACAAAGTCTCCTGCTTTAGCGGTTTTAACTGCTTCTTGGAAATCTTTAGATAAGATTACTGGTTTTCTCTTATGGAAGTATTTATGTAATGATTGGATGTTTTCTTCTGTAAAACAGTTGATTCTTTCTTTGCCATTAAAAGGAACGTTGAATTGTCCTTTAGAGTTTACTCTAAATAGTCCATTAAAACATGCCTTATTTAAGTATAAACATCTAGCTGCTTTTACATATGTAGGTAATTTTGCATATGCAGTTTTCTTTCTATCTAGATTTCTTATTTGGTAATAATATTCTTCTGAATGTTTTTCTTCGTGTTCCTTACAAAGAGCATACATTTTGTTAAAGAGTCTTTTGTTTCTTAAACATCTATAAACATATATGAGTTCTTTATTTGAATCATTAATAGTTGCATGAATAGGTGCAAGTTCCAATAATAAAGCACCACCACCAACAAATGGTTCATAATAATGTCTAAATTTTTTAGGTTTTAATTTAAGTAGGTGGTTCATGATTTGTCTTTTGCCGCCAGCCCACTTAACGAAAGGTTGTAAACTCATATGTATTTGCTCCTTTTAAGATCTTATAGTTCTTAAATCGTTTTTATTATACACTAAACACGGATCTATAATAAGTAGAATCGTTCTCTTATTGTGGTTCGTATCCCGAATGGTTGATTCTCCGTGGTCGATTGGTAATTCACCCGAACCAACACTTAATTTTGAATTTTTGCGAGATTATATCATCTTTGATGATATTTTTTTGATATTTATCAAAATTTTCACTTTTATGTAGCGAGTTTCTCGATCGGGTAATTTTATTGTCTATTTCATTATTTTGATATTGTTAATGACTCCTATAAATATCAAAATTCACTGCAAAACCTTAATATTTTTAGGTTTCGAGTGCTTTATAAGACAAAAAAAGCACAAAAAAACCGAACCTCTGAAAGTTCAGTGTTTTGGTTCGGGTAATTTTTAAGTTGGTGACCTGTATGGGATTCGAACCCATGAATGCCACCGTGAAAGGGTGGTGAGTTAAGCCGCTTCTCCAACAGGCCATTGTTTGGCGCCTACCGTAGGACTCGAACCTACGACCGATCGGTTAACAGCCGATAGCTCTAC
>JAFVUY010000206.1 GCA_017502465.1 Bacilli bacterium | reverse complement strand
CGTTTCTCGATCATATCTTTTATAACTATTCATATATACCCCCTTCCAAGCGGCAGGAATTGGATATAACAATTTTACAAAACTTTGGAATTAAAATTTTAATTTCCAGATTTTTGGACATGACTATTTTATTTAACGTTTTTATTAAAAATTAACCCTTATCTCTTGCAAAACTTGAAATATAGTTTAAACTATATGTGCAGTAAAAAAAGAAGGAGGCATATAAATTATGTCAAATGTTAAAGTTGCAATTAATGGATTTGGTCGTATTGGTCGCTTAGCTTTCAGACAAATGTTTGGTGCAGAAGGTTATGAGGTCGTTGCTATTAACGATTTAACTTCCCCAAAAATGTTAGCTAACTTATTAAAATACGATACAGCTCAAGGTGGTTACGCTGGTGTTTACGGCGAAGGTAAACACACAGTTTCCTACAAAGAACCAGTCTTAGCAGAAGACGGTAAAACAGTTTTAGTTCCTGGTTCTATCACAGTTGATGGAAAAGAAATTACAATCTATGCAAAACCAAAAGCAGAAGAACTCCCATGGGGTGAATTAGGCGTTGATGTTGTCTTAGAATGTACAGGTTTCTATACATCCAAAGCAAAAGCAGAAGCACACATCACAGCAGGTGCTAAAAAAGTTGTTATTTCTGCTCCAGCAGGTAATGATTTACCAACAATCGTTTACGGTGTTAATGAAAAAACATTAAAAGCAGGCGATACAGTTATCTCCGCAGCTAGCTGTACAACAAACTGCTTAGCACCAATGGCAAAAGGCTTAAACGATCTCGCTCCAATCAAATCAGGTATCATGAGCACAATTCACGCTTACACAGGCGATCAAATGATTCTTGATGGACCACACAGAAAAGGCGATTTACGTAGAGCTCGTGCAGGTGCTGCAAACATCGTTCCAAACAGCACAGGTGCTGCAAAAGCAATCGGTTTAGTTATCCCAGAATTAAATGGTAAATTAATCGGTTCCGCACAACGTGTCCCAGTTGCTACAGGTTCAACAACCATCTTAACAGCAGTTGTTGCTTATGATGGCGAATTAACAAAAGCAATTATCAACGACCACATGAAGAGTGTTGCAAATGAATCCTACGGATATAACGAAGATGAAATCGTCTCTAGCGACGTCGTCGGTATGAGATTTGGTTCCTTATTCGATGCTACACAAACAATGGTTAGTAAAGTTGCCGAAGGCTTATATGAAGTTCAAGTCGTCGCTTGGTACGATAACGAAAATTCCTACACAAGCCAAATGGTCAGAACAATCAAATATTTTGCAGAAAACTGCTAATTTGGTGTCTAACTAATAATATTTAAAAACTAACGGCACCGCGTCTTACGGTGCCGTTTTATATAAAATAAGGAGAAAATATATGTTAACAGTTAAAGATTTAACAAATGTTAAAGGCAAAAAGGTTATCGTTAGAGTTGACTTTAATGTCCCTTTAAAAAATGGTGAAATCCGCGATGACAATCGTATTGTCGCTGCTCTTCCAACCATTAAAAACCTTTTAGAAAAAG
Source organism: Bacilli bacterium (assembly GCA_017502465.1). GTDB lineage: Bacteria > Bacillota_I > Bacilli_A > RFN20 > CAG-826 > RGIG5418. The sequence goes on along the minus strand of JAFVUY010000206.1, from coordinate 3,015 downwards.
GTGCTCGTGTTATCCTTCTTTCACACTTAGGTAAAATCAAACACAAATTAAGCGAAGAAGAAATCGCTGCTGCAAAAGCAAAAAACAATCTCTTACCAGTTTCACTCAGATTGGCTGAACTTTTAAATCAACCAGTTACATTCGTTCCTGTCACACGTGGTGAAGAACTTGATGAAGCTGTCGCAAAATTAAATGATGGCGATGTCCTCTTAGTCCAAAACACACGTTATGTAAAAGGTGAAGAAAAAAATGACCCAGAATTAAGCGCAGCATGGGCAAAACTCGCTGATGCATATGTTATGGACGCTTTTGGTAGCGCTCATAGAGCACACGCATCCACATATGGAATTCCTTCCATCTTAAAAGAACAAGGAAAACCAGTTGCTCTTGGTTTCTTAGTTGAAAAAGAAGTTTTAGCTTTAACACGTTGTGTCAAGGTTAGCGACGAAGACCGTCCATATATCGCTATTTTAGGCGGTTTAAAAGTTTCCGATAAAATTAAAGTTATCGAATCCTTACTTAAAAAATGTGACAAAATCCTCATTGGTGGTGCTATGGCATTCACATTCTTAAAAGCTTTAGGCAAAGAAACAGGTCAATCACCAGTTGAAGATGATCAATTAGATTACGCACGTAACTGCTTAGCGGCCGCTAACGGAAGAATCGTTTTACCAGTTGATAGTGTTATCGCAAATTCATTTGATAACCCAACAGATATTAAAATAGTCTCTGTTGATGAAATTCCAGCAGATTACCAAGGTTTAGATATCGGACCAAAAACACGCGAATTATTCGCAGAAGAAATTTCAAAAGCAAAAATGGTCTTCTGGAATGGTCCAGCTGGTGTCTTTGAAAATCCAGCCTTCCAAGCAGGTACACTTGCAATTTGTGAAGCTTTAGCTAAATTAAGCGGAAAAGCATTTACAGTTTGTGGTGGTGGCGATAGCGCAGCTGCTATTAAACAATTTGGCTATGCCAAAGACTTCGCACACGTCTCTACAGGTGGTGGCGCATCCCTTGAAATGATTGAAAACGATGGACACCTCCCAGGTATTGATGTTTTAGGTTAATTAATATGAGAAGAAAATTATTATTAGGCAACTGGAAGATGAACAAACTTGCCAGTGAAGCAAAAGAATTTGCTATTTCAAGCAAACCATTAGTTCAAAAAGCAAAAGACGCTGGTATCGATATCGGTGTCGCTCCAACATATTTATCACTCCAAGCTGTTAAAGAAAACGCTTCTAGTGACATGATTGTTGCTGCTCAAAACGTCCACCAATTAGTTAGTGGAGCTTATACAGGTGAAGTTTCTATCCCTATGTTAAAAGAATTTGGAATTGATTGGGTTATTATCGGTCACTCTGAAAGAAGAACATATGATAATGAAACAAACGCAAAATGTAATGCAAAAATTAAAGCTTTAATCTCAAATAACATGGTTCCAGTTTACTGTGTTGGTGAAACATTAGTTGAATTTGAAGGCGGTTTAACAAAAGAAATCGTTGGAACACAAGTTAGAGATGGTTTAAAAGATTTAACAGCAGAAGAAGTTAAAAACTTAGTTGTTGCTTATGAACCAGTCTGGTCCATCGGTACAGGTAAAAATGCTTCTACTGAAATCGCTCAAGACATTTGTCACTTCATTCGTGAAGTTTTAAGAGAATTATTTGGCGAAGTCGCTGATGAAATTCGTATTTTATATGGTGGTAGCGTTAAACCAGAAAACGTCAAAGCATATTTATCTTGCGAAGATGTTGATGGCGCTCTTGTCGGCGGTGCTTCACTTAAAATTGATTCATACGAAGGATTATTACTTAACATCTTATAATAAGGAGGTTACATATGGCCTTTTACACTGACGAACATGGAAACATAGTCGAAGAGAAAAAGACTTTTACTAAACCAACTTCAACCCGCGCATCGTCCGCTCTTTCGATTGCGAAAGTCTTTGGATACATGTTTATAGGATTAATGATCACGGGCATAATTGCCTTTGTCTTAGCCTTTATCTTCTATAATTGGGCAAAGACTGATTCAGAAACGGCGAGTCAAGCTCTTCTAATCACGATGATCGTTGCCTCAATTTCCACATTTATCCTTAGCTTTGTTGTTAATTTCTCTTTGAGAAAAAATAAGATTTTATCGATTTTAATTCCTGGAATCTTATATTGCGTAGCTATCGGAGTATTATTATCAACATTTGTATTATTCCTAGACTGGAGATTATTAGGAGGAGCATTCCTTGCTACATCACTCGTCTTCGGAGTTATGGCACTTATTGCTTTATTAAGTAAAGGTAATTTAAGTGGTTTAGCTATTGTTGGTATGGGATTATTCTTTGGCGCTGGCATTGTATCCTTGTTTACTTGGATATTAATGCTTGTTTCTCCAGGAACTTTCCAAGTCTTCTATTGGATTATTACTCTAGGTATGTTTGCGGGTATGATGTTTATCACTATGTTTGACATCTGGAGAATTAAGAAAATTGCAGAAGCTGGAGAACTTAGCGAAAACGTTTCTCTCTACTGTGCGTTCCAACTCTATGTCGATTTCATTTATATATTTATTAGACTTGTTTATTTCTTAGGAATTGCATATAGCAAGAAATAATAATATATATAATAAAGAAAAAAAGGAAATAGATCCGCGAGATATTCTTGCGGATTTTTTCTTTCTAAAAAAATAATAAAAAAAGTTATTTTTCTATTTACTTAATAATTATAGGCGTGTATACTACTCATACTACGGTTTTTCCCGTGGCTCACCAAAATCAACGGTTTTGAAAAAAATTAAAAAAAGTTAAAAAAGTCGTTGACACATATTGTTGGTGATGATAATATAACAAAGCGTGCATCCCGAGAGGGTTGAGAGAATAACATAGTTATTACACACGCAACTGATCTTTGAAAACTAAACAGATGTACAAACAATACGTCAATTTATTTAATTTACAAAACCAGATAATAATTTTGAACTAGAATACAAACTTTGAGAGTTTGATCCTGGCTCAGG
>JAFVUY010000019.1 GCA_017502465.1 Bacilli bacterium | reverse complement strand
GGGTAGTATTATGAAGAAAACATATGTAACTAAAATGCCTAATCATATTGGTGCTTTTCTTAAAGCAAGTAAATGTTTTTCCGAACTTGGCATTAATATTACAAGAGTAAGTTATAATAAAGCCGTTGATTCTCACACACTATTTATTGAAGTTGACGGTGAAAAAACACGTTTAGATCAAGCAAATAAAAAATTAGAAGAAATCGGTTATCTTTCTAATGCGGAAGAAAATAGCAAAATTGTTTTGTTGTCTTTTTATTTAAAGGACGTTCCTGGAAGCGTCACTAACGTTTTAGAACTAATTAGTAAATTTAATTTTAATATTTCATATATAAGCTCTCAAGAAAACGGTAGTGACTATCAACAATTCAAAATGGGATTATACATCAACGATGTAAATAGTTTAACTGAGTTTTTAACTCAAGCCGAAAAGCTTTGTGAGGTTAAAGTTATAGACTACAATAATACTGAAAAAGTCTATGACAATAGTATTTTCTACAATTCATATGTCGACGGCTTAATAAAAACATTAACGCTTCCATTAGATAAGAAAGAAAAACTTTTAGTAAATGTGAATTTAGCGATGCAAACGCTTGACGAACAAGGACTTTCTCCTTATATAACTTTTGATAGTATTAGTAAATTTGCAGAACTTTTAGCAGAATGTAAGGGAGATAACTTTCATCCGAGAGTAACTGAACATTACATAACTGAGACAACTAAAATTATACTTATAGAACCTGATTGCGGTAGTAATACCACAATAATAGAAAGCAAAGGAGAAAGACTTTTTGTTGATTCGGGCTACGCTTGTTATAAAAAAGAAATGCTTGAACTAATAAAAACGCTTGTTCCCGATTTTAAAAAACAAAAAGAAAAATTACTAATTACTCACGTAGACGTTGACCATGTAGGTCTTATTAATGAATTTGACGAAATTATACTTAGTCAAAGAAGCGCTGAAAGTTTATTTCTCGAAGCAAACAAATTGCCTGGATTTAGAGAGAAAAACCCTTTGCATCTCCCTTACGTTAACATCTGCAAAATATTAACAGAATATGAAGTTACAGATAAAAAGAAACTATGCCCGATGTGGAAAAAATCTAGTTTAACTGCGCCTATAGAACAAATCGGCTTTTATAATATAGGAGAACTTAATTTTGAAGTTTATGAAGGAAAGGGAGGACATTTATCTGGTGAAATATTATTAATTGATTATGAAAACAAAATAGCATTTTCGGGTGATATTTTTATCAATCTTTCGGAATTAACTAAAAAACAAGCCGAATATAATAAATACGCACCGATACTAATGACTTCAGTTGATACCGATTCGAAACTTTGTTCAAAAGAACGCGCTACTTTTTTGCAAAGATTAGGCATTGGAGAATGGAATATTTTTGGTGGACATGGACAAATGAAAGTTTATGCGCCTCAAGTAAAGAAATAAAAATATAATTTCTGTTAAATTCCCGTCGTAATTATAAGAAAAAACGCTAAGAATTAATTAATTCTTAGCCAAAAATAATCAACTCTTTTGAGTAGACTAACTTGCCTTTTCTTTTCCTAGTAGTTTTACATTTTACACGCTCCACCACCGATAACCTAATCCGAACACCATGTTCAGATTGGGTTATTTTTTTATTTTCCGTTATCATTAATCGTTAAGACAATATACTTATCAGTAATCTTTTATACTCTTGTTTATATGTTTTTGATTTTTGTTATTGAAAACATTTTCTTTTTATCTTATAATTATAATTATGATTATACCAAGACCACAAAAGATTAATTTGCTTAATGAAAAAGGATATTCTATTGATAATGTCTTTGATATAGAAGATCTCGCTTGTAACGAAATTCAAGACACTACTCTTCCAAGCGAAGGGTATATTCTTGCGATTAAAGAAAATATGGTTGAACTAAAATATAAAGACCATATTGCAAAAGAGCGCGCAAAAGCCAGTTTAACACAACTCGTTAAGACTTGCGGGCAAGCAATCCCCGCTATGATTATTGAGGACGCTCCCAGAATTCAAATGCGTGCGTATATGTTAGACGTCGCAAGATACTTTTTTAGTGTTGAAGAAGTCTTAAAACAAATCGATTATCTTGCTCTTTACAAGTTTAACACTTTACATTTACACCTTAACGACGACCAAGGTTGGCGTGTCGAAATAAAAGCCTTTCCAAAACTTACCGAAATTGGAAGTATTAGACGCCGAACCTTATTTAGATTGAAAGAGCATAAAGGATACTATACTCAAGATGATTTACGAAAAATAGTAGATTATGCCCATTCAAAAGGAATCCGCGTTATCCCGGAAATAGACGTCCCGGGACACTTTCAGTCTGCACTTGCTGCATATCCAGAGTTTGGCTGTTTCGGCAGAAAAGTAAAGGTCGCTGAAAATTTTGGAGTGAAATTTGACGTAGCTTGTATTGGTAAAGAAAACACCGTTGATGCTATAAAAACCATTATTAAAGAATTAATGGGCATTTTTACTGACGAATATTTCCACATCGGTGGAGATGAAGTTCCCTCTCAACGTTGGGAATTGTGTCCCCATTGCAAGCAAAAGTTTATTGCACTCGGTTGCAAAAACTATAATGAGTTCCAGGCACATTTTATGAATGAATTGGGTGCATTTATAATCGACAACGGGAAAACGCCTATCATGTGGAATGAAAGTGATCCTACTGGAATTATTGATGAACGCATTGTCTGGGAATGCTGGGATATTGATTATAATAACGAAAAATTCCAAAAAGAAATGGCTCGTGGAAGGAAAATCATAAATGCAAAAACAGAACCATATTATTTGGATTTACCTTATGG
>JAFVUY010000205.1 GCA_017502465.1 Bacilli bacterium | reverse complement strand
GGTGATAATGTTCTGCTGATGCGACGTGCGGCGGACCAACCATTGGCGGGCGAATGGGAATATCCCGGTGGTAAGTTTGAAGATGGCGAAGACGGTCCAACATGCCTGCACCGGGAGTTGTTTGAAGAATTGGGAATAGACGCAGAAATTGGCGACCTGATTACAATTGCAAAACATACAACAGATTCCGGCAAGGTTATTGAACTTCATACATACGAAATCACATCCTACACCGGCGAAATCCAACTGCGCGTCCACGACGATATGCACTGGGTGCCAGTATCGGAATTGATTGCTCATCCACAATTGCCAGCTGATAAAAAGGTATCCGAGGTATTGATAAAACAAAAGGTTGAATTACAAAAAGAATATCCATTGCCACATCCGTTAAAGAATGATGATATCGATACCTTAATGAAAAAATTAAGGATGATGGTTCGCACCATGGAATCATTTCACCCCCAGGCCACAAAAGATAAGGCTCTTATGGGGTTGCATAGTTTGGTTGCTGCGATGATATCGTTAGCTGCAGAAATTTACGAAGCTTTGCAAAAAGACAGAGTTTTTGTAGCCTGCTCATTAACATGTCAGATGATAGAGCTTGAAATTCAATTGTTGTGGTTAAATAAGCATTTTAATACGAATGGGGCTGATTACATAGATTTTGGTTACATTGAACAAATCGATATGCTACGAGTGCACCCAGAACGTGTGGATAGAGTATTAGAACTTATCAAACAAAACAATTGTGAGCGTTTTTTTATAAATAAACCCAAAGATGACAATTTATTGAACAGAAAAAATTATAGAACACATTGGTATCCTGGTACATTAAAATCAATATCTCAAGATTACTTTGAGGACGTTTGGAATAAAATAAAAGATATTCCAGAATTGGCGAAATATTACGAACATGTAGATGTGAACTACGAGAATTATCAGCTGTTTTGCGGGTTTAAGCATTTTTCTACATACTGTGTTAGAAAATGTTTTGCAACAAGTCAATCCTTTGTCGAGGACACACCGCAAGACACAAGATGGATTACATTGGTGACGGTTTTGCAAGTGATGTTAGCTGTGTGTGAAATATTAGAACAACACGGTGATCATATTTTGAACTCAAAACCAGTTGCTACAGAAGGGTTGACACCTGCCTATAGAAAACAATAAAAATCAGAAAGAAGATAGAGATATTATTTCCTCATCATTAAACCAATTTTGATTTAACTGATTTTTTGTTGTATCCGTGTATAATATTACAGCAAGATTTTGTTTTGCACGTGTACAAATCACATATAAAAGACGTAGAGTATCTTGGTTAGCTTTACCTTCGACAAAGAAATTGGTTTCATCGTAAGTTCTCCATTTTGTGTCATTATCTATTATCGCCATAACATTATCAAATTCCAATCCCTTTACACCATGATGTGTTTTAAATTCTGATAAATTATCTATATACTTAGCATAAGGGATTATTTGTGATAATTTTATGTTAAAAAACAACTCAAAACTTTCTGATTCCTCATCATACTTATGCGGGATATTAAAAATATCGCAAGTTCTAATAACGTCAAGCATTTCCCCAAAAGTTATATTTGGATTGTTTGTGTATGCTGTTTTAATTCTTGAGACACATTCTGATATATATCTTAAAGAGTCTTTATTTATCTGTTTGAATAAATCCTTATAATATTTTTTTATAATTCTCATTATTTCAAAATCATTGTTAGATTGTACTAAAGGCAGTACAAAATTTTTAAAGAAATTTATTTCTTGTGATGTACCGGATTTTACACTATCAAATTCTGATGTGCTTTTTAAGGCGTCCCACATCTCAACAAACCCCATACGAACTGCTGCCATCCGGTGTTCTAAAACTAAAGTAGCACCTTCTTTATCTTTCCAGTTTTTTTTGTTCCATAAACTGTTCCCTGTTATAGTGGCCATGTGTTCTTTTACACGGCTTTCTATTAAATGTTTATCAGTGTTCGTTGGTGCTAAAAATAGTCGTACACATCCTTCTCCTTTGTCTGGCACAGGATTTTGTGTAGGTGTTTTATCTATCAAACTACCAATTTTATTTGCTAATTCTACAATTCTGCTGCCGGACCGGTGATTTTGCGGTTTTTGTGGGGTTTTAAATCCACAAGAAGACCAATAATCTATATCCCCCAAATCCTCTTTGCCAGTTGCATATATTCTTTGTTTTGTATCTCCAAATAATCCTAATGTAAAGCAATCTGAAAATTTATTTTGTATTGATAAAAAAGCTTCCATTAAATTTTTGTCAGTATCTTGGCTTTCATCAATCAATAATATTGGAAATTTTTGAACAAGCATTTTGGCAAATAACGGTTTGTTGATCAGAAAGTGAGCGCATATCTTTAATACCTCGGAATGATTCAAGCTATCTTTTCCGGAATTAGCAGCCTCAGGAGCCGGATCATAATTAAAATGTTTTATAGTTTCTAATTGTTTTAATCGTTCTAATTGTTTGTTATAACTAGCTTCTTGTTTTGTGCCTGATTTGTGTGGCTTAGAATTATATTCGTTTATTTTTGATTGCAGATAGTCTTTCAGCCATTTTTTTATGTCGACATCAAATCCCTTAATAAGTCGCCAAACAAAACTATGTATAGTAGATATTGTAAATAAAGAATCATATTGTGTTCTGTTTTTTATTTCTTCTGCTGCAGCATTTGTAAATGTAATCACAGCTACATGTTTGTCAAGCAATACCAATTGATCGCGTATTGTGTTGTTTATATATTGTAAAGCGTTTACCAAAGAACGCGTTTTCCCAGCACCAGCACCAGCAAATAAAAAGAAACTTTTTGGGGTGTGTAAAGAAAGACATTCTTCAATAATTTTATCAGCTTCTGTTCTCTCATATTCATTATTCATTTTTAGCTTCCTCGTCATTGAAAAGTTTGTTTTGTAAGATATTATCCAACCATATTAAGCCTGATTCAATGTAGCGTGGAGTGTTTAGACTTGTTTCAAATTCTTCTATATATAATAGATTCAATGCTTTTTCTGCCTTTGGGAGACTGTTATTGATTTTGTCATACAAATGTGGATTCTCATTTTTTATCGCGTCTTCAAATGTTTGTTCCCCTTCGGTCGTTTGATATGCTACTTTTAATGGGAACGTATCATTGCTTTCTTTGTCGTGTTCTGTAGCGCTTAGTAATTTATCAATGCCTTCTTGTTTCGGAATCCATGTTTTTAGTGTGGTATTACAGGTTTTTTGACCGACATTGAGTTTGGAGGGGATTCTTTCGCTTCTTTTTTTGTTGCTATCTTCTTGTACAGGATCTAAATCTGTTATAATCAGTGTTGGAATACATAATGATTCTATTAGCGGTCTTAATCTATATGCGTGACTTCCACCTATTGTTAGGATACATATATAAGATTGTGTAAGATATTTATGTTTGGAAACAAAATACGGCATTAAAATACGCTCTGCTTCACCTTCAATTAAGATAGCCGCATCTGCAAAAAATAGATCACAATGATTTAATTTTATATATCGTGTTACGAAACGCTTTGTTTCCCAATCGCTGCCAAAGATATTTGTTAAATTAACAACATTTGTTGAGGGGATTTTTGCAGTAAAATCACGTTTAAAATATCGTAGCTGTTCAAAGTCACATTCATGTACAATATGAGATGAATGGGTGGATACAATCATTTGGGTTGTTAAGTTTCCGTCATTTATTTCTTTTCTGGATGTCAAAACCTGGAAAGCTTTTTTAATAAAAACTTGTTGTGCTTGAGGATGTAAGTGAGCTTCCGGTTCTTCTATAAGCACAAGGTGTATAGGCGCTATTTTATCAGCTTCAGTTTTTTGTTTGCCATACTTAAGCCAAGAGTCCCTGAAACAAATCATCTTAAAGGTCATAAAAATCAGATTCTGATATCCAAGCCCATTATAGTTTTCTGGAAGAAATAAGTTGTCATCTGCTTTATACTGCAATGCGTTTGAATGATTTATACTATCTGCGGTTTTAATTTGTGGGTTTAAGGTAATATTTGGTGTGCCAAATGGTGGATATCCGATTTCTGAAAGTTCATTCAGTGCAGGTTCAAAGCTTGTTTTCATTATTTCGGTAAAATTGGAAGTGGCTTCATTAAGTTTTTCTATCGCATTTAAATCATCATCAGATATCTCACCTTTGTTTGGATCCAAATGGTTAGAATAATAACTCGTTAAAAGGTTAGACAATTTTCTATTTTCGATTTGTTCTGTATCCGCATTTTCATCATTCATACCACGCTGAGCATTTATAATGTCGATTTTTATAAGATTATCTAGTGGCGAATTCTCTAGAGGATCACCTAGTGATATTTGTGGTTGTATGTCTTCTTTATGGTTAGGATCGAGCAAATAATAACGCAAAATAAAATGGTTAGATAATTTTTTTGAAAGAAAATCCATCATATGTTTTGGGAAAATCTTAGCTTTATTTTTAATACGTTCTCGTGCTTGTTTATATTCGGCAAATAATTTGGCAATGTCCTTTATTTCATAACGTAATCTGACACCTAAATTTCCGCCAGCCCAATCTAAAGTTGGCAACAACTGACCAACACGATAAATGTCATCGTCTTCAACATGAAACCACAGGTCCATTGTTGGAAAAATATCATCAAAGGCTCGCATGTTTGGTTCGGCTTCTGCATCAAACAACTCATTTATTTTTAAGTGATTTTTTAAATTAAAATCATATGTTAAAAATTTATTATCATTGCTCAAAAATAGTTTTATGGCCGTTATCGCACTTGTTTTGCCACTGTTATTAGCACCAATAAATAGCGTGGTCTGATTATGAATGTCAATTGTGACATTCTCTAATTTTCGAAAATTTCTAATTTTTATTGTGCTGATATGCATTCATAAACTCTTATTACATTTGTTTAATGTCGTAAACATATCAATAAAAATTGTATAAAGCAAGAAAGACTAGAAAGAATAATTTTCTTACATCATTTCATAATCTTCGTGGGACAGGACGGTGTCGAATGTATCACGTAATGGGCGTTTGGTTGTCTGCCAGCCATAGTCGTCTGTAATCCAGATGAACTGGTGACCGTCATTGGTCCATTGATGGTAAATATCCGCATATTCGCCAGCAGTCGATTTCAATTTAGAACCACCAGCCTTGAAAGAATATGGTCTGAATTTGCTCATTATCGTTTATTTGTAACTATCCACTTTTTGAAGTAATGCCAATAAATCTTTTATGTAGCACCATTTATCAATGTCACTAGCATATTCTACTTCAACATTATCAACAATACAAAAAGTATCTTCATAATGGCTTGCTGTGCCATAAATTACAAAGTCGCCATCATCGTTATGTCCAACACATAAAATTTCGGCCCCTTTGCGTGGTCTTTCAGTGTTTGTGTGCCAAATAGTATCTGCCATGATTTTTCTCCTTTATATACGATTGATATAGACATGAATATAGAAAATACAAGTCTATTGTATGGGTGGGTGGGGCTTTTTATTTGTTCTCTTGACTTAGATGGTGGTTTTGTTCTAAATTTCTAAATGAAAGGAAGAAAGTGTGAGCGGGTATAAAACCTCTAAGATAAATAACCGGCGTTATTTAGGCAATAAGTATAAATTATTGCCCTTTATTGTCGATGTTGTTGAAAAGGAGTGTCGTAATATCAAAGTGATAGCCGATATTTTTGCTGGTACAGGTGCTGTGTCTTCCGCTTTTGATAAAAGCAAAGTTATAATCACTAATGATTTGATGTACAGTAATTATATTTGTAATTATGCTTGGTTTGGGGCAGAAAATTACGAACCGCAAAAGATTATTGATCTTGTGATTAAATATAACTCGTTAGGATCTTGTCGCGATAATTATATGACAAGAAATTTTGCAAACACCTATTTTAGCAAGAAAGATTGTTCCAAAATTGGCTATATAAGAAACGACATAGAACAGTTGTTCAAAAAGAAACAAATAAACGCCAGAGAAAGAGCGATTCTAATAACCTCGTTGTTGTATGCTATGGATAAAATAGCACAAACCTGTGGACATTATGACGCTTATCGCAAGGGTTGTAATTATGAAAATGAACTGGAATTGTATGTGCCACTGGCTCCGGTTGATAACAACCCTCAAAACAAATGTTTTAACACAGATGCAAATTTGCTTGTCAGAGAAATTGAAGCCGATCTGGTCTATATTGATCCTCCATATAATTCTAGACAATATTGCGATGCGTACCATTTGTTGGAAAATGTAGCTCGCTGGGAAAAGCCAGAGGTGCATGGTGTGGCGAAAAAGATGGATCGCAGTAAATTAAAAAGCGAATATTGCACAAATAAAGCAACAGATGCATTTGCAGATTTGATCAGTAATATCAAGGCAAAATATATTATGTTGTCTTATAATAACATGTCGCAAAAGGGTAATGACAGATCTAATGCCAAGATTTCTGACGAAGATATACTGCGTATACTGAGAGGCAAAGGCAAGGTAAAGGTGTTTTCTCAGCAGTACAAGGCTTTTACAACGGGTAAGTCTGATATAGCAGACAATGAGGAGAGATTGTTTTTGTGTGAATGTTCGGGAGGTGTAGAGTAAATTATGGCATTTGTACAATCTCCTCTTAATTATACGGGCGGAAAAGCCAAATTGTTGCCACAGATATTGCCACTATTTCCCAAGCGAATAAATACATTTGTAGATTTGTTTTGTGGCGGATGTAATGTTGGGGTTAATGCCGTAGCATCTAAAGTAATATATAACGATTTAGATAGAAATTTGATTTATCTATATCATACATTAAAAAATCTGGACAAACAGGCTGTTTTCAACTGGGTATACGAAATAATAGATAAGTATGGTTTGTCTCTTGTTAGTCTACATGGTTATGAGCACTATGGTTGTGATAGTAGTTCAGGACTAGGGGATTATAACAGAGAAAAATTTCTAAAATTACGAGAAGATTTTAACATAAAATTAGCTAAAGACTATTATTACTATGTGGTTCTATATGTATTGATTGTATATGCCTTTAACAACCAGATACGATTTAATGCCAATCAGCATTTTAATTTACCAGTAGGTAAGCGTGACTTTAACTCAAAAATGGCAGAGAAATTATCTTCGTTTATAGACAAACTGCATGAGCAAGATTGTGAATTTACCTGTCAGGATTTTAGGGATTTTGATGTAGAAAGTTTGAATGTTGATGACTTTGTATATGTGGACCCTCCTTATTTGATTACATGTGCTACATATAATGAACAAGGCGGTTGGGACTTGAGAGCAGAACAGGATTTGCTAAACTTTTTAGACAAACTAAATGCAAAGGGAATAAAATTTGCGTTATCTAACGTATTGCGCAGTAAGGGTAAAGAAAATAAGTTGTTGATTCAGTGGCTAGAAAGTAATTCAAGTAAATATAAGGCAGTTAGGTTAAATTATAACTATGCCAATTCTAGCTATCACACAAAAGACAGAACTAAATCTAGTGAAGAAGTGCTAATTATTAACTATTAGGGGTGCGAGTATGGAGTTTTTTTATAAGAGTTTTTGTTGGTGTTTGGGAACAACCAGTTTCAGAACAAAGAATTTTAATAAGACCATAGAAACGCAGTTGGGATTGCTGGATTCTTTTTGGAACTTACCTGAGAACAATACCGATAGTTGGCAGGGAAACGATATTTTGCAAACCAGATATTATGATTATATGAAAAATAATAATTTTGTGTATGGTGAAGCTAAAAATAAACCCAAAGACGCTAGAGAAAAAACATCAGGACTTGTTGATTTTGGGTTAGTTATGCCAGATAGAAAATTGTCTAAAGTTGGGAAGCAGCTATTGCAAATGAGTCGTAAGAATGATTTTGTGTCAGATAACTTTTTCAATATACCAAAAGACAGTTTTTTATTTGCCAAGCAATTGCTCAAAACTTCGGTAGATGTTGATTCTGAATTCGTACGTCCATTCATTATTTTAATTTATGCGCTGGAACACTTAGAGTATATCACATTTGAAGAATTTATGTATTTATTGCCACTGTGTACAAATTCACAAAATACAGAAGAAATTATTGATAAAATCAAGCAATTTAGAACGGGGGCAGTTTCTATAGACGATATTATCTTTAATAGAATAATAAATATGGACAACTATAAAGCAGCACTACAATATTTTTTAGATTCAGATGTCACAGAAGATGTTATTTGTACTGTTGGAATAAATAGAAAGAGCAGATCGTATGACAAAGCATATTATCCATTGTATGTTGCCTTAAAGTCTATATATTTGGATAATAAATATGATAATATACCTGAGTTATTAGAAGCGGTAAAAGGTTTATCAAGTGGCATAAGTGGTCGATGGAAGAAGATATTATTTTCCACGCCGCTTGAAAGAAATATACGCAAACTAGGCAAAGAAGCTTTAAATGCAACTATTTTTGATAACATAACTAGCGAGGAGGATTTTAAAAGAGTTTTCTTCAGATTATTGCAAACAAACAAAGCAAAAGCCACTTTGTCTGATTATTTTGATTTAAACAGAAGATATTTTAAGACGTCAGATTTGGTTCTGTTTCAAGAAAATAAAGTTGAATTAGATACTATTCCAAAATATTTTTTTGCTCCGATTGTGAATTGCTTATATCAAGATGCTTTTGTTGAGAGTAATAGTTTGTTTGACGATATTTCATTAGAAGAAATTTCACCTTGTCTGGAGTTAAATAAAGAAGATTTACTGGCAAGATTAAGCAAACGGTTCGGTGTTTCTGTAAAAACATTAGAAGAAGCTAATCAAATTGTTGAAGACGAACGTTATAAACGTTTACAACAATTGATTGATGACAAGTTTACAGATGAAAAGATTTTAGCATTGTTAGACATGTTTCAATGTAGAGCAGATCAAGCAATACAAGAACAAGTCACGGATAATGCAGATATACCCACTATTTTTGAGTATGTGTTAGGAATATTATGGTACAAGATAAGTGAACATCAAGGTAAAGTGTTAGATTATATGAAGTTGTCTTTAGGGGCCGATTTACTACCTAAAACTCATGCAGCAGGTGGTGAAGCTGATATTGTATACGAGTACCCCGAGACTGACTATTATCCAGAACACTCGTTGCTCTTGGAAGCAACGTTAGCAGACAGTACAAATCAGCGCAGAATGGAAATGGAACCTGTTTCAAGACATTTAGGACAACATTTATTACGCTCTAAAAATATGGACTCATACTGTATATTTGCAACAAATTATTTGCACCCAAATGTTGTGTCTGATTTCAGATCAAGGAAAAATGTGCCATATTATGATCAACAAGACGATACCAAATGTGTAGAATCAATGAAAATCATACCGTTAAGCACAGATGATTTAAAAGCAATTATTCGCACAGGTAGAAAATATAGAGAATTATACCGGATCTTCGATAATGCGTATAAGGATGAAACGCAGGTAAGACCGCTAGAATGGCGTAAACAGATGATAGAGAATATTGTGTCTGAATGATTTTCGTTTATTTCTATCTTGTTGATATTGGTTCACAGTACGTCTGAATAAATTTAAATGGTGTTTAATAGATATTGTGATATAATTTTGAAAAAGAGGAAAATTATGTCCATTCCAAGTTATCAAGATTTTATGAACCCTGTATTGCAAGTGTATGCAAAATCGGGCGATATTATGAAACGTACAGATGTGCTAGAAGACGTCGTAAATATATTGAACTTAACATCAGAAGATATAAAACAAACATTGAAATCGGGCGAGCCGATTGTGTCTAGTCGTGTGTATTGGGCTGCATATTTTATGTTTCGTGCGGGGCTTTTAGAACGCGTAAAACGTGGTAGTTATAAAATTACAGATGAAGGCAAAAGAGTTGCCTCTTCAGGTGATAAAGTAGACGACGCATATTTAATGAAATACCCAGATTTTGTAAATTTTATGAATGTGTCAAATACAGGTAAAAAAACAAAAGCTCAATCTGCACCAAATACATCTGCTTCTATATGTCAAACGCCGATAGATCCAGAAGAAATGCTGGAAAGTGCAATTAACGACCTTAATTCTGTATTAGAAGATGATATTTTATCAAATTTAAAGACTGTTGATCCAAGACGCTTTGAGACAATAGTAGTAGATTTAATGGAGGCTATGGATTATGGCGTGGGTACACCAACTAGATATGTTGCAGATGGCGGCATTGATGGAATTATAGATGAAGATGAGCTGGGGCTGTCCAAGATATACCTACAGGCCAAACGTTATACAGACTCCAAAGTTAATGAAAAAGAAATGCGTGATTTTGTAGGCGCTCTTGCAACAAATAATGTAAACAAGGGCGTGTTTATAACGACTTCTGAATTTTCAGAGAAAGCAGAAAAAGCCGCAAAAGGCGCACATGGCTATACAATTGTTTTAATAAATGGGGCCAAACTGGCGCAGTTAATGCGCGAACACGGTTTGGGTGCCAAACCGAAGAAAAATTACGATGTTAAAGAGTTTGACGCGTCGTATTTTGAGATTGTGTAACTAACAATGCCCCAGTTGGGGCATTTTTCTTGCGTATTCCTGTTTATTTCCCTAGCTATTCCATTTTTTGTTGGCATTGTTGTGTTAAAAAAGCAAGAGGCACAACATGACAACGATAAACAAGCAACACGGATTCTATGGTGCGCTGGCGGCACACTATGACAGCCCAGACCACCGAAACGCAATCTGGGACGTGACAGTCAAACGCCTGGGGCAAATACACCCCGAAAAGTCCGTCGATGAAATACTGGAATTTCTGAACGGGCGCGCTGGGCGACACCTGGCCGACGAGATGTTAGACGGCCCAGGCACCCTGAGTTATGGGGTGGCGATGCTGCGCGTGGCAATGCTGAACAAACTAAAAATGGCCAAGTGGTGGGCGTATCACACCGGCACAACACCACGCCCCATCACAGTGGACAAGCGCATGCTGTACCGGTCCGCAATCAAGAATGAAATGCGCTACCGCCGCATCCGCAAATTGGTGGAGGGTGCGCTGGCCTGTGCCCAGGACGACGTATGGCAGACCCCAGAAATGTGGTTAAAATCAGACCTGACGGGGCTGGATGAACTGGAATTGATGTGGACACAGATTCAGCAAGAGCTTAAAACCAAAGGCGCCGTACATGGAAACGATTGATGCGCTGGAACGGAAACTGCACGCCGCCCGGCGGGGTGTGCCGGGGGCGAAGTACCAAACGGGGCTAGTCATCGACCTGAACGGACCGGCGGGCAATATATTCTATCTTATGGGTGTGTGCAATCGCCTGGTGCGCGAACTTGGGTTATCGGCACAACTAAAACACGAAT
>JAFVUY010000204.1 GCA_017502465.1 Bacilli bacterium | reverse complement strand
CATTATTGACCTGAAATACGAACTTGATAATGTCAATTTTTCAAATGATTTAGAAGAAATAAAAAGTTATTATTTTATTGTGTCTAAACTTGATGAATGGACTGATTATGATGACGGGAGTATAACAGAAGAACATTTAATGTTGCTTATCAATTATTTGCAGGAAAGCATGCTACCGTTAAGTGAAAGTTATTTTAACATGATTGAAATGCTTGAATCGGGGAGGTATCCCAATGCAGTCAGTTAAGGTTAAAGCAAGAATACATTCACTAGACGGTGAAATGGATGAAGTGACGGTCGTAGAAAAGAGAGAGGGCAATAATTATATTGTTGAATATAAAGGGCAAAAATGCACGGCAATATTTAATGGTATTACCAATTGCTTTTATGTAGACGACAAATTTGGCATAATAAGCAAAAAATGATAGGAACAGAAGGGCAGGTGTCATGATGATACTTGCTCTTTTTTGTTTAACCATAAATTACAAATATAATCTATAAGCATAATTAAAAACATTATAAAAATTTAATTATTTTTTTTGAAAATATTAATTGTATTAAAAAGAGTAAAAAAAAGTTAAAACTTACAAAAAGAATTTTACAGATTAAAAAAAATAAAAATATTTTCAAAAATCAACAGTATAAGTGTTGCTATGTAATTTATGCTTTCTTCAAATTTTTTGTCGAAAATAGTAAAATATAAATACAAAGGAGATTACATCAATGGATTACGTTGCATTAGGGAAAAGTATTAAAAAGTTTCGTCATATTGCAGATTTAACGCAAGAAGATGTTGCGGAAGAATGTGAGTGCAGCACAAGTCATATCACACAGATTGAAAACGCAAAAGTTATTCCAAGTTTGGATATGTTAATTAAAATAGCCAATGCGTTACATGTTACAATAGACAAGCTTGTTAATAGGGATTATAAGCACCCGGAATACATATATTTAAAAGATATTTCGGAACGTATAGAAAAATATTCTGTTTCGAGAAGAATTTTAATTTGTGAGGATTTGAATAGGTATCTTGATACTATTGAGAAATTCAGCCTACTCGAATAAGATATATTATGAAAGGGACGTGTTGAATGTAATATCAAATTTGAAACTGGACAATTAAATCTTAGGCACAAAGTCGATATAAAAAAATCGACTCGCTTATTGCACTGTAAATTACGGTCATATCACTCTAAGGGGTGTTATGGCCGTTTTTTAATACAAATTTTAAAAAAAGGGGGTGAATACGATGTAAAAATTGCTGTGATTGTAACCGTTCGGCAAGCAAAATTAAATATTAAAAAATCATGGCATGCCGCATTGGCATGTTGTAGATATCCTGTCTTTGCGGTATGTCCTTAGGAGGACAAATGACTAAACGCAAAGATGATGAGAATTTAAGGAATAGGTTTACTGCATGGGTGGAGCATGTAGTGAGAAATGCTAAACATTATTATCTCCGTAAAGAAGTGAAAAGAATTCGAACAGTTTCGCTTGATGAAATGGATTCTGAAATTCTTTATTATGAAATAAATAATGAAAAAATTGAGGATTTTTTCTTTGGCGATGAAAAAATTTATAATGCATACAAGGAGTTGTCTTGTATGAGAAAAAAGGTACTGCGATTGTTGTTTATTCACGAAATGACAATTTTAGAAATTAGTAAAGAATTAAATATTCCATCTTCATATGTAAGCAATTTAAAATATTATGCGTTGAAGAAACTAAAAGAAAATATTGAAAAGGAGTTAAAAAAATGAAGGAAAACAACTTTGAATTTTTACTTAAAAGTGCCGTAGAGGGGAATGTTATTGCCATAGGGGAAATTTTGATGTTATATGAACCATTAATTCGAAAGTATTCGTATATATATGGTAAATTTGATGAGGATTTACATCAGGAATTGATGGGTGCAATTTTTAGTAACATACATAAATTTAAGATTTGATATACAACTTAATATTTATGCAAAAAAGCAGTTCGATTTTGAACTGCTTTTAGTCTATATTTGGGAGTCAAATTATATATTAATACAAGGGGTTGTGTTTTGTTAACAACTAATAGATAAATATAAGGAGGTAAATAGTTATTTAGTAAGCGTTGCTAAAGAGTCGATAGTACGTTTGAAATTTTCGTCTGAAAAATATCGGTCAATAAACGATTTAAAGGATAAATCGTTATTGTAATTATTAATTAGTTTTGTTTCCGTTTGAGACAACATTACTTTTTGGTCTAAGCCTAGGAATTCAACAATGGAAATGTTCATGATTTCACAAAGTTTAAACCATAAGGTTGTGTCTGGTAGGCAAACACGGGTGAGCCAACGAGTAACAGATTGTCTTGATACGCCGAGTGCTGATGCAAGAGAAACTTGATTGTATATAGACTGTGAATAAAACCAATTAATAAGATTTTTTAAGATGTTTTCCTTTACATCAGGATATTTATTGTCGGTCATTTTTCACCTCGAAATTTATTTCACATACAGAATTATAGCGTTTTAATTCTAATTTGTCAATTGCTTATGCACTAATTTAGTGATTTATTTTCAAAATATGCACTAAAATAGTTTGACAAAATAAAAAATATGCACTATAATAGTGCGTAGAAAGAGATTGAAGTGTACTATGATAGTTAGCGTTCTTCTAAATTGCGATAGCAAATATGAAAAACGAAAAACTTATAAAGTTAAATAGCGGGGAAGCCACTATACAAAAAATTTATCAATATGGTAAGCAAGTTATTAAAGTTAAGAGGGAATTTGCTACTGAGGGACCTACGGTTTCAGAACAAGCTGTATCTATGCTTTTAGATATGATGGATAACAAAAAAGAAAGATAATATTAATTTAGAAATATAAAATAAAAAACAAAAGGAGGTGAGAAGTTTGGCAAAGCAATATTATGTAGCAAAGTATTTAAGATTGTCTAAAGAAGACGGAAAAGCGGAAAGTCAATCAATACAGACGCAACGCGAAATGTTAGATAAATATATAAAAGACCGCGGTTGGCGTGTAGTAGATGAGTATGTCGATGATGGTTATTCTGGGACAGATTTTGACAGGCCAGACTTCAAAAGACTCATTTCTGATATTGAGATAGGAAAAATCAATTTAGTTGTTGTCAAAGACCTTTCTCGATTAGGAAGAAACTATATTGACCTTGGGAAAATTATGGAAGAATTATTTCCCAAGCATGACATTAGACTCATTGCAGTCAATGACGGTTATGATAGTATTGATGAACGTGCTTCAGATTTTGCACCATTAAAAAATTATTTTAATGAAATGTATGCAAAAGATACGTCTAGAAAAATTCGTTCTATACTCAATATGAAAGCACAAAATGGTGAACCAAGAAACACTGTTTTTCCAATCTTCGGTTATAACTATAATGAAGCGTATGAAAGGATTCCAGATCCTGAAACTGGTCCTATCGTACAACTAATTTATAAGAAAGTCATAGAACTTGGAAGTTCTGGTTTAGTCGCAAAATATTTAACAAGAGAAAAGATTAAAACCCCCCGTTATTATAATGCGGTTAAGTTTAATTATAACAAAGTTAAAGTTTTATCAATGCCTGAATCAAAACTTTATACTTGGACAGCTGGTATGGTCCGAGACATTATTACTAGAGAAGAATATCTTGGAGTGTACAAAACGGCACAAACTAGTTCTTTAAGCTTCAAATTAAAAAAACGTTATCAAAATAAAAATTGTTACGTTTTTGAAAACAGATATGAGCCATTAATTGATAGGAGTACCTGGGATATGGCTCAAAAAATGATTAAAGAGGCAAGAGGCTCATCGGTCCAATTGGAAGATAATCCATTTAGAGGAATTGTTTACTGTGAAGATTGTGGCAAAAAGATGAGGTTAGAACGAAGACCTAATAATGGTGTTTTAGATTACCGATATTATTGCAACAAGAGTGATTGCGACAATCCAAACTCAATAACTAGAAGAGTATTGGAAACTATTGTTGCTAGAGATTTGTTGGAATTAAAGGATTACATATTATCAAAAGAAAAAGAATTTTTAGAGTATGCATCTAAATTTGATTGTACGGGTAGAGATATTAAGACGGATATTGAAACTGAAATTGTTAGGCTAAAAAATAAATGCCAAGAAGTTGACAAGTATATTGAAAAACTTTTTGAGCAAAACATTCAGGGTAATTTGCCGAATTCTACATTTACTACGATGATGTCAAAATATAAAAGAGAAAAGGATGCGCTTGAAAATGAAATTAAGATTTTAACAAGAAGGCATAATGCGGAACTTCAAAATCCTACCAATCAATTAAGAGCACATGAGTTGGTTGATTTCTTTAAAACTTTTGATGAAACAACGGTTATTCAATCAAATGTAATTCAAAAATTAATACGAAGAATTGGTGTAAGAGCGCGTATGGCAAATGGTTCGAAACATCAAAGGATTTTTGATTTGAGAATACAATATTATAGTTGTGATAATATAATTAAAGGATTTTTAACTTATGAATAATGAAACTATTATTTATGCAAGATTATCTAGAGAAGATGAGGATAAACTTGACGGTAAAATTGAATCAAGAAGTATTGAAAATCAGATAAAATTATTAACAAAATATGCCAATGAACATGGTTTTAAGATAGTTAAGGTGCTGTATGATGACGGATATTCTGGTGGAACTATGGATAGACCGGCATTTAATGAATTATTAAAAGAAGTTAGAAATGGTTCTTTTAAGGTTTTATTGGTAAAAGATTTTTCTCGTTTAGGGCGTGTTATGTATGCAGTCGGTGATTTCGTAGATAATGTGTTGCCAAGCCATAATATTCGTCTTATATCAGTTGATGATAAGTATGATAGTAACGACACTCAAAATGATAATGAATTATCAGCCGTTATTAAATACTTTATGAACGAATATAACCTAAAGGATTTTAAAAGAAAGTGTAGAGATGCACGTATTCATTATGCAAACACTAAACATTTAAATTATTATCCTAAGTTTGGTTATAATTTTGATGAAGAAGGAAAAGAAATCGTAGATGAGTTTTCTGCTGCGATAGTCCGAAGAGCGTTTCAGCTTATTGATGAGTTTAGGTATTCAACAACCAAGGTCGCAGAAATATTTAACGATGAAAACGTTCCAACGCGGTCATTTTATGCTGTATATGTTTTGGGGTTAAAGCCACTACATAAACAACCATCAAGAATATGGAATGGAGAAAAGATTTGGGAAATAGTGCGCGATTATGAATATTGTGGGCATTCTCTTAATTGGACAAGGCACAAAAAGGAAGAACGTATTTTGTTAAAGAATACGCATAAACCCATTATTGATGAAGACTTGTTTTGGCGCGTTCAAACAATAATTGATAAGCGTTCGAAAAACAAGAATAAAGTAGAGCATATTGGTCGTTTATTATTTGATAGAAGAACTAATAGGAATCTATTGTACCATAAAGGGAGTAACGTTGAGTATTCTGCGGTATATTTTTTGAGAGAAAATAATATTCATACATATTCTATAAGAGCAAGGATGCTTGAAGAGGTTCTTTATTATGACGCTATAGAAGTTATAGAAGCTTGCTTGAATAATAAAGAAAAATTTTATGAATTGTATAAAAAGAAACTATTTCCAGAAAAAGAAATTGATTTTGTAAAATTAAGGCGTGATTTAGATAAAGCTAATTTAGATTATTCGAAACTATTAGAGGATTATTTTTCTGGCAAAATAATTGAAGAAGTTTTCAAAAAAAAGGGAAATATCTTTAAGGCAAAGATATCTGAAATAGAGGCTTGTATTGCAGAAGAAAACGAAGTTGAGAGTAGATTACATCTTTTTGATTTAAGGTTTAAAAAGTTCTTAAATCAATTGAAATCTTCTCCAAGAGATAAACTCAGTTTGATACAAAGCGTTATTTCAAAAGTGTACATAAATAAAATTGTAAGCAAAGAAGAACTTGATTTAACAATAGTCTATAAAATAGAAGAAT
>JAFVUY010000018.1 GCA_017502465.1 Bacilli bacterium | reverse complement strand
TGTTGTGGTATAATAAAGTTGTAACAGGAGTGACCTATAGGATATAATGATGTTAAGAAAGAAAAGGAGTACTTATCATGTCACAACCTTATACACCTGAGTTTAAGAAGAAAATGGTTCGTCTTCGTGAAGAAGAAGGACGTACTATTGAAAGTATTATGAGTGAATATGGAATAGCAAAATCTACCATCTCTAGATGGTGTAAAGAATTACGTGAAGAATGCCAAAAACAAGCCCAAGACCATCCTGAAATTACCACAGAATTTGATATGATGAAGGAGAATCTTCGTCTTCGTAAGGAACTCGAAGAACTGAGAAAGGAAAATCTCTTCTTAAAAAAAGCGGCGGCATTCTTTGCGAAGGAAATCGACTAGAGGCTTATCGATTTATTGACCAGCACCAAACAGAATTCGGCATCCGTTGGCTGCTGAATCGACTCCATATTTACCCAAATGCTTATTATAATTACCGAAAACAGCGAAAGGCAGAATATTACACCCAAAAGGAAAAAGTAAAAGCACAAATTCAAGAAATCTATCATGCCCATCATGGAGTAGATGGCTATCGAAGTATGAAAATTTATTTGGCACGCAAAGGATATTCTTATAGTTTTACTACCATACATAAGTATATGAATGTGGAATTAGGATTACATTCTATTGTGCGTCCGAAAAAGCCAAGACAAGAACAAGGAAAAGCTCATAAAGTGTTTGAAAATAAACTAGGTCAAGTATTTACAGCAGAAAAACCAAACCAAAAATGGTGTACGGATTTTACTTACTTATTTTTAAAAAGTGGAGAAGTAAGGTATAATTGTAGTATCTTAGACCTTTATGATAGAAGTATCGTTGCAAGTATTACCGATCGAGCGATTACCAGTGACCTTGCGATTCGTACCTTACAAAAAGCACTCACTTCTCAAAAAATAACCAAAGGAGAATTAATGTTACATTCCGACCAAGGCAGTCAGTACACTTCAAAAGCATTTACTGAATTTTGTACGTCTGCTTCTATTATACAAAGTATGAGCAAAGCAGGACATCCCTATGACAATGCACCCATGGAACGATACTTCAACACTTTAAAAAATGAATGTATTTATCTGTATGAATTTTCGAAAGAAGAAAGTCTCTATCAAGCAGTAGAAGAATTTGCGTATGTGACCTATAATCATGTTCGACCTCATTCTTCGAATGAGTATCAAACACCATGGGCAACTAGATATGCTAAAAATATATCTTCTAAAATAAGTATAACATAGTAAAATATAAGAAATGGAACGAGTAGGAATTAGAAATAAAAGTATAAAAAAATATTGTTTTATGAGTCAAAAATGTTACAAAAAAGCTTGACCACAACAATATAAGGCTTCCGAGATAATTTTGGAAGCCTTGTTTTGCGTTCAAAGATAGTTCAATAGGGTGGCTACAAAAGTTTTATTTTATCGTGATATCTTTTAAATCAGCCAATCGTTTTGGGTCTGTATGGTTCTTTTTTAATACTTTGATATATTCAAATAAATCTTTTCTAGTGATATCATCTAATACATACAAATCAGCAATCAGTTCATCTACAATAGGGAGAGAAGAATCATGATTTATTAGATGAAGTATCAATGAGGATGCTAACTGCATTTAAAGAAGGAAATTTTATTGTAAATGGTGAAGCAGTACCGATAAGTAATTATGTTTATAAATAATTTATTGCATTTTCTACATAATTATTATATACTAAATGTAGGGAAAGTAGGGTGAATCCTATGGCAAGGAGGTAATTATATGGAGAACATGATTGTCGATAATGCGAAAGTAATGTCAAAGGGACAGATTACATTACCAAAAGAGATTAGAAGTAAATTAGGATTATCAACAGGTGACAGAGTGACTTTGATTTGTGAAGGTGACCAAGTTGTTATGATGAATGCAGCTGTATATGCGATGAAGATGTTACAAAAAGGGATGGAAGGTCAAGCCTATATTGCTGGATTAGATACAGAAGAAGCAATTGATGATTTAGTTGCAGAAGTAAGA
>JAFVUY010000203.1 GCA_017502465.1 Bacilli bacterium | reverse complement strand
TCCTGTGTTAAAATAAGGCATAACAATACCTCCGTAGACAAGAGATATTGTAACAAAAGAGGCGATTTCTTGCGATTTCGCCTCTTTTTCATAAAAAAGAAGCTGTTAATCACCTTTTAGGTTTTCGAACAGCCCCTTTTTAATAACACCACAATTTTATACGTCTGCGTAGCAGCTTCCACCGATAAATTCTCTGAATACAGAATTACATGGAATCCAATTATCAGGAAGATCATCGAAGAATTTAAGCATACGAATAAGTCTTTCTGCGACAGGGAAATGAGGAGATTCTCTGTCAATTTTTGTTAGTAGTGGAATTGCGTATTTTTTCATTACAGATAATTCGTAAACTAGGAATGAATTAAAGACGTAATCAGCGCCTTCTTGGTTATCATAAATCCATTTAAATTCACCTTTACGGACACTTGGCCACATTTCTAATGTTTCAATGGCTGAAGCGTTTCTAAATTGGAAGTCTCTAACGATTCTTCTTAACAACCTTAAGTCTGTGAGGGACATAGGGCTAGTGTCGTCGTAATTAATTTGTGCTTGTGGAGCAATATAAACTTTAAATTTTTGATGGCGTGGAATAGAAGGTGTAAGCATGTCATTAAGAGCATGAATGCCTTCGATAATAATTGGTTCGTTAAAGTTTACTTTAAGTTTTCTACCTGGCACTCGTTTTCCTAATTGGAAATCGAATTTTGGTAATTGGACTTCAAGTCCTTCAATTAAATCCGATATATTTTTGTTAAACAACTCAATGTCTAAGGCATGGATGTCTTCTAAATCTGGCTCGCCATTTTCGTCTTTTGGCGCTAAATTGCGTGGTAGATAATAATCATCAATAGATATACGGATTGGTTTGACCCCTCTGGATAATAATTCGATTCTAAGTCTATTAGCGAATGTTGTTTTACCTGAACTTGATGGACCCGCGATACAAATAAGTCTAAGGGAGTCCATATCTTTTTCTATCAAATCTCCGATTTCAGAAAATTGACGATTGTGCATATGTTCGCACATATTGATGAAATCGACTGAGCCATATGTTGAAATCATTTGATTGATTCCAGGAACTGTATCAATATCGTTTAATGCCGCCCAATTGTGTGCGCGTTTGAGTGTTCTACCATAGGTAGGCGCATCTTTAAATTCAGGGATTTCACCGTGACATTCACTTCTTGGATATTGAATAATAATGCCAGGTGAGTAGTATCTGATTTTCCATTTGTTGATATAACCTGTAGATGGGACCATTCTTTCGTACATGTAGTTTCTATAATCACCACAAACATAGACGTGAGCGGTCTTTTCTGGCCTATAAGTAATCAAACTAGCTTTATCATCAAAGCCTAAATTTCTAAATAATTCTATTGCTTCTTCTTTTGGTACTTTTGTTCTTACAAGTGGAATATCTTCAGCAACTAATCTTTCCATCTCTTTTACCAATTTCAAAGTTAAAGAGGTGTTTGCTGGAGTTTTTGAATCAATGATTTGCAAGAAAATAGAGCGTGAAATATTATAGGAAAACCTAAATTTAATATGTGGTGCAATATTGTTCATAGCCATTGCCACTAAAAATCTAAGAGAAGCTTCATAGATTCTCATAGCAGCGCGATCTTTGCATGTTAATGCCTCAATTTCGCAATTCTTATCAATTGGATAAGTTAGTTCTCTAATACGATTGTTTACTTTGACGCAAACATAATCCTTGTTGTCTCCGACAATATCAAGAGCGGTTAAAGGTTTATCGTACTTAATTATTTGGTTTTTAAAAGTAATAGCAAATGCCATATAACCTAATCTCCTTTTTACTATGCCCCTATATTTTAATCCATAAGTGAAAATTTCACAAAACAATTCTATTTCAATAATATTGATTTTCTTTATTATTATGCGTGTTGATGTTATAATTCAATTGAATTATCAAGCGGTAATTCTTTTTGATAATATGAACAAAATAAGTCAACTATCTATAAGTAAACAAACTGTTGTTATTTCTTCTATTATTACGATCGTTGCTTTTCTAACTTCAACATTTTGTTTCTTCTTAGGGTGGTTCGATATCCCTTTAGGGAT
>JAFVUY010000202.1 GCA_017502465.1 Bacilli bacterium | reverse complement strand
TTTAACGCCGCATCTAAAACAGCGTCAGAAATTTGATCTGCTACTTTATCAGGATGTCCTTCACTAATTGATTCAGATGTGAACAATATTTTTTCCATACTTTTCTCCTTTAAAAAACTCTCCCGACAAAAGGAGAGTTTTTTCCCTTCATCGTTCAGTAACACTGCTAGGTAGAGCACTTACTTCTATCGAAGTGTTGCTATCGCACTTTTTCATACCCATAATGCGATTCTTGATGAATATTAATATTATAACTATAAAATGCTTTCTAATGCTAAAGAAATTTGATCTGGACAAGAAGTTTTTCCGCTTCTACTACCACGACATGTAATACCTCTTAATCTTTTTACGGCCTCTTCAACACTCATACCTTCTAAAAGAGAAGATATACCTGTCAAATTACCTTGGCATCCACCAACGATTGTAGCTTTTAAAATAATCCCGTTTTCGATTTCAAAAGTATATTGTCTAGAACAAACACCACTTGGAGTGAATGTGTATGTCGCCATTAAATAATTTCTCCAAACACTTCGCCACTGCAGCATGCTGCATTAGCTTCGTCTGTATCGATATGCATTGCTAAAGCAAAACTATCTTTAACACGAACAACAGTGTCGCCAAAGACGATTGAACGTCCTTTACCTGTATCTACTTTAACATTGACGATTTGACCATTTGAAACATTGAATTGTTCAGCGTCTTTTGTTGTCATATGGATATGACGTTTTGCAACGATTAAACCTTCTTTAAGTTCAATTTCGCCTTTAGGACCAACTAATTTAATTGGAGCGCTATCTTTTGTATCGCCGCTTTCTCTAATTGGCGCATTAACGCCTAAGGTACGACAATCAGATAATGACATTTCAATTTGTGTAGCTGGACGGAAAGGTCCTAAAATAGAAACACCTGGAATAGTTTTTTTAGGTCCGACAACATCTAAACGTGTTGTGGAAACATATTGGCCTGGTTGTGATAATTCTGCACGGACTTCTAAAGTTGCGTCATCGCCGCATAAAATTTTAAAGTCTGCTTCACTAACATGGATGTGTCTTGCACTTGTTTCAACTATAAATTTACTCATATTTGTTCTCCTTGTTTGTTATTAACAAAATGATTTTACACTACTAGAACATAAAAATAAACATTTTTACCAAACACACAGAAAATAGCTTAATTGAAAAATTAAATGCAACAAAATAAAGTTGAGATTTTTCTATAAGAAAGATGACTATAATTGCAACAGTAAATGCAACACGGTCATTTTTTCTTTTTCTTTAGGAGAAAGTGAGGTAGAATTAGGGTGTAGTAAAAGAGGACGTTCATTCACGTTTGAAGTGGTAAATGCAACGCCTTGTTATCTGTTTAAACCTGATGCTACATTTAATCCTAGTTGCTTCCTAGGATTTCTTTTTTTACTTTCTGCGTATTCTAAAATTAATTTCTTTAAGTGATAATTTCTTGAGATTTAGTTTTTGATGGAAATCTCTGCCATATATCTCATCAATGATTTCGATTGGGCATTTTCCATCTAATGATTTTCTTGGATATGAATTAATCATTGAAAAGTAATAATCCAAGTCTTCTTGAGTTAAGTCATTCATAGATTTTCCTTTAATGAGAATGTATCGAAATAATTCATGATTTCTTTCACATGCACCTTTATCGCCAGATCGATAAGGTCTAGTAAAGAAAACATTCAACCATTTGACTCCAGTCTCATCATCTATCTCTAGATTATATAATTCATCAAACTCTGGCCCGTTATCAGCAAGCATGATTCTAAACATCTTTGAATAAGTTTCTTCTCCAACCATACTTCTGATGTCAGCGACTTTATTTTTTAACTCAGCAGCAGTGAATTTTTCTAACAATATTCCAAGCTGCATTTTAGAAGCAACATCATAAATGGTTAATATACATTTCTTATCACTCCTTTTGCCATGGACCGTATCTAATTGAACGACATTATCACCAGGATGTTCGCTTTTGAACTTAAGATAATCTTCAAATGTTCTAGAAGCTTTCATTAATGGGTTTCTTGTTGTTACAGGTGCATATTTATATGCTTTAGAAATATATGGTCGAGAAAGAGTGTTTATCAAATCGCTTCTTTTCGCGGTTAAATATCCTTCATTTATCCAGTTTCTAACAGTTCTAACTGAAACAGGGAATTCACCCGGATATTTTTCATATATCGCTTCAATAGATATTCCAGCTTTTATTAGAGGAGAAATAAAACCGTCAAATGCTTCTAATTTCTTTTTATCCACCTTCGGTGCGTGTTTGCTTTCAGATTCATTATTCCTAATCATTCCTAAAGCATATTCTGGATCAAAGAAATGTTTCTCCTTACGGCAAGTTGATTCGTTTTCACATCCATTGCAAACATAAGGCCAACTAAGAAGTTTTGAACATTGGTATTGCTTGAATTTAGAACAATCATGAGGGCAAGAAGTGAATCCTTCTTTTCTAATGCAATCTTTAAGATACAAACAATATCTATGCCTTCCATCACTTTTATAAGCAGTTCCTTTTGTCACTTTTACATATTTATGAAGAATTCTAAAAACTGTTGACCTATCTTTGCCTAATAGTTGGCATGTTTTCTTGTTTGTATATTGATAATAAATACATTTATAAAGCAACAAAAAATCTGCATATAAACTATGTTTAAAACCTGACATCTTTTTCATGTGTCCTCCTTTCTAAAGTAGCATCAGGTATTTATATTTTACTAATTGAAGAGGTAAATAAAACAAACTGCGAAGATTTGTTGCATTTAATTTTTCAATTAAGGAACACACAGAAAATAAATTAATTTTTGACTGTTTGCGAGTATAATATACGTATGCATACGAAAATAGATAAAAAGAAAAGTTTAATTTTCGAATTAATCAGATTCGCAATAACTGGCGTGGTATGCGCCTTATTTGACTACTTGATTTGCCAATTAGTCATTTTACTTTTTAATGCTTCCGCGGATAAATGGGTCATTACAGTGGTTTCCACAACTTGTGGTTTCATCATTGGAGTCATTTTAAATTACATACTTTCGACTTATTGGGTATATCAAAATGTCGATAAAAGCCAAAACACCAAATCACCTTTATTCATAACTAAATTTGTCATTCTTTCAATAGGAGGACTTTTAGTTAGCATAGGGGTTATGCTTTTATGCAACTTAATTTGTGAGAGTGCGTTCTCACTAAATATTGTTGATGTATCTATCATGCAATTAATTGGTGAACATGGATTTTTATTTTTAGCTCAAGGTATATTCTGGGCATATTTTATTTCATTTTGTTTCAAAACCTTAGCGGGTTTAATTTTTAATTACATCACTAGAAAATTAATTTTATATAAAGCTCCTAAAGCAACGGAGGAATCAAAAGATGAGTAAAAAGGCAATCATCATTGGTGCAGGTCCCGCTGGATTAACTGCGGCATATGACTTTCTAAAGAAAACAGATATCAAACCGATCATTCTTGAAAAAACTAACGATATCGGTGGTATTTCTAAAACTGTGAAATATAACGGAAACCGTATGGATATAGGTGGTCACCGCTTCTTTTCAAAAAACGAAGATGTCGTCAAAACATGGTTAGAAATAATGCCACTTCAAGGAAAAGGATCTTATGACGATAACAAACTAAACAGAGAAGTTTCGCTCGTTGAAAATGGACCAGACCCTGAAAAGTGCGATAGAGTCATGCTTTCAAGACATAGAGTTTCTCGAATTTATTACCTAAAAAAGTTTTTTGACTATCCAATCTCCTTAAAAGTAGAAACATTTAAAAACATGGGCTTTAAAAATACCATGAAAGCTGGTTTTGGATACATAGGATCTCGTTTTCACAAACGCAAAGACGAAAGTAACTTAGAAAATTTCTATATTAATCGTTTTGGCAAACCTTTGTACGAGATGTTTTTTGAGAAATACACCACTAAACTTTGGGGAAGAACGCCTAAAGAAATAGATTCATCTTGGGGTGCTCAACGAGTAAAAGGATTATCAATGACTAAAGTCA
>JAFVUY010000201.1 GCA_017502465.1 Bacilli bacterium | reverse complement strand
ATGAAAACATCCTTTTGGTTTAAAAACATTTTAATATGGGGCATTATATTTTATTGTCCCTTTATGCTTTATGCCCAGAACTTTAAAATATCCGGAAAAGTATATTCCTCAACAGAAAAAACGGAATTGGGTTCTGCTACCATTTTATTATATAATGCCAACGATACAACCACACTTATCAAAGGAAGCATTTCCGATAATATGGGAAACTATATACTTTCAAACTTATCTGCCGGCAACTATAGAATAAAAGTTTCTAATATGGGATATATTCAGCAAACAGACACAGTTTGCATCAATAATAATATTGTCAAGGATTTCTATCTATTAGAAAACGTCAATGAATTAGCGGAAATAACAATAGAGGGACAATTGTCCTATCAAGAAAGCAACAAACGTATAGAAACTTTCACTCAACAACAGGTAAAGTCATCTCAAAATGCACTTGACCTGGCATCACAAATACCTCAATTATATTTAGATCCCTTGGAAAAGAATCTTAAAGATCGTTCGGGAGCGTCATTAACATTACTTATAAACGGAATCGTAGCAGAAAGTAATGAATTAAGAAACATTCCGCCAGAAAAGATTGTCAGAATTGAATATTACGACATTCCTCCCCTTCGTTATTCCTTTAACGGTCGAGTAGCCAATGTAATAACCAAACGATTGGATACCGGGTATAATGGCGGCATTGAATTATCCCATGCGATTTTAACCGGATTCGCCAATGACAATCTACACATGTCTTATGTATGGGGTAAAAACCAATTGGCATTAAATTATAACATCAATTGGCGAAATTATAATGATAACATACAGATAGAGAACTATGACTTTTCGCTATCCGACAACACATTCTGCTACAAACAAAAGAATATAGGAGGATTTGACTATACAACCCATAATATTAATATGGGATATACACACAATTCCCCCGATAAATTCATATTCCAAATAAAGTTCACTCCATTTTATCGTACAGACAACAACAACTTTGAGTCCGAAAATAGAGTTGATGTCAATAGTGACATAAGTTTACGCAAAGGAGAAATAGACAATCATTCCCAAATTTTTAAACCAACGTTAGGGGCTTATTCTGAAATCTTCATATCGGAGAATAAACGTATTTATGCAGATATGGTAGGAACAATCTATCGCACCAAACAGAATAATTCCGAAACACAATATGAAAATACTTATTCTGACAATTTTGCTTTGGACAACTTTCTAAATGCAAAAACAGACAAAAGTTCCCTAATCACTGAAATAGATTACGAGCAAAAATTCTGCAAAGAAAATACTTTGGACATAGGTATAAAGAACAACATCAATAGGTCGGAAGCAGAAATCAAGAATGTATTGAACGGAGGAGAACCATATAAATATAATATAAAAGGCTCTAACCAAGAAGCCTACATACAGTACGGGCAAGCCATTAACAAGTTCTATTATTCAATAGGATTGAGTGGACATCACATCCATACGGAAAATAACGAAATGGATTATGACAAGTTTTATTTCTCTCCCTCATTTGTTTTCCGATATAGAATCAACAACAAGAGCAACTTATCTTTGCGTTTTCGTTCCTATCCTAAAAGTCCTAATATTTCAACCATGACTAAGGTTGCTAATTTATTAATGGACAATGTTATTTCATACGGGAATCCTAACATAGAACCGAGCCATATCTATTCAACAAGACTTAATTATTCGTATAACGGCAAACATTTCCAATGCAACTTTAATCCGTTTTTCATACGGACAAATGGCGAAATAGCGCAATATTATAGCGAAGACCTTTTCAATGGGACTCCAGTCATAGCTTTAAAATGGGAAAATGCAAAAACTTATGACGAATTGGGAATCAATGCAAGCGTTACATGGTATCCATTAAAAAGCAGGTCACTTGCTCTTAATATAAATTATAATTATCTTCATTCCGTATATCAGAGTAACTATGCACAGAAAATTACCCATGATTATAACGGTGTTTTTTTCAATCTACAATATCGTAATGAAACATACGGTTTTAATGCATACTATCGAATTCCAGATAAACATTTTTCACCTTTGTACTTAACAAAAGATGAAAATAATTCGGGTTTTGATATTTTCTACAATCTGAAAAATTGGCGCTTTCAGGCTTCGTGCATGTTTATGTTCAATGCTTCATCATATTCACGTGAGACACATTCTAATCTTTTGATGAAAGAATATTGGTCTTCTCGAATAGAAGACAACAAAAACATGATTGTATTGGGTGTAAGTTGGATCTTCAATAAAGGGAAATCCATGAAGTTTAAAAAAGTTTTAAACAATAACGACGGAGATGGTGGTATTTTGTAATTTATCTAAAAAGAGATTCCATGTTATCATGCAAAAAGATTCCATGCAATGTGGTATCACATGCCTTGCCATGATATGCAGACATTACGGGAAAGCGTATTCCATAGATACACTTTCCCAAATATGTCATGCCACTACGGAAGGAGTCTCTATGCTGGGTATCAGTGAAGCAGCCACTTCTTTAGGTCTTCAAAACACTTGCGGGAAAATAGGCCTCGACCAATTATCCGAAGTTCCACAGCCTTGCATTCTCCATTGGAACCAAAATCATTTCGTCGTTTTATACAAAGTTAAAAAAGGAAAGAAGTTTTACATTGCAGACCCAGGAAAAGGACTGATAAACTACACTTTAGAAGAGTTTAAAGAACATTGGATTAGCACTCATTCTCAAGGAAAAGACAGAGGAATTGCAATGTATTTACACCCCACTGCGGCGTTCTATGAACAGAAAGGAGAAAGCGGAAAGGAAAAACGCTCCTTCCGCTTCCTATTCGACTACGTGAAGCGATACCGCCGTTATTTCGGGCAAATCGTTCTCGGCGCATTGGTGGGATGTTTGCTGCAACTGATCTTCCCCTTCTTGACACAAGCCATTGTAGATATAGGTATCAAGCAACAAAACCTGAACTTCATCTACTTGATATTGATAGGACAACTGGTGTTGACCATTAGTCGTACCGCTATCGACTTTATCCGACGGTGGATATTGCTGCATATCAGCATGAGGATCAATATCTCCCTCATATCCGATTTCTTCATCAAGTTGTTGAAGTTGCCGATGTCATTCTTCGATACCAAACTAATGGGCGACTTGCTACAACGCATGAACGACCATAGCCGAGTGGAGAAGTTCCTCACCAGTCAGATGCTGAATGTCACTTTCTCGCTACTCAGTTTCGTGGTGTTCGGGTGCGTGCTGTTCTATTACAACCTCACCATTTTCGGCATCTTCCTTTCCGCCAGCCTGCTGTATGGAGGGTGGATAGCCTTCTTTCTGAAACAACGGAAACTGCTGGACTACGAACTGTTCGGGAAACAGGCGGATAATAACAATAAGACCTACCAATTCATCACCACCATGCAGGAAATCAAGTTGCAGGACTGCGAGCAACGCCGACGCTGGGAATGGGAAGACGTACAAGCGGAACTGTTCGAAGTGCAGATGAAAGCGTTGAAACTGCAACAGACACAGGAAGCCGGAAGCATCTTCATCAACGAAATCAAAAACATCCTCATCACCGTCGTGGCAGCGACATCGGTGATTCAGGGAGAGATGACTCTCGGGATGATGCTGGCGGTGCAATACATCATCGGGCAACTGAACAGCCCCGTGGAACAACTGATGAACTTCCTCTACACCTTGCAGGACGTGAAAATCAGCCTAGAACGCATCAACGAGATTCACGGAAAGGACAACGAGGAAAGCAATGAAAAGGCATTGGCCCGTTTCACCGACATCAAGAATGATTTATCGTTCAAGGAAGTGGATTTCAAGTACGACCCACATCATCCCAAGAAAACGATAGACCAACTCAGCATGAATGTACCCGAAGGGAAAATTACAGCCATAGTAGGGGCATCGGGTAGCGGAAAGACCACCCTCATCAAACTAATGTTGGGGTATTATCCGGTATTGGGCGGAGAAATCCGTATCGGCTCCTCCAATCTCAACGACTATAATCTGAAGTGGTGGCGCAGACAATGTGGCGTAGTGATGCAAGACGGGGTTATCTTCTCGGAAAGTATCGCCCGAAACATTGCCGTAGACGATGGGGAGATAGACAAAGAACGCTTGAAAAAAGCAGCCGAAATAGCCAATATCTATGACTACATCATGGGACTGCCGTTGAAGTTCAATACCAAGATTGGTAGGGACGGAGTAGGTTTAAGTCAAGGACAGAAGCAACGCATTCTCATTGCCCGTGCGGTGTACAAGAACCCTCGCTACATCTTCCTGGACGAAGCGACTAACGCATTGGATGCAGAGAATGAACGCGTGATTGTGGAAAACTTGAATGATTTCTATCAAGGACGTACCGTAGTGGTGGTAGCACATCGACTAAGCACGGTAAAGAATGCCGACCAAATCATCGTATTGGGACATGGAAAGATACTGGAAACCGGTAATCATGCCAGCCTCATCGAAAAGAAAGGGGCATATTATCATTTAGTAAAGAACCAACTGGAACTTGGAAACTAATCAAACAACAGCCATGAATGATATAGACAAAATAGAATTGAGAAGCGAAAAGGTACGTAAGATTATCGGAGATATGCCTTCCGGATTTATCCGTTATGGCATTAGCATCATTACTTGGATACTGATATTGTTATTTGTAATCTGCTACTTTATGCCATACGAAGGAGAGAAAAACATATTCATGTATTTAAAATAATTAATTTTAATAAATAAAAAGGCATACAATAAGACAACTTTAATCAAATTGAATTATGATTTATATTGTAAATCCGTCATACAGATTTCTAAAGGATAAAAATAGAGTTATTCTACATTCAGTAGACAGAATAAATGATAATCACAGTGAAATTTCATTTTGGGGAATAATTCATCCACTACATGCCCAAATGTTCTCATTTTTTAACGGGGAAAATAATCTGGAAAATGTATTGTTTGAAATTTCAAAACATTTCAATTTATCTTATGATTATATAAAAGCATTAATTCCTCAATTTATCAACAATACCCAAAGGGTAAATATTACATACAAAGAGCGAACTATAACTTTCCCAAGATTTTTCTTAATAGAGAAAAAACAAAATATTGAATATATAAAATACAATGCTTCAGATTTCAATTTTTCAGGTAATGTAGACTTGTTTGAAATGAGATTATCTGTACCTCATTCTATAATGCTCATATTAACGATGAATTGTTACACAAACTGTCAGTATTGTTATGCTAAAAAAAATCTTAAGACGACCAATGCGTTAACAACCAAACGTATTATAGATTTAATACATGAAGCTTCTGAAATCGGTGTTTCAAATTTCGATCTTAACGGTGGCGAAATTATATTGCATAAAGATTGCTATGAAATTATAAGCGAAATGATTTCTTGTGGATATGACCCATATATTTCCACCAAAGTTCCTTTAAATAAAAGCCAAATTGATCATCTTGTTGAAATAGGAATAAAAAATATACAAATTTCTATCGATTCACTTGAAACAAATTATGTGAAAGATATTCTACATGTTAATTCCAACTATATTCAGTTAATAACTGAAATGCTTTATTTGCTAGAATCTAAAAAAATAAATGTAATTGTAAATACTATTATAAATAAGAACAATTCAGATATAAACCAAATAAATCGACTTGTAGTATTCCTTTCAAAATATAAGAATATAGTAGAAATTAATTTTACGAACGCAACATATTCAATCTATAGGCCTGCTGAAAATTTTGAGAGAATTAAAACCTCAATGAGTTTCCTAAACCTATTATCAACACGAATTGAAGAATTTAAAAATAAATATCCAAGAATTCATTTTTATTATTCATTCTCAAACTTGTATAATGAATTTAGAAATTCTTCAGCATTTAAAAAGCGTGGTTTTTGTAGTGGGAATCTCAATAGTCTCGTAATTCTACCTGATGGGAAAGTTACAATTTGTGAAGAACTATACGATAATCCCAATTTTATAATAGGTGATGCTTCAACGGAGTCAATAACAGATATTTGGAATTCAAAAAAAGCAAATGATTTACATACATTAAACTGTACTGATTATTTTAAAGACACTATATGTGAAAGATGTGAAGACTATGCCATTTGTAGACAACTTCACAAGGTTTGTTGGAGAGAAGTTATTGCAGCATACGGAGAAGACAAATGGAATTATCCTAGTCCATTATGTCCAAAGTCACCAATGCCAATTAATGATATATATATTAAATAATACTGGAAGCCGAAAAAGTTATAGAGTAGGCAAAACTTATAAATTTAGTAAAATGGAAAAAAAATTATTGAAAGTTGAGTTAGAAGAGAACCAGATTAAACTCAGCGAAAAAGAACTAAAAGAAATTTTAGGGGGCACATCTGCAGAGGACTCAGAAGACATCATGGAAGATGATGAATCTGACATTGTAATTCCTATCTGTGCCACAACAAAACGATGCACTTTTAATAAAAAGAGTCGTGCTTAAAAAACTTTTCAGTTAAGTTGGATAAATCCAACTTAACTGAAGTTGTTAAAATCCATTTTATCATGAATAAATTTATTAAAATCTTTATTATATTCTTCTTCGTTTGCTGTAATTTAAACAGTTACTCCCAAACGATTAATGGGAAATTAATAGATTCGTCAAAAAAAGCCGTAGCTGGAGCCACTATCATCTTACAAAAAAAAGACTCCACTTGTGTGGATGCAGTAATATCAGATGACAATGGAAATTTCGTATTTAATGACATTGATAGTATAGACGGATTTCATCTTTTTATACAACATCTATCGTATGAACCATTGTATATAAAATATAACCACCATAACATAGGCATTATAGAATTGTCACAAAAGGTGTTAAATATGGATGAAATTGTTGTTGAAGGTAAACAACCTGTCATAACAATAGAAAATGGAAAATTGAAATATAACATGAATAATATATTAGACAAATATATTACAAGCAATGCATACGAAGCAATATGCAAATTGCCTATGGTGCAAGAAAGAAACGGAAAATTGGCTCTTGTCGGTACTTCAGAAGTTAGTATAATAATCAATGGAAAACCAAGTACACTATCACAAGAACAAATTACAGAATTTCTGAAAACCTTATCTGCAACTCAAATAAAATCTGTAGAGATTATGTATAATACTTCTCCGGAATATCATGTACATGGTGCATCTATCAATATTGCAACAGAACAAGCAGAAAATAACTCCTTCAAGACAGAAGTTTCGACAACCTACAAAAATCAATATTTTAACAGTTATAATGGGAATATAAATATTCTTGCTTCAAAAGGTAAATCATCGCTAAACTTCAGTTACGCTCCTAAACATTCTCATACCATGACCTTATTGGATTTACAATCAATGCACAATTTTCAAGGTAAATATTATGATATCAGCCATTCACAAAGCCTTACCAATGAAGGATTAAAACACAACATATATGGTGAATATAATTATAACAGCAAAAATAATACAATCAGTGCAGGTTATAACGGCTCATATTCTGCCCATGGAGAAGAGTCCATTAAAGTAACTGGTAACTATCAGAACTGCACAAATTACATAAAAAAAGACAATAAACTTCATAATCTGTTTATCTCTTATAGTTCTAGTTTTGGACTTGATCTGGGAATTGATTACACTTTTTATAATTTAGAAGCCTTGAATACATTGGAAGGTAAAATCAATACAAACAATCTATACTTATTAGATTATACAACCAAACAACAAATTCGAAAAGTATCCTTTTACATTGACCAAATCCACGAATTAAACAATAACTGGATTTTCAAATATGGTGGAAACTATCAATACACAGAGAACTATAATAGCCAAATATTTACGAATATAGAGGGAAATTCTGATGCAAAAAGCGCCCATTCAAGACTTTGTGAACAAACAACGAATCTTTATGTTGGAGTTGATAAGGAGTTTGACTCAGGATTGTCCCTTTCATTATCAGCCATTGCAGAATATTATTCAATAGGCGATTATAACCAGTGGAGCATTTATCCGCAAGCCAACATAACCTATAATCCGACTGAAAATCACACCATAATGCTTGGTTTGTCTACTAAGAAGGATTACCCAGCTTATTGGGACATGATGAATAGCACGACATATATGAATGCTTATGAAGAGTTACAAACAACTATAGGATTACAACCTGCCACCATATATAGCGTCAATGCAAACTATTTATTCAAACAGAAATATATGCTGTCTCTATTCTATGAAAATACTTCTGATTATTTTTCCATGGATATGTACCAATCCAAAGACAGATTAGCCCTTATATATAAAACACAAAATTGGAACTATTATAAAACATGGGGTATGAGCTTCAGTATTCCATTTGATATCGGGAATCACATTACTTCAGAAATCAATGCTTCATTATTAAATGATAGAATTAGGAATGACAACTATTGGGATATTCCATTCAATCGGAAGAAATGGGCATATATGATAACATGTCAAAACAACATAAAACTTAATTCCAAACTCAAG
Organism: Bacilli bacterium; assembly: GCA_017502465.1. Taxonomy (GTDB): domain Bacteria; phylum Bacillota_I; class Bacilli_A; order RFN20; family CAG-826; genus RGIG5418. The sequence continues at coordinate 4,732 of JAFVUY010000201.1, read as the reverse complement.
TTTAATTTTGATGTCATGTATCGGTCATCAATGATTTCTGGAGCCAATGATACAAAACCTATATTTGTAATGAACACATCTATGCAGTGGAAAATTTTGAAAAACAAAGCTAACATTAGCCTGTTCTGTTCAGATATATTTGATTCAGCTCGCATGAAAGTACACAATCATTATTCCGGTCAAAACATAAAACTTGACATGGGTAAATACAACAGAAGTATAGGTGTGAAATTTTTATACAGCTTTGGTGGGAAAATAAATAAGGGAAAAAAAGAATTTGATACTGAAAGGCTTAAACAATAGCATTAGTTTCAAAGCGAGAGCAATTGTATATATGGATAAAATTAACTAGTTAATAACCAGACCATCTGAATAAAGGAGCGTATGCTGAAAAGCTAAAAGAGTAAGCAACATTTAAAAAAAACATTATGAATTTAAAACATTTTATTACTATTGGCTGTATTCTTGTTACATTTACAGCCTGCCAAAAAGAATCTACATTTGAGACATTCACAACAGTTCAAACAAGAGTAGAAAGCAGAACCTTAGCAATGGATAATGATTCGATTATTTATCCCTTAAACCCTGACAATTTTCCTGAAAAACCAGAAACATATAATTTAGAATATGATTCTGAACTTTCCGATGAGCTTCATAGTTTAGATGGTGTCAAATTACGAATTAGAGCCGCTAATTCAGGCAATAAAAACACTCTCCAGAATTATGGAAAAGGAAAAGAGATAAAACTTGCTACATATAATGAAGGAAACGTGGACCAATTGTTTTATATTAAAATATTACCAGCGGCATCAGGTATTCCTTATTTAATCTACACATGCTGCGACGAGAGTGAACATGCACCTATTGGTATCGGATCATATTCAAGCGACCCTAACAGATATGTTCTTTACGCAAAATCAGCAAGTACTACAAGTTTATATGGTTTCTCTTGGGATTTTGCAAAATCTAGTGACGGTAATGCTTTAATATTGGAAAACCAAGATATATTAGGAAGTAACGGGAATAATTATTGGGACATTTTTTATTATTCATTATCTGCTGGCAATGGCAATTTATACTTCTCACAAACAGATAAAAACATAAGTCAACATTTTACCCTTATACCGGAAGGTATTTGGGAAATTGATTCAATATCTACCACAATGGCTGGTGCAAGCATTATCAGTTCTGATGATGTCGAATTTGCAGTAAGAACTGCAGAAAACAAGTCCAATAAAGACATGATATGGACTGCAACTATAGACAAGACATATAATGATAGTATCTATTTTCGAGAATACCAAAAAGTCACCACAACCAAAAAAGTAAAACCAAGCTTATCAATTAAATTATTCAAAATTATATCATTAGGAACCGGTTTTGAATTTGGCCCAGAATATATAACTGAAACAGAATATGTTGAATCAACGTCAAAAACGACTAGAATTCAGGATGAGATTGAATTTACAGCAGAAGCGGGAGTTATTACTAAAATGTCATATTTAGGGTATAGACACCGACTAAGAATTCCCTATACTTTACATTTAAAAAATAAAGATAATATAGCAATAAGAGTAAAAGGTATTTATGAAGGTGTTGGATATACTGATAATAAAGTGGTTTTGGAAACATATCCACTCGGAACTATATTGAATGCAAAGAATATGGAAATTAAACCATTAAGTAAAAAAGAAATACTATTAGGTTGCAAAAATTTCTAATATAGCATATGGGGGATATCAAAAGAATGATGATACCCCCATATCATTAATATCTATTACTGTAAATATATTAATTATATGAAACTTAAAAATTATATCCTTATAGGAAGCATTATATTTTCTTCAATTCTCCTAATTGCATGCAATCAGGAAGATGAAAACATTTACAAATGGGAAAATATTGAATTCTTTTTAGAAGAAAATGATGGAATCTCCTACAATAAAGAAAATCTAAAAACAATATTGGTCTACAACAATACTGATAAAGATATTATAGCCCCACGTTACAACATATACAATAATTACCAAGAATTTTATCATTTCGTACCAGAAAAAAAAGTCTATTTAAAAGATAGTATATACACCAACATAGCTATAAACATTTGGTATGACGGAACTATTGAAAACTCAATCAATAAATACACCTATACAGAAAAGAAAACGATCATATCTAATTTATATGAACTGTCTCCAAAATTCACAGTTCCGCCTCATAAATATTTAGAAGTAAAAGGAGAAATTACTATTATGAAATTAACTCTTACGTATCGAATAAATTATCAGAACACTTCAACAAATGAAAGAGTATCCGTAAAAGGCAAATATTATTTTTATAAGCCCATAAATATAAACTATCAATCAAGTGTTTTCAACTTATAAACAAACTTAATATTCTTTCCAATATACAATAAATGAGGTTTACATGAAGTAAGTACAAATAATTATTATCTTTTATATAAGCTATGAGAGTTTCTATATAATAGAAAAATATTTCATATAAAATTAATCAGTGATATTACATTTTTTAGCGAATAGACTAAAAGTTAAATTGATACATAATGTTCAAAAAATAGAAGCATTAACATTTAATGTTTAACTAGTCCCTAATTTTCATTGGACACTAATGAACTTATAAATATGCCAAAATGAACTAAGTAAGGTAGTCTTTATTCGTGAAAGTCAAACTTTTAAATGGATATTTAATAAAAACTACTTAATAAATTTTATATATCTAATTATCAATGAGATAAAAACATATCTGTCAAACTTTTCTTCTTGCATGAAAACTTTATACCCTATAACTTTATGTCAGTTTTAAGTCAAATAAACAAGATTTATATGGAGTCTTACTTATATTTAAAATACCCGATAATGAAATTAAGAAGTAATGACTTGAACGCAACAAACTATATAAAAAATTGTATTATCAACAAACTATTATATTAATTATAAAAAACACTTATTATGGTAAAAGTAAATTTATCTACAATCATTGCATCAAAATTAAAGGAAAAAGAAATGGACAAGATCAAAGGCGGTCAAGAAAGTGAAGCAACAGGATGTACAGCCAAATGCGGCGGCGATGCTAAAACTAGCGCTAATGAAGTAACTAAGGACATAAAAAATCATGTGCTTTAACAATTAATTATATCAGAGAGTGTTATAAACATTCTCTGATATTTAATGATTATGAAAAATAAATATATTCCCATACACTATAATAACAATTATTATTTGTATGACTGTCTAAACAAGTATCTATTTACTGTGGATGAAAAGGCTTATCACGAATTTAAGAATTGTGATAATAATAGATTATTAGAAAGAATAAACAAATCAACATCTCTATATCCAAAATCTGATAAAAACAATAATATTTTTCATGTTCTTTCTACTATTAACACCATAAACAATAAAAAACTTTATATATATCCTGAATTCCAAAGAAAGAATGTCATAGAGAGTATAATTAGGACTCAGCATATCACCCTTGAAATAACAGAATTGTGCAATTTAAATTGTATTTATTGTTGTTATGGGAAGTTATATCTAAAAACGCAACATAATCAAATTGGAGACAAAAATAGAATTACAGATTTCTTAAAAAAAATTCTGTACTTAAAAGCAAACAATCAAATAATAACCGATTTACGAATATCTTTTTATGGGGGAGAACCATTAATTCAATTTGATACGATTAAAGAATGCGTAGAAATTGCATGTTCTATTCTTCCTAATGTTAATATAAAATTTGCAATGACAACCAATGCCGTATTATTAGATAAACACATTGATTATCTAATAATGCATGACTTTGATATATGCATAAGTCTTGATGGTAATAAAGCAAATAATCAATATCGTATTTTCAAAAATGGCAAACAAAGTTTTGAAACAGTAAAAAAGAATATTGATTTCATACAAAAAAAACATCCTATTTTTTTTGAGAAAAACATCTCATTTTCAACTGTATTACATAACAAGAGTAACTGTATCGATGCCTGCCACTTTTTTTCTCAATATAAAAAAGAACCAATCTTTTCATACCTATCAATATCCGGAACAAAGAAGAGGTCTAAAAAATTTTCTGAAATAAACACACAACATCAATATAATGAAAAAGAGTTAGAGAACTTCAAACTTGATTATCCAGAACTTTATAAATCCTTATTCTCGAATCCAAATGATACAATTTATTCATGGGGTAGAAACAGAGTTCCTAAAAATTTAAATGAACTATTTAAAGAAGAACAATATATATACCCTGGAGGAAGTTGTTTTCTATTCCAGAATAGAATATTTATAACTGTAAATGGAGACATTTTATTATGCGAAAAATCATCTCGAAAATTTAAATTTGGGAAAATAACTAATAAAGGATTCACCATTTATTTAAAAAGAATCAACAAATATTATCATGACATTATTGAAATCTATAGGAATCAATGCACAGATTGCTATAAATGTTTCTCCTGTCCTAAATGTTATTTTTCCAGCCATGATGAAATAAATAAAGGTTTGTGTATATGTCCCAAAGAACAAGCTATAAAAGAAATGAATGATATTGTCAATTCAAAACTATAATAAAATGTTATTGATTCAATTATATCCCTTTACCTATTTAGATTCCAGCAATAACAATTTATTGCTATACAATACTTTAAATAATAAGTTTAAATTCATAAAAAACAATGTAAGTATTCATGTTGAAAATAGGACTTCACTTATAT